>JBCDFM010000348.1:0-4173 GCA_039178015.1 Pseudomonadota bacterium
ATGCAAACTGCACGACGTGCACGAACCTCAGTCGGCAAGTGCCTCGATAACAGCGTCGCACTGGGCGCTGATCTGTTGCTTGACCTCAAGCGGTGCAACGCGGGTCATTGTCGGCTTGCTGTAGCGGCGCACCGCAACACCACGCTCGGCGAATAGCGTTTCAATGCGATCGAGCAGCTTATCCCCACGAGGCTTGTTGATGTCCAGAAGCGCAATCGTTTTGCCCTCCAACGACTCGAGTCTCGGCAATACGGTTCGAGCGGTTGGGCTCAGCTCAGATGTCGGATCAACTAGTACGTCGCTCATGCCATTACCTCCTTGGTAACCGGTGCACTGCCAAAATCGCCGCTGGCGAGCCAGCCACTGATGATCGCCGAAAAAAGACCTGCCTCGCCGCCGGCCCTTACGATGTTGAGGCCACCCGGTTTAAACTTCGGCAGCTCGGCTTCACGTAGGAATTCTGGCATACCTTCTGCAATGCCGTCTACGCCACTCATCAGTTCGCTGCCCTGGCGCGTGGTGAGCGACATTAATTGGTCGATGACCTGTTGTTTACTCCACTGCGCCTGAGCAAATACGCGCTGATGTTCAGGCGAGAGCACTATAAAGACATCGCTCATACAGGCGAATTTACGATGTCCCACTGTCATCAGGCTAGCAGCCAGTGAGCGGCACAATGAGTGTGGCTCTCGCGACTTTTGATCGGCGAAGCCTTGCACACCGTCGGCGGCGAATAGCGTGACGGTGGACGCCCCCGGGGCGAAACCCCGCTGCACCGACAGCGATTCCCAACAGGAGTTTTCCTCATCTTCGGCAAAGCAAAATGTGTACTTGCCAGGGTTGCCTAAAGTCGAGCGGTCTACGCCGCCTGGCCGGCCCCCACCGATGTTGCGAATGACCAACTGTAGCGCGCGCCCGATGGTGGCATTCGCGCGGTTACCCTGTCCCAGTGCGTTGCCACTACTATTCATGCCGATAGCTCGAGCCACAGGACCGTTGACGATCACCATGGGTCCTGAAAACCAGGTGGTTGCCAGCAACCCGTGCATGCAAAAGGCATCCATGAGTGCCGCCTCCACCGCGGCGATGACAACCGGCAGGTATTCGGGTTTGCAGCCTGCCATAACAGCGTTCACTGCGATTTTCTCGATTGTGCAGGGCTGTAAATCCGGCGGTACGTCGCCTACGACCTCAGTGGGATCGCGCTTTGATCCGGCCAACATGCGAACAACTCGAAGCTCTGTGGGTGGCACCAACGGTAAGCCATCGCTCCAGCCGCGCTCAAAACAGGCTTCTACTGGATCTTCTAAGTCACCCACTTCGATACGGCGAGAAGCTAATGAGACGTCGCCAAAACGAAGTGCTAGCGTCTCGGGCATACCCGGCGCTACGCTCATAGAGCCACAGCCTGGCCGAAATGCGGGCAATCCATCCGGTATCTCATCTAGTTCTAAAACGCGTTGCCATGCATCCTGATCCCAACCGACTGTGCGCTCCACTTCGGCATCGTTATTCAGGCGTATAAGGGTGGGGACTGTCTCGATCTTCCAGCGCCAGGAGTGTTCTAGCTGTTGATCGTCGCCAACATTTTCGATGTCTTCGGAAAAGACTGGGTCGTCCTGACACCATACATCAACCGGTTTGCCCAGAGACTGCGCCTTTGCGATAACAGGCGCCACCAAAACGCAGGTGGGGCAATCCTGCTTGACCACGATGACGTAATTCGGTTTTTGATGCTCCATGCAGGAAAGTATAGGTGCTGGATTGGAGTGCGGCTATAGCCGCACGACGCCCAATGCAGTTACTACGTAATCCGTAGTGACTTACTGCAGTCTGCGCAGAAGTTTTGGTCGAGTGCTTTTCCTGATCTATCCGCCACCGATGACCGGTAGCCCTAAAATGGTGGGGCAGAGGCTGCCGGTCGTGTTCATATTAGGTTCCGGATTGGATGATAGCTCGAGAAGCGTTTTTCTCTGCGGGATGGCGACAATGTCAAAGCCTGACGCAGAAGAAGATGAATATGCCCGTAAGATGCGATTTCACCTCTCGGCGCCAGTCTAGCGCACGAACGTGCTGATAGGTCATGCCGCACGCTAGACGAGATTCATTCCGGTTGGTACTCAAGCGAAGAGTGATGGGCTGCGATGCGGAGAGTCTCTAAGTCATCCTTGATAAAGACCCAGGTTTTGTCGACGGAAGTTGTGTTGTTGTCTCCGTCAGTGAAATGCACTTTGCCCATTGACGTCGCGCTGTCGCCAAAAATGAACATCGCAGCGTTCTGCACTTCGCAGTTTTTCCAATCTTTAATCGCAAATCCGTCGTCGTCCGGAAAGGAGGGGTCTCCCCCAACGAAATACGATACGGCCCCTGCGCGCGTTGTCCGGAAGGTCTGTGGGTTGGTAGCCAGCGTGGGCTTGAAGAGGACAACGCCGGACTGATAAGCATAGGCATTATCGATAATCTTCTCGGTCAATGCCTTAGCCGCCGTGTGTCCGTCATCAGCGTAAGTCTTGCTGATATCCAACAGGGCGTTGCACCATGAGTCTTGTGCAGCCCTCACTTCCTGCTCAGAGATTGCCTGATTGATAACGACCACCTCGCCGGCGGCAGTCGCACTTACAAGAAACGCGATCGCCCCGATTGTCCAATCACGAACTATCTTCATTATTGTTCCCTCTTGAGAATTGAGTTTAACCCTACTGTGGTGGGGCCAAGGCTTTGACGTTTGCAAAGAATTCGACGTCAAAGATCTCGCCTTCCGTTTTGCCTGAATGCATTTTCAGGCCCTTGATATCGCGAATCGTGCCATCGAGCCAAATCGCCTTGATATCGATGAGTTCGCCATCAGGCGCGATAGCCTTAATATCGAAAATTTTGCCATTCAAACTGGTGCCTTTGACGTCAAGCTTCTGACCGTCCGGTGTGATGGCTTTGACGTCTAAAATTGTTCCGTCTTCTTGAACTGCTTTTACGGGAGCAAAGGGTTTTTCGTTGGACAGAATTTTGATGGGCAGCAGTTTACCCGCTTGATTCGCTTTTACGTCCAGAACGTAGGGGTTACCCAACTCCTCGAAAGCTTTGACGTCGATTAGCTCACCGTCTGTACCGACCGCTTTTATGTCCCATATGGTCTCGGGCGAAGGTATCGCCTTTACGTCCCATACTGACTCTGGCTGTGCCGTGACGCTGAAGAAGCTGAGACCTAACAGCAGCAAGGTAAAACAGCGAACGACTTTGCGTGTTGTAAGACTTATGATCATCGTCAAAGAATCTCCGGTTTTGTGTGAGTTTGTCAATTGCGATGTTTCAAGTTGGCGCTACGACTTGTCTATGGGTGATTTTCTAAGGAACCGATCAAAGACGCTTGCTTCGAATACGTGGGGACGGGCGCGTAGGGGATTTCAAGATGACTCTCGTAAACACCTGTGCGAGCAGTTAGCCTCTAGGTGCCAAAAAATCCGGATAAACCGACTCCGATCAACGCAATAGAACCAATGAGATAGACCACTGAAGTGGAGTAAACTTTGTATGGTTGGTCCAACGCCTCTGACGGAGCTTGTGGATAGAAGATTACCGTCTTTCGCTCCCCTAGAGCGAAGTTATCGCGCGATGTCGACTTCCTGTTACCGGTGAGACGATGCTCTTTACCGTGCCCGTCCTTGTAGCAGTAAATTGCATGAAAACCTTGCGCCATGCGGGTGTTCGTACCTGAAAAAGACGTTTCTTCGATAGCAACAACAACGGCTGCTTTCTTGACGCCACGCGCATAAATCCCCCGATCCTTACGTAAACTTGCAATGCCTACAAACAGGCAAATCAAACCAAAGATCAGCAGCAGTAAATACATCAATGCCATACGCACTCTGTTTCAACTAAATCATCTTAGCCTATCTCGGCGAGAATGCATTGAGCGCTCGGCAGAGTTGTGCGTTCGGGCGTCCCGACACGATTGCATTTATTTGCCCTGTCCGCGGCGTCCTAAATGAGCGTGTTAACCGAAAGGTCTAATGACCTTGTGAGTCAGTTTCGGCCTTTCGCGAATACGTTTCACAGCAATGCCAGTCCAAGCCATGCTAGCCTGAGACAGCGCTTATTCGTGGTTATATCTGTGAATGATACAGGGAGTTAGCGGGGTGCGGGTGATCAAGTGAGAATGGGCTGTACCTGATGGGC
>JBCDFM010000349.1:0-4136 GCA_039178015.1 Pseudomonadota bacterium
CCACCGATGTACTCACCTGCGTTCGCGGTCGGTCGCATCGGCACGCGTCGACCGTTGCAAGCCAGAACATAGCGGCCTTCAACGAGACCAGTTACGCGTAACTGTAGCCGTTCCACTGATGAATCGACATAGCGTGAGGTGCCAAAACTGGTGGTCTCTTCGCCCAGCACATGCCAGGGTTCCACCGCCCAGCGCAGCTCCAGTTCAATATCACCTAGCTGCACCCGACCGTAGTGTGGAAAACGAAATTCCTCAAACGGTAGCAGCCACTCAACCTCAAAGGCATAACCGTGAGACTGAAGGTCCTCGACAACGAACCTCATGTCCTGCCAAATGTAGTGCGGCAGCATAAACCGGTCATGCAGCTCCGTGCCCCAGCGGACCAGTGGTTTGGTGTAGGGCTTACGCCAAAAGCGGGCGACCAGAGTGCGCAGCAACAACGCCTGAACCAGGGCCATGCGACTGTGGGGCGGCATTTCGAAGCCTCTGAACTCCAGTATGCCCAGGCGACCGGTAGCAGAATTGGGTGAATACAGTTTATCGATACAAAACTCCGCTCGATGTGTGTTGCCCGTGACGTCAATCAGCAAGTTGCGCAATAGTCTGTCTACAAGCCAAGGCTGGGGCACTTCTCCTTCTGACATTTGCGAAAAAGCCACCTCCAGTTCATAGAGCATCTCGTCTCTACCCTCGTCCACTCTGGGTGCCTGGCTGGTCGGTCCGATGAACATGCCGGAAAAAAGATATGACAGGCTGGGGTGATGCTGCCAGTAGGTGATCATACTGCGCAGTAGGTCGGGACGCCGCAGCAGAGGGCTATCTGCAGGGCTGGCTCCGCCCAGCGTGACGTGATTACCACCACCAGTGCCGGTATGTCGCCCATCCAGCATGAACTTCTCTGTGGACAATCTCGATAAGCGCGCTTCGTCATAAAGAGCTGTCGTGTTGTCCACGAGTTCCTGCCAGCTGTTGGCCGGATGGACGTTTACTTCGATTACACCTGGATCCGGTGTGACTAACAGTTTTTGGAGGCGTGGATCTTTGGGCGGTTCATAGCCTTCGATCGTGACTGGCGTCTTTAGCGCTACTGCCGTCTCTTCGATTGCAGCGATCAATTCTACGTAGTCTTCCAGATATTCCATTGGCGGCAGGAAGATGTGTAGTCGGCCCGAACGGACTTCCAAGCACAGCGCCATACGCACAACCGCTTCAAAATCGTCTTCGTTAGGCAGTCCACTCTCCGATGCCTCGCCATCAGTGGCAAAGTGCATGTCATCGCGAGCCGCGAGCTCCTCTCTGGGTTCGAAGGGGTCTCGCTCGGGTCTGATATGGTCAGCTTTGCGGGCCAGCATCGGCAGGTCGTTCAATGGCAAGCGAAAACCCATCGGAGAATCGCCTGGTATTAGAATGATGCGTTCCCGCTTCATCGGCCACAGGCTGCTGCGCCAGCGTTTGTCCGTCTCTGCGACTGGCCAACCCATGCTGCGAGCGAGAGGGATAACCATGCCTGAAGGAACATCGAAGCCGCGCTCAATTAAGCGTGCCAGTCGACGTCTGTCCAGATTTCCCTTCAGTTTCTGGGCGAGCACGTCCAGGTTTTTAGGAAGATTCTGCTCCTGCATCAGGTAGTACAGCCCATCTTCATAGGCCGGTTGGTTGCATCGACGCGGCAGTGCTAAGAGGTCACAGAGGTGGTGACCGAAACGCTTTGCGGTCTTAATGTCGTGTCCGTAGTCCTTGTCTATGCGTGCCAAGAGATCAGGATGCTGCCATAGCGGCTGACCATCCTTGCGCCAGAACACGCCCAGTGCCCAGCGCGGCACCTCTTCGCCGGGGTACCATTTTCCTTGGCCGTAGTGCAGCAACCCATTTGGCGCAAACCGGTCTCGCAAGCGTAGCAGCAAAGTCTTGGCAAGACTGAGTTTGTCATTACCCAGCGCGGCGGTATTCCACTGATCAGACTCCATATCATCGATCGACACAAAAGTGGGTTCGCCGCCCATGGTCAGGCGCACATCATTGTCCTGAAATTCCCTGTCCACAGCCGCACCCAGTGCAAGGATGTGCTGCCATTGCGCTTCACTGTAGGGCTTAGTAACTCTAGGGTCCTCCAGGATTCGCTCTACCGTATTGCTGAAGTCAAACTTGACTTCACAAGGGTCGGTGCTGCCTTCAATCGGAGCGGCTGATTTCGGGTCGGGTGTGCAGGCCAATGGAATATGCCCCTCACTGGCAAACAGGCCCGAGGTCGGGTCTAGGCCTACCCACCCTGCGCCCGGCAGAAAAACTTCGCACCACGCATGTAAATCTGTGAAATCTTGTGCCGCACCGGAAGGTCCATCTAGGGATTTTTCATCGGGCTTCAGCTGCACCAGGTAGCCCGAAACGAAGCGAGCCGCCAGGCCCAGATATCTGAGAAGCTGCACCAACAACCAGGCAGAGTCACGGCAAGAGCCTTTGGCTTTAGTGAGCGTTTCTTCCGGCGATTGAATACCTGGTTCGAGCCGCAGCAGGTATTCGATTTCTTGCTGAACTCGCTGATTGACCGACACCAGAAAATCGTTCACGGTCTGCTTTTTGGTATCAATACCCTCCAAGAAGCGTTTGAATTTCGGGCCGCCCTCCAGCTTTTCGAGGTAAGGTTGTAGCTCGCTCAAAACCTGGGTTTCATAGTCAAACGGGTAGTCCTGAGCGTCTTCCTCGACAAAAAAATCAAAGGGATTGATTGTTGTCATATCCGCTATGACTTCTACGTCTACCTCGAAGCGGGCGCTTTTTTCAGGAAAGACCAGACGCGCCAGGTAGTTGCCAAATGCATCCTGCTGCCAATTTATGAAGTGCTTTTCGGGCGTTATATTCAAGCTGTAGCTGTGAATCGGCGTGCGAGAGTGCGGAGCTGGACGCAGGCGAATGGTATGGGGCGACAACGCGACTGGTCTATCGAATCGATAGGAGGTGCGATGATTAAGTGCAACGCGAATGGTCATTACTCAAGTTCCGATTGGGGTCCCTGCGGTTGAGATATTATGGCTAGGTGTTTAGCGGCATAAACCAGCGAGTGCTGATCACACCACTGAGTGTGTTTAGCCCCGTCTGGAAGCGGTCAATAAATCGATGGAGCTCGTCGCGCCCCGCTTTTTCCGAATTGAAACGCGATAAACTGCGTCGCGTGCGATCAAGAACTCTGACCGCCTCTTCATTGTTCTTCAAGGGCACGAGTTCGCGTCTAATGCCGTCCAGACAGAAACGCAGCGAGCGCGGTAGCGACGCATCGCAAAATACGAAATTGACGACAGCGCTGCCCTCTACCAAAGGGCCGACGGTACGGCGATAGCTGTCCATGGCCGATAGCGACCGCAGCAGGCTCGCCCAAATCAAAGCGTCTACCGCCTCGTTGAGTCGCTCATTACTGAGCAACGCACCTGCTCCCACGTCGATGATTCGAGTCGTCATATCGGCGCGTTCCAGGAGGTATCCCAATTTCACGAAGCGATAGGCGTGATCTCTGCACAGGGTCGTCATCAGTAGCCCATTGATAAGCTGACAGCGACTAATGACCTCCTCGAGAAAGCCGTGGCGATTGCGACGCCCGACGGATTTGGAGGCTTGTTCCTGCGAAAACAGATACAGCTCGTTCACATGTTCCCAGAGTTCCTCAGGCAGCACATCTCGTGTGGTGCGTACATTTTCTCTCGCGGCTTTGACGCAAAACGGGATGCTGCTGGGGTTTTCTTCATCGCCAATCAAGAATTTCAAGACGTTCTGCTCGCTGAAAGCTCGTCCCTCGCCAAACTGGTGGCCGCCGTCAAGGATATGTACAAGAATATCCCATCCCGGTTCAGAGCCAGCCGGAATATCCATAATTAAATGTGTATAGGCCTGGGTAAGACGCGCCGTATTTTCTGTCCGCTCCAGATATCTGGCCATCCAGTACAGTCGCTCTGCTACTCTGGAGAGCATCATGATTGATTACTCTGCACGATCCACGTGTCCTTGCTTCCCCCTCCCTGGGAGGAGTTGACCACCAGCGACCCCTTCACGAGGGCCACACGAGTCAAACCGCCTGGCGTCACCCAGGTTTTGTTGCCCTGGAGAATAAAAGGTCTCAAGTCCAGATGTCTGGGCTCTACGCCCTC
>JBCDFM010000350.1:0-4100 GCA_039178015.1 Pseudomonadota bacterium
CCCCGTATATCGATAATTGAAGTACCCGCATCTATCCAGAGCTGATGCCATTGACCGTCCAGTGGATGGAAATAGTTAATACTGCTGCCGCTGCCACCTGAGAGACTCTGCCACTGCTCTCTTAGCATGCATCCACCCTCTTCAATAGTAATGGTGTTGTGGCCTAGCGTTTCGTCCCCAGATTGATCGGTCACCTGCCAGCGACCGATCCAGAAATCAAACTGACGATGCGCGGCCTGCTCCAAACATGAGTATGCATGGTCTGCATGAGCATTGATGGCATAGTGATAGAGGATCATGAAGAGCGTCAGCCAGTGTCGGATTGGTAGCATGACAACGCTCCTTGGATTGTGACTAGGCAGGCATGCCCATTTTTGCAACATACCAGAGCATTTTTGGCCATTTTAATTCAAAAATGAAAGGCCTAGGCTATCATCGTCAGCAGTATGAGGCAGCTGATGTGGTTTTAACAAGCGTTAGAGGTGATAGACATGGCATGTATCTTATTCATCTACTCGTCCATTCTTGCATTGGGTTTATGGCAGGAAAAGCAAAACGTAGAGCAGAACGAGCACAGCAATCAGTCCTGCTGACCTCGCCGCCGGGGTAACGCAGAATGTTTAAAAGTTCGCCCCCAGGGATACGTCTTCGCTGGCAGGGTCCTATGCTTGTTTAGCTCGGGTGTATCGGCGGTTTCGACTTCGAGACCCGCCATAACCTGTCATTGGGTATCCTCACAGATCTCTTCTTAACAGCTTACCGCGTTAAGCGGTGCGCTCTCGCACTCTCCGATTCGCCCGGGTGGTTTTTGACGCCGCTTCAAGGGTATATTGTCTAGCGAAAACTGCACTATGCCGTGCTTCGGTAATCATCAGGAACTCGGTCTCTCTCGTAGGAGATTTTTGAATGGTATTTAAGCGCCTATGCCCCCGTGTCTTTGCTGTCACGGGCCTATTTGCGATTTTTGTTTGCCCCACGGCTTTTTCAGTCCACGCCGCGTCAGCCGCAAAAGAGCCCCATGAAAAGACCGTCGTGGCCAGAAAGGATGATCTCCCGCGGCATACCTATCAGCTGGACGTTCCAGTAACCGAATTATACTCGCCAGAAAACCGTGAGATCTTACTCGCGCTGGCGAACGAAGTGGAAGCCGACATCCTCGCTAATCTCGAGAATTACGAGATCACCGACGATAGCACGGTGCAGGATTTTTACAGCGTGTTGGGCGTCATTGCGCTGCTGGAAGACCGATGGCAGGACTATCTTGATCTCCTACAGAAACAGCGGGCGCTGGAGAGCAAAGAAGCCACGGCATTGACGATGGGCTTATACGGTGAGGCTTTGGCCCAAGCGCGGCTCTCTGAGAAAGATCTAAGCACCAGTCTGAGAGCCAATCTAGAAAGCAGCCTTGAAGCGCTGCAGTATGAGCTCGTGCAGGACAATATCAAGAGCGCTAAGGGTCGCACCGAGATCCTTAGCGAGGCTTTGGTGATGGGATCCCTTGATTCGTCGTATCAACCCATTGTCGATAAAAATAATGGGCAAATTAGCTACGATATTGCCTCTGCACTGGTCGGGACGAGCTTCACCCTGGATCACTTTCTGCGCGATGCGCCACTGCTGAATGAGGTGTACTCGGCCTACATCACCGAACACGATGTCGCCAAGCCTGATATTTGGGAGACCAGACAATACAATCTGGCAGAGAGTGCTGATGCGACGCCTGTTACCGTCGCGATATGGGATTCCGGTGTGGATACCAGCATTGGCACGTTTCAGCCAGTTCTGTGGCGTAACCCAAATGAGGTCGCAGGCAGTAACCGGGACAACGATAACAATAGCTATATCGATGATGTCCATGGGATCGCCTACGATCTTTACGCTAATAGGGAGTCTTCGTTGCTCTATCCTGTGGGCGAATTTGAAGACGATGTCGAAGTTATGCAGCGGCAGACAAAAGGGCTGGGTGACATTCAGTCAAACATTGACAGTGAGGAAGCTGGCGAACTGCGCAAGAAGCTCGCCTCATTGGAACAAGAGCAGGTCAAGGGCTTTCTAGAGTCACTCAATGTTTATGGTAACTACGCCCATGGTACGCACGTGGCGGGTATTGCTGTAGAGGGTAATCCCTTTATTAGAATCCTCGTCGCGCGTATGACCTATGGTCATACCTTAATCCCTCAAGAACCCTCTCTGGAGAAGGCCGAGGCTGATGCAAAGATGTTTCGCGAGGTGATTGAGTATTTTAAGATGCATGGGGTTCGCGCCGTGAACATGAGTTGGGGCGGTTCTCTCGGCGGCATTGAGGAAGCGCTTGAAGCGAATAACGCCGGCGGTACTGTCGAGGAGCGCAAGGTGCTGGCGCGGCAGATATTCAATATCGTGAATGCAGCATTGCGTGGCGCCATTCAAGGTGCGGACGATATTCTGTTTATCACCTCCGCCGGCAACTCCGACAATGATGTAATGTTCGATGAGTTTTATCCCAGCAGCTATGAATTTCCAAACATCATCAGCGTTGGCGCCGTCGATGCAGCCGGCGACGAAACCAGTTTCACCAGCCTGGGCAAAGTCGATATTTACGCCAACGGTTTCGAGGTTGAAAGCTATGTTCCAGGCGGCAATCGAATCAGGCTTAGCGGCACGTCGATGTCATCACCACAGGTTCTGAACCTGGCGGCAAAGCTGTTGGCATTGAATCCGGATCTCACTACCGCAGAACTGCGGCAGCTGATTCTCGATGGCAGTGAAGCTAGGGAACTGGCGAGCCGCACGATTCAGCTGTTAAATCCGGCGGCCAGCGTTGCACTGTTGAAAGAGCGCGCTAGGGCAGAAAGCTAAGGGGTCAGCAAGCCTCTTTTACGACGAGTACAGTTTTTAGCGACGGGTCACCGCAGTAGGCAATACGTGAACCGCTTGCGGCCTCAGCCTGTAGAGCTTCAAGAATCGATTCGCTGATCCGTTCTCCCGGTGCTAGCGCTGGAATCCCGGGGGGATAGGGCACAGCGCTCTCCGCCGCGACTCTGCCGATAGCATGCTTAGCGTCAATACGCTCATGGTCGGCAAAAAAGGCGTCCCGCGGTGACAGTACCGTATCCGGAGTAACGGTCCAGGATGTCAGGGGTATTGGCGCACGTGGCTCGTCGCGCTGTTCCTCGATCGCGCGGATGATTTCGACCACCATATGCCCAATGCTGGTATCGGTGTCTGCAAGAGTAATGTGCGGGCATAGATTGTCCCGGTCGGCAAATTCAAGATGTACGCCCCGGCTCTCCAGTAGATCGGCTACCCGGTGACCATTAGCCCCGGTACCGGCAAGTGTGAGTACGATTCTTGTAGGATCATGGGCGAAGAGTGCTGGACAGCGTTCGACAGTGTCGCATGCCACTACCCCCAGTCCCGGAACGCTGCGAAAGCGATCGGCCGCCTCATTTGTGAGCCTGATGGCGTTGCTGAGCAGTTTTTCTCCATCAGTCTCTAGCAAGGCGCGAGCTCTGTCGATAGACGCGAGGATCGCACCTGAGGGGCTGGTGGTATGTAAGCCTTCGAAGGCCGCCTCCAGTCTTTCCAGGTCGATATAGGTATCGCGTGCCAGTACCAGAGAAGATTGGGTAAAGCCTGTCAGATGTTTGTGGATGCTGGTTACCATGATGTCTGCACCTAGCTGCATTGCATGCTGGGGTAGATCGGGGTGAAAACCCAGGTGTGCGCCCCAGGCAGCATCGACGGATAGTGGAATGCTGTGTTTGTGGGCGAGATCAGCGATGCCTTTTATATCGGATAGACCGCCGATATAGCTTGGTTCGACAATCATCACTGCACGCGCGTCGGGGTGTTCAACGAGTGCGTGCTCAATACTAGACACTGAGATTCCAGCAGGTAAACCCGTCTGGGCGTCGACATTAGGGCGAACCCAGATTGGCACTAAACCGGCGACGACTAGGCCGAAAAAAAGTGACTTATGGAGAGTGCGTGAGACAATCACCTTGTCGCCCGGTTTACCGATCGACATCGCGATTGCATGGTTGCCGTGGGAAGATCCCTGCACTGAAAAACCACACCAGGGTGCGCCCCACAGCTCACCCGCTAAGCGTTCCGCGCGA
>JBCDFM010000351.1:0-4098 GCA_039178015.1 Pseudomonadota bacterium
GAAGAGCTGATCGCGATGATGCTGATGTACTTTTTTTTCATCGCCATTGGCGTCGATGTGAGCCTTCCAAACCTAGTTAATGACTCTCCGAGCATGGTCGGCTTGATCCTGTTCATCTTCTTCGGTCACTTCTTGTTCTTGTACCTGGCGGGCAGACTCCTCAAGCTCAACTATGCGGAGCTACTGATGGCATCGGTTGCCTGTATCCTGGGGCCACCGGTTGCCGCAGCGATCGCCGGGCTTTTTGGCTGGCGCTCCCTCCTTGTACCGGCGGTGATGACCGGCATTTTGGGCTATGTGATTGGTACATTTATTGGCGTTGGCCTATTCACACTCATCAGCTAGGTGCGCACTGCAGGCGCGATAAGCGGGCGTACGCGCCGGCTTGATGCAGGATTCAGCACTCAAACTGAGTGCAGCGAGTGCTCCATAGCTCTCAATATGCGCGCCAGCTCGTTTCGATCTGACTTGTTAAGCCCTCTACAGACTAGCGCTGCCTCTTCGAATCGGAGCCCGATGAGTTTGTTAGCGAGATTGAGGCCTTTGCCGGTGAGTTGCGCTGTAGTAGAGCGCCGGTCTTCCGCATTACGATTACGCTTGATCAGCTTGCGAGATGTAAGCCTGTCTAGCAGTGCGGTCATTGCCCCGGACGTCAATACTACTGCGTCCTGAAGCTGCGTCGGTGTCAGTTCATACGGGTCCCCCGAACGGCGCAAAGTCGCGAGTACATCAAACTCTGAATATAGCAGTCCATGGGGCTGCAAGATCTCGTGCATTCTGTCATTCAGCTGGCGACTGACACGGAAAATACGGCCAACAACGTTCATAGAATCGGGATCTAGGTCTGGGCGCTCTCTATGCCAGTCATCAATTAGGACATCGATGAGATCGAAGTAAGATTCCTCTTCCTGCGCTTGTTTGCGAACACTTTTCGACATGATTTTGGATTCCCTACTTTATTTGCCGGACGGGATGGCACCCACACACCCTTACATGGATGTAATGTGTCACTGCACAGAGAGCAACTCGCCTACCCGAAATGATATCGTGACATCCAATCCAAGTTCAATCCAAAGCGCTTATCATATGCTCACACGCCAAAGGCTTCTCATTGCCGTACTTGCAAAACTTGGGAAAGAACCGGCACAGATCAACCGCCCTTGATAGTCCTCAACAGCAGGATCTAACAACTCATCAAGCACGTGCTAGCGAAAGGCACCTGAGTCAAGTAAAATGCCTTTGTATAAAGATTTATCTCAAAGCGGCACATAATGCGCACTGTTTATTCCGCTATTCTTTTACTGCTGGGTTATGCGCCTCTAAGCCCCGCGAAACTAATATTTAGTGAAGATACTGTTCGAGCATGGGCCGACGAGTACTTTGAGCAGGAGCTCCGCGACGGTACTATCACCGGCGCATCCTTTGGCGTTGTACAGGATGGAGAGATCGTTTTTCTCAAGGGTTATGGATACCAAGACGAGGCTCGTGGCACCCCGGTTGATCCGGCCCAAACGCGGTTTCGTGTTTGCTCTACATCCAAGACGTTCACCTCCACCGCAATGATGCAACTTGTCGAAAGCGGCGCCATCCAATCCCTAGACGACCCGGTGAACAAATACCTTAAGCGCTATCGGCTGCCGCCGCCCGATGGTGCACGAGTAACTATTCGTCAACTGTTGACACACAGCTCTGGGATGGCGGGACACTTCAGACCACAGGGCACCAAAGCAACTACAACTATGACGATGGGACCGGCAGAGATCAGCGAATTTTTCGTCGAAAACATCGAACGCCCCCCGGGCCAAGTAGGGCAGTATGCTAACCTGGGTGTTGCCCTTGAGAGCATTCTAATCGAGGACATCACCGGCGTGCCGCTAGGCGATTATTTGGATGAGAAAATTCTCCAACCGCTGGACATGTCTTCCTCTATGCTACACCACTCGGCGCCTGCCCCCGAAAATCTTGCAGCACCCTACGGTCGATTCCCAAACGGCGAATTGCAGCAGATTCGTTTCTATCCCAAGCATCCGCTAACGGCCGCATCCGGCGGCATCATCTCCACCACGGTGGATATGCTGAAGTATGCAGCATTTCACGCAAACGAGCAGGATAGATATGAGGATGTGCTGTCTGCCGCGGGGCGCAGGGAACTTCATCGGCGCCATTTTGGTCACCATCCGGCAGATCCTGGAATGGGCCTGCATTTTTATCTGAATACCCATGGCGGTCAGCGGGTTGTTTCTCACGGCTGCGGCCTACCGGGCACTCGCTCAATGTTGGCCGTACTTCCAGATAGCAACGCCGGCATTATGCTCTCAACGATCGGTGCCTCGCCTGAGCCGTCAGTCAGCGACCTCATTGGACAACTGTTTGGGCTTGGCCGGTTGATCCCAACAGAAGAGGTGCATTTCGAGAACGCTGCATTGGACGCAAAGCGAGAAAGAATCCCCTCATTCCAGACCGCGCTGATTGGCCCGATCGAGCTTCCGTCCTTCTCGGGCGAGGCGCCTGACGGCATGGTCGTTGATGCTGCCGAGGTCGCTGGAGTGTACTGGGCAGAGCGGCGGGCCATACGCGGGGGCGCAGCTATCTTCGCTGCATTCGACACAACGACAGTCCGCGCGGATCACGATGGATATCTACACATCGGCAACAAGCGCTACCGACGTGTCGCTGATGGCGTATACGATTCAGAAGATGGCAAATCGCGGCGAATCTTCCGCCGCGTTGCCGAGAATGGTGGGCAGTATATGCATACCTCCACGAGTACCAGTTTCCGCAAAGTCAGCCGGTTTTCAAACCCCACTACGGTCGCTCTCGTATTTTGCGTCGGACTCCTGGGCAGCCTTGTGGCTGCCGGCGCGACATTCTGGAAGTCCGAAGAGAAGGTAGAGAGGATGACTAAATCTCTTGCGATCTCACTAGTGCTGGTATTGATTATGATCCCGATTTTCGCCTTCGCCGGGTATTCCACCATCACTGAATTTGCGATGAATGACTATGCCAATGGCGATACCCTGCGTGCTCAACTTATTTTCGCGATGTTGAACCTGCACCTGCTTATCGGCTTCGGCCTGGTCTGCGCCTGTGTTTATGCTTGGCGAACGGCCTTATGGGGAGCCAGTGCATCAGCTCGAATGAAACGGATGCACCTCACCGTCATCTCTGCCTTTTGCATGCTAACTTGGCCGGGCTTTGTACTCTTTAATCTGATTGGCGCAAGACTTTACTAAGGAATAGTGACATGGATTTGAGCGCGTTGAACACCCCCTTTCTCGTGCTGGATCGGGACAAAGTACAGAGCAATGAACGGAAGATGCGCCATCGTGTGGACGCGCTCGGGGTGTCTTTTAGGCCGCACGTTAAAACTCATAAGTCAATCGATGTATTGAGATTTCTCGCCAGTATGCCGAGCGAGCAGAAAATAACTGTTTCGACTCTGCGTGAAGCCCGATATTTCTTTGAAAATGGCGTCAGCGACATTATGTATGGCGTTGCAGTGACGCCGCAAAAATTGGAGGATGTGGCCGACCTGATCCAACGAGGGGCTAAGCTATCCATCATACTCGACAGCCCCTTCATGGCATCCGAGGCCACGCGTCTGGGTCGTGAACTCGGCGTCAGCTTCGAGACTTTCATCGAAATAGACACCGATGGACACCGCTCTGGCATTGAACCGAGCGACAATGACCTCCTGGAGATCGGCGAGATCTTATCCGCAGGGCACGGAGCAGAGCTTATTGGCGTTATGGCTCATGCCGGCGACTCATACGATTGTGCAGATACGGCCGCCATCACGGATCATGCCGAACTGGAACGAGCGCAAACCGTCTTAGCCGCAAAGCGTTTGCGATCCGCGGGGTTCGAGTGCCACCAGGTGAGCGTTGGGTCGACACCCACCGCGACGTTTGCACGGCATCTCGATAGCGTTACGGAGCTTCGCGCAGGCGTTTATGCGTTTCAGGATCTCTTTCAGGCTGGACTTGGGGTTTGCAGCGTAGAGGAGATTGCGCTCTCTGTCATGACCACGGTTATCGGTCACAGCAAGAGCAAGAACCGCTTTATTATTGACGCCGGGTGGATGGCGATGTCGCGAGA
>JBCDFM010000352.1:0-4085 GCA_039178015.1 Pseudomonadota bacterium
ACCCAGGATACCGGCACTCCCATAGCGGTGGTTTCGCAGCAGGGCAGTCAGCGCTGGCAGATCATTGCATTGATCAATGGCATCGGCTGGATCGCGACGATCGCTTATCTGATCTGGAGCCGAAAGCGCAAAGCATTCAGTGAGCCAAAGTCTGAGGAGGACGTGAAAGAACCCGCTGCCTTCAAGGCACTGCTACAGGCTTGCAGGGATGCTGATCCGCTACGAGCCCGACAAGCAATGATACAGTGGACACGCGCATTGACCGACCGACAGGATGTCACATCCTTAGCGCAAGCCAGCTCGCTATTCGACAACTCAGACCTGACGTCTGCGTTGCGCCAGCTCAACAGTACGATTTACGGCGAAGCCACGCAGAGCTGGGACGGCACGCCACTGGCCGAGGGGGTCAGGAAAGAGCGTGCGGAATACCAGATTGGCCAGCGCTCCGGACACAGCGTGTCGCTGCAACTGTATCCTCAATCGGGGTGAGCAGTATCAACTCGTAACAGACGGTAAGGAACTGGCGAATACCAGGCCGGTCAGACTGGAAGTAAGCAGGGAATTCAAAGTGAAAAACATAGCTATAACAGGATTAATACTCGCCTTTGTAACCCAATGGTCTGATTTTTCCATCTCCGCGGAGCCACCCTCGTTTTACAATGGCTTTGAAGTAGAAGGGGGCCTGATTGCTCCTAACGAAATCGATCATGGTGGCCCGGGTCGGGACGGCATACCGGCGCTGGACTTCCCTGTCTTTCTGTCCGGAGAGCAGCGACGTGGCGAACTGCTGCCCGGGGACCGCGTGCTTGGCGTGTATTTCAATGGCGTCGCGAAGGCCTACCCCATCAATATCTTGGAACATCACGAGATTGTAAATGACAGGTTCGCCTTGACGCCGCTGACGATCACCTATTGTCCCTGGTGCGGCTCGGGCATGGTGTTCAAAGCAGAAGCGGGCGCACAGGTACATCAGTTTGGTGTGTCTGGTCTGATCTATAACAGCGACATGCTGTTGTATGATCGCGATACCCTGTCCCTGTGGTCGCAAATCATGAAAAAAGCCGTTACGGGGCCACTGAAAGGCACTGGACTCATTCAGATACCCGCCCAATACACCAGCTGGCGCGCCTGGCAAGATCAGTACCCAGACACACTGCTGCTGTCGACAGATACAGGCTATGACCGCAACTATGACAGTTCACTCTATGCAGAGTATCGTCGCCTTCCCAATGTGCGTTACGCGACGTTGCATAGCGATTGGCGAATGCCGGCGAAGACCTGGGTGGTCGGCATTGAGTCCCAAGGCCAGGCACTAGCACTTCCTTTCACTGAACTGGATAAGCTGAAAGGCCCTGTCTCCGTCACGGTGGGTGATATGCCGCTACAGGTCCATTGGGATAAGAATGGATCCTCCGCCCGTGCATTTGATAATCAGGGTAACGAATTCCCCGTCACTGCGGCCTACTGGTTCGCATGGGTCGCGTTCTATCCAGAAACAGCGCTTTTCTTGTCTGAGCCAGAGAGCTAGCAAAATCCAGGGGCTAAACCCAAGATCCAGGTCAAGTTCCGACTGTGCTAAGTTGACTCCAGTGATTTGCTGACAAGCTCAAACACATCCGGTGACAACTGCTGCAACGCTGCCAAGCGCTTCAGCTGCTCGCGCATGAGATGCTCGCGACCCAGATAATGGTGCCATCGTGTCAAAGGCTCGAGCACGCGCGAGGCAACCTGAGGATTACTGCTGTCTAGCTCAGCAACCACGTCCGCCAAAAAGCGATAGCCTTCTCCATCCCGCCGGTGAAAATGCACTGGATTTTCATCGCCGAAAACCCCAATTAAAGAGTATATTTTATTGGGATTGCGCCGATCGAACGCAGGATGTTCTAGCAGGCTACGCACCCGGGCCAAGGTATCACCACGCGGCATGGCCGCCTGAACCGCAAACCATTGGTTCATCACCAAGCTATCGTACTGCCAGGCTGCATAAAACCTGCCCAGCATATCGTCTCTGGCGGTGTCGTCAGCGTAAAACGCGGTGGCACGAAGAGCCGCCAGCCGATCAGTCATATTCTGCGCAACTGAAAACTGCTGTGCTGCAAGCGCACAGGACTGATCAACGATGCTAAGGTAATCCAGACAAGTGTTACGCAGCGCACGGTTCGCTATCTGCTCGGCCTCGGGCGCATAGGGGACATCACTATGGAGTTGTTCATAGCGTGCCTCCAGTGCACTATGACATCGTCGCGCGACCTCAACCTGTACGAAGTCGCGAGCCTGATGAATGCCGTCAACGTCAATACTTCCACTTTGACTGGCAATCTCCGCCAAGTAGGCCTCGCTGGGCAGCGACAGCATCATTGCCACCATAGCCGGGTCCAGCGTTTTGTCACCGAGCAAGCGCAGGTACGCATCGGTGAGCAGTGAATCTACCTCGGGTCTTGAGCCTGTTTGCTGTTGCTGTTGCACCTCGTGGATCACCCGCACCGCAAGCGATTGTGCACTGTCCCAGCGCACATAGCCGTCATCATCGTATTGCATCAAGGCACATAACCCCGACCTATCGAAGGGGTAGTCGAGGCGTACCGGGGCAGAAAAGCCTCGCAGTAGGGAAGGCACGGGGCGCTTAGGAATATTCTCGAACACAAAGCTCTGCCGAGCATCGGTAACCAGCAGTACCCGGTGGCTTGCGTCGCTCCGGGCCTCGTCCTCCTCGTCACTTGCCAACCTGAGCGGTATGTTGCAATCGTCGACGAGCAATCCCATGGCTAACGGAATGAGCATGGGTTGCTTTGTGGCCTGCCCCGGAGTTGCGGGGCAAGATTGATTGATATGCAAGACATATCGCTGCGCTGCTGGATCATACTCATCGCGCACGGTTAGCAGCGGTGTACCTGCCTGAGAGTACCAGAGCCTGAACTGGGTCAGGTCTGTACCACTGGCCTCCTCCATGGCGAGCACAAAATCCTCACAGGTGACAGCCTGTCCGTCATGGCGCTCAAAATACAAATCCGAACCACGCCGGAATGCCTCGGGGCCGATCAACGTGCGTATCATGCGCACTACCTCTGCCCCTTTTTCATAGACAGTCAGCGTATAGAAATTATTAATCTCAATCACTGACTCCGGTCGCACAGGGTGCGCCATCGGCCCTGCATCTTCAGCAAATTGCTCGGTGCGCATCACGCTTGCTTCTTCGATGCGTTTCACTGTTGCCGACCCCATATCGGCCGAGAAGGACGCATCGCGAAAAACGGTAAAGCCCTCTTTCAAACTGAGCTGAAACCAATCTCGGCAGGTGACCCGGTTTCCGCTCCAGTTATGAAAATATTCATGCGCTACGATAGCTTCGATTCGCTGAAAACCGCGATCGTTCCTGGTCTCTGGCGTACACAACACGCTCGAGCTGTTGAAGATATTCAGCCCTTTATTTTCCATCGCGCCCATATTGAAGTCGTCAACAGCCACGATATTGAACAAGTCCAGATCGTACTCACGGCCATAGTGTTCTTCATCCCAAACCATGGCTCGTTTCAGCGACGCCATCGCATGATCACATTTGCAGATATCTTTCTCGTCTACGTAGATTCGCAAGGCTACCTCTCTGCCACCTCTCGTTGTAAAAGAATCCTGTACGTACTTGAGGTCTCCCGCGACCAGCGCGAACAGATAGGCAGGCTTTGGGTGCGGATCATGCCAGTTGGCGGCGTGCCTGCCTCCGGGTAGCTGCTCCGTACCCTCCAGATTGCCATTACTAAGCAACACGGGATAGCGTGAGTGATCCGCGATCACTCGCACACTAAATACCGACATAACATCAGGTCGGTCCGGATAAAACGTGATACGCCTGAACCCGTGAGCTTCGCACTGTGTGCAGAACATGGTGTGAGATTTATACAGGCCATTCAGCGACGTGTTGTCCTGTGGCCGTACGCGCGTCGTGCATCGCAGCTTGAATAATTCAGGTACATCGGCAATCTCCAAGCCCGTCTCTGTCAACTGATAGCGACTCGAATGGAGGGTGTTTCCGTCGATAGCGAGCGATATCAGTTCCAGTTCCTCACCGTGCAAATACAGGTCATTGGCAC
>JBCDFM010000353.1:0-4081 GCA_039178015.1 Pseudomonadota bacterium
GACGATGCGCTAGCGGATGTGCTTGACGAGCGCGAGTGGGAGGCACTTGCCATGGGCCATCGCGAGCGAGTGACCGACACTCACCTGACGCACATTGCAGAGCTCCCAGAAGTACTGCCCGATCTGTTCGCCGCTGCAGCCGTCCGCGCGCAAACGGCGGGCTTCGATGGCGTGGAGTTGCACTATGCACATGCTTATACGATGGCGTCATTTTTATCCGCGACCAATACGCGTGACGATGGCTACGGTGGCGCCCTCAAGGGGCGTCTAAAGCTTCCTTTGCAAGTTTTTGCAAAGGTGCGGGAGCGGGTCAATCCAAGGTTTGCAGTGGGCTGCCGCTACCTCGCGGATGAGATTATCGAGGGCGGCAACCAGGTCGAGGAGGCCACCCAAATTGGCGTTGCGTTGGCCCAGGCTGGAATGGACTTTTTATCGCTGTCCCGGGGCGGCAAGTTTGATGATGCCAAGCAACCGAAAGTAGGGCAGGCTGCTTACCCCTACACGGGGGTCAGCGGCTATGAGTGCATGCCCGGCTATATTTCTGATGAGTTCGGCCCATACGGCAGAAACGTGGAACCCACAGCCGCAATCAGACAGGAGGTGCGCAGTGCAGGTAGCGACATTCCCATCGTGGTGGCCGGCGGTATTCACACCTACTCTCAGGCC
Organism: Pseudomonadota bacterium; assembly: GCA_039178015.1. GTDB lineage: Bacteria > Pseudomonadota > Gammaproteobacteria > Pseudomonadales > Halieaceae > JARRPM01. Next base: position 667 of record JBCDFM010000353.1, read on the forward strand.
GAGTCACTGCTGCAGGACGGCAAAGCAGACATTGTCGCCTTTGCCAGGCAAGCACTGGCCGACCCAGATTGGTTTGAGAAAGTGCGCACCGGCTGTGGCGATCAAGTGCGTTTGTGTGAGTACACGAATTACTGCGAAGGCCTCGATCAAAAACACAAGCAGGTCACCTGTAATTTATGGGATCGCTTGGAATTGGATGAGCCCGGGGTCAGCAAAAGTCGCGACGGCCGTCGCCGGCTGGTCGCCCCCGATTGGCAGCGTGGCTGATAATAGCGGCACGAGCGATACTGTCTTTGAGTCTGAGAGACTGATTTGTCGACGCTGGACATCAAATGATCTCGATGCGATTTACGACGTGTACTCCGATGAGGAAGGGTCCCGCTGGGTAGATGACGGAACCCCAATCACACGCGAAGAATGCGAGCAATGGCTGGTTACAACAATAAAGAACTACGAGCAACGCGGGTATGGGATGTTCGCGCTTGATGAGAAATCGTCGGGTCGAACGATTGGATTCTGCGGACTGGTCCATCCGAATGGGCAGATTTTAGCTGAAGTAAAGTACGCATTCTTGCGATCTCACTGGGGTAAAGGGTTTGCGAGCGAAGCCATCCCTCGCTTACTCAGCTATGGTACGAAATATCATCAGCTCACCGAAATTATCGCTACTGTCGACCGGGAAAACATGGCGTCGCAGCGCGTGTTGCAGAAATCCAATATGAAATACTCGCACGGGACCAAAGAGGCGGACGGATCTCAGATATTTACCTACCGTTGGCGTCTGTCTCTATAGAACCTTGCCGTGTATGGCTGTCAACCTGGCTTTAGAGATCAGGCACAAGTTGGCTTTGTGTACAGGGGCGAGGATCGAGCGTGATGACGTTCCAATCTTCGGGGTCGCCCCAAGTCACCTATCGCGCGTTGTCTTTAAACACGACTTTGCTTAATGGTTTCATCCGCCGTCGCAACTAACGATAATAGTCCACACAAAAATAACGTAAGGTGCTCAGATCGAGGCATCCAGTCAAAGGGTGATTGATATCGTGAATTTAGAAGCGTTAGGTAATTTAGGAGATTTTCTCAGCGGCATCGCCGTGGTCGCATCACTTATTTATCTGGCTTACCAGGTGCGACAAAACACGGTGGCTGTGCGCACAGCCAGCCGGCAGGCTGTGGTAGCAGGTATGCGCGAACACAATCGAATGGGTATTGAGCCTGGCGGTGAGACGTTTAGTGAAACCGCGCGTACTTTTCCTGACGTGTCGCAGAAGGACTATGTACATTTTCGCGCCCGTCTGGACGATCTGCTGCTATTCTTTCAAGGGGCTCATGCTCTGTGGGAAGCGGGCACTCTGGATCAAGAAATGTATGAGGCGTACCTAGATCATGTGGCTTCGGCGATCTCAACGCCAGGAGGCGCAAAGTACTGGAAAATTGTGCGCGAAATATACACATCGTCCGTTAGGAAGGCACTGGATGAGCGAATTGCCAAAGGTGGCGTGCGAGACTTACTTATATTTGAGCCTTCTCGATAGGGAGGGTCAATCCTATTTGTAGTGTCGTCTAATCTGGTGGCTCAGGCTAACACTGGTCTCGACGTATTACGCGGCACCACAACACTTCTTATACTTGCGACCGCTTTCACAGGGGCAGGGGTCGTTGCGTCCGACTTTTGGGGTTAAACGCGTGACAGGGGTTTGCGGCGGGCAACAGCTTGCGTCGCTGCAGCATGAATCGTTGAGTTCATACGTCGCGTTGCCTGCGGGTTTAGATTCTTCCATGATGCGATCCACCGTTTTATGAACGTGTTTTTGCCGTGCGTATTGTGGATGCTTCGGTAGCGGTCAGCAAGTGCGGTAGACATGGTGACCCTTCTCAAGCCCTGAATGGAGAAGCCATAACCCATTTCTGCTCCTCTCGCAGCGGATTCGGTCGAATATGCGCTAATACCTTGCGCAGTTAAGGACTAGGTTTGTTAGTTTATTTAGAGGATCGAACGCTGTTCCGCTCAGCAGATAGCTTACGCAACATCGTTTAGCACACTGAATCGTGTCCTACGTCGGGGGCTGCGGTGTTTTGTGAGAGCAAGCAGGTGAATGACTTTAAGCGGCTGTCTATTTACCGCTGCTGGACTTCTATGGCGACGAACTGGTTCGGTCATTGGCTTTTGTTCTGCTGTACTTGGTATCTGGCCTTGACCGAGAAGACGATACCGCGTTTTCCAGCATTAAGCAGAAGTATTAAAAAAATGCAGGATCCAGTAGTGAAAGGTATGGCACTCTTCGATGCCGCATTGAGCGAATACCAGCAAGCCATCAAAGACCAATAGCGCGCCCACTCCCAGTACGGCGACCCTGTTGACCAGTGGCTGATCGCGCAGTGCGATAAAGCCATCGTCACTGTACTGGCCGCCATATGCCATCACCCAAAGGCAGACCAATAAAATGCAGACGAAGAAGATGAAGGCCCAGGTGTAGAAATGAAAGCCATCTACCGGGATCGAAAAGCCTGGGTCACTGGGTAGAATGTGCAGCAATATCTGCCGTATCGAGATCGCAGCGCCGAACACGGCCATTGCACCAATAATCGCATAGTGTCGCGTCTTGATCCCGTAGAGTACGTTCAACATCAAGCCGAGACCTACCCCAAAGAAGGCCAGTCGTTGCAGCAAACAGAGCGTGCAGGGCAACTCGCCCATGCCCAACTGCACGACCAGTGCTGACACCTGAAGCACGGCGATAGCCAGCAAGCCCGCGCTATTTACCATTCGAAAATCGAGAGTCATCGCCTGCCCCTAAAAATTCAATTTCAACACCACCGACAGGTGGTGGATAAAGTAGCCCGCATGAAAACAAAAGGCGATGGCTAGGGCCACATACATCGGGCGTTGCTTGCCCGTGAGCATGATGAAGAACGTGATGGTGTAGAGCACAAAAACAAGCAAAACCATGAGCGCCTAGCCTCTATGAAACAGTGTTAAGCATGGCTGTATTCTTATAAAGATGAACGGCACCTACAACAGGTGTAAGAAGAGTCAATGATATGTTCGCCTCGGGATAATGCTGCGAGGACAAGAGCTGAGCCCCGGGTGATGGAACGCGTGAGTGCGCGAGTTGCGGCTGTTCCTGCCAATCACGGCAAACAATGCTTAAGATGCGAAGCACGGGAGTGACAGATCGCGTTCTAGCCTCAATCGGGTGATTCGATGCATGATGGGTTATGACAGGCCGCCGATTGTAGCGCGGGTCATGTACTAGCACTCGGGTGCATTGTTTAGGCAGCAATTAATGGAGATTCCCCCTTCGCTTCTGGTTTGGCATTCTGAAATGTACATTTGCAGACGCCGTAATCCGCATTGTTCGACTGCGTCTTACAGTCCAGATCAAATAAATCGTTGGAGGAGCAGATAGTGTGA
>JBCDFM010000354.1:0-4061 GCA_039178015.1 Pseudomonadota bacterium
ATGCAGGCCCCCAAAAACGGCTTTTTCTATGTAGTCGACCGGGTAACCGGTGAGCTGATATCGGCCAACAACTATATCGAAACCACCTGGGCCACCCATATCGACCTGGAAACAGGGCGCCCGGTAGAAACACCTGAGGCGCGATACTATGAGTCTGGCCCGGCGGTGATCGTGCCGTCGTATCTTGGTGGCCACAATTGGCACCCCATGTCATACAACCCGGATACGGGGCTGGTGTATATACCGGTGCTGGATTTCGCCGCGGCCTATGGCCATGACGAGGGCTTCGAATATCGCCCTGGTGTCTTCAATATTGGCACCGATGGCATTATCGGCAGCCTACCCACCAGTCAGGCTGAGCGTGATGCGCTGGCGCCCACGTTCAAGGGCCGCTTGCTGGCCTGGGACCCGGCGACGCAAGAAGAAGCCTGGCGTGTTGAGCACAACGGACCGTGGAATGGCGGCACATTGACAACAGCCGGCAACCTGGTTTTTCAGGGCACGGCGGACGGCAAATTCGCAGCCTTCACAGCCGATACCGGTGAGCTCCTGTGGGACGCGCCAGCCAACACTGGCATCGTTGCCCCGGCCATTACCTATGAGCTGGATGGCGAACAGTATGTATCGGTTGCCGTGGGTTGGGGCGGGGCTTATGCGCTGGTGTTTGGTGAATATATTCAACCGTCCAGCGTGCCCAACGTGAGCCGTGTTTTAACGTTTAAGCTGGGTGGGAAAGAGGCGTTACCCGCAATCGATTGGGAGCCTCGTGTTGTCTTTAACCCGCCGGAGCAAACGGCTGACGAAGACACCATCACGCAGGGTTTTCGCTTGTACCAGGATACCTGCATGGGCTGTCACGGGCTGAATGCCGTTTCAGGGCTCATTATTCCGGATCTGCGCGGTTCAGGCTTTTTGCATTCGCAGGAAGCCTGGGACACGGTCGTGCGAGAGGGTGCTCTGGCGGAGCGCGGTATGCCCAATCTGGCAGAGTGGATATCGCCCAAGCAAAGCGAGGCGATCAGGGCCTACATCATTCAAGAAGCGCATCGCGGCAAGCTGGCTCAGGAAGACCGGGTCGCCAATCAATAGCGGCTGAGCAGACCCTCGCGCCGGCGGAACCTTTTCCCCCTGCGCAGGGACTTTGTTATTGGCTATTTATCATTGCGTTTACCTGGCGTCAGGCGCAGACTCTAAACTTCAGTACCCACTGAATGCCTACACAGGTAATCGCTTATGTCTGACTATCCGTTTGATCTAGGCTCTTACTCCCGATCCGTCTCCACTAAGGTGCCCGCGGCACAAACCTGGTTTGATCGCGGGCTTGCATGGGCCCAGGGCTATAACCACGAAGAGGCGGTGAATTGTTATCAGCGTGCAACGGAGGCCGACCCCCAGTGTGCGATGGCGTGGTGGGGTATCGCGTATTCCGCGGGACCTAACTACAACTTTCCCTGGGTGCTGATGGACCCCGAAACCCAGGCCGGTGCGCTCGGTACCGCGTTTGAAGCCGCGCAAAGGGCCCTGTCATTGGTCGATGATGTGTCTCTCGCCGAAAAGGCGCTTATCAATGCGATCCAGGCACGCTATCCACAGGCAACGCCGATTGATGATATGAGCGCGTGGAACGATGCCTTTGCGAACGAAATGCGCAAGGCGATGAGTGACGTTCCCGATGATCTGGATGTGACCTGCGTGTTCGCAGAAGCCCTATTGAATCGCACCCCTTGGAATATGTGGGATCTTGTGACCGGTGAGCCTGTGGAAGGCGCGGACTCCTTGGAGTGTCGCGAGGTGCTGGAACGGGTTTTGGAACGCGATGATGCTCGCGCACATCCTGGACTGTTGCACCTCTACATCCACTTGATGGAAATGTCTGCCACCCCAGAAGTGGCGCTGAAGTTTGGTGACCTGCTGGGTCCGCTGGTGCCCGACGGCGGCCACCTTGTGCACATGCCGACGCATGTAGACGTGCAGTGTGGGCACTATCAAAACGTGCTGAACCGGAACCAGGCAGCCGTAGAGCGAGACGGCAAGTTCTTCGAATATGCAGGTGCGGCCAATATCTACACGCTATACCGACTGCACAATTATCACTTTGTGATTTACGGCGCGATGTTTTTAGGCCAAATAGGGCCGGCGCTGTCCGCGGCAAGAGAAATGCGCAATACCGCACCGGAGGAGATGTTGCGCATTGAGTCGCCGCCCATGGCCGATTTTTTTGAGGGCTACTTAAGCTTCGAGCCCCATGTGCTGGTGCGCTTTGGGCGTTGGCGTGAATGTACAGAACTGGCGCTACCGGATGATCAGGAATTGTATTGCTCTCAGACAGTATTTATCTGGTACGCGCGCGCCCTGGGCCATGCGGCATTGGGGGAAATCCAAGAAGCCGAGGCGGCCGAATCTGAGTTTCAAGCTGCCCGCGCGCGCGTGCCTGAGACCCGAATGTTGCACAACAACACTGTCGTGGCTTTGCTGGAAGTCGCTGATGCGATGCTGGCTGGCGAAATCCGCTACCGCAAGGGCGATTACGAAGCCGCGTTCGAACGCCTACGCCACGCGGTGGTACTCGATGATGCGCTGCACTATGACGAGCCCTGGGGCTGGATGCAGCCAGTAAGACATGCCCTGGGTGCCTTGTTGTTTGAACAGGGTCAGATAGACGAGGCCGAGCAAGCGTTTCGCGAAGACCTGGGGCTGGTTGGGCACATGCGACGCGCCACGGTGCACCCAGATAACGTCTGGGCGCTGAAAGGGTTGTACGATTGCTTGAAAGCGCGAGGCGAGCAGATTGAGATTGTGCAGATCAAACAGCGCCTGGATATCGCGCTGGCCCGCGCAGATGCTCCCATACTTGCAGCCTGTGGTTGTGCTGATGTTGCACGGGCAGCGAGCTAGAGCAAGCTTGAGCAACTTCGAGTTTGCGTGGTGAGGGTGTCCACTTCAACTCTGGCACGAATGGCTCGAACCTGCGGTTGCTATTAGCGGTGTTGGGGCGTGCCGAGTGAGGCATGATACTCCCTCGAGCACGGTCAACATGTTCGGGATCGCTTGGTCGGGGAGAATGCTTAAGGATGCTCGTCGATAGGCGGCCCAGTATCATCAAGGCGTAGTCTTGCAAATTGATCCTAATAGTTCCGCTGCTAGTTGTTATGGTGCCTATATAAGTGCATGGTAGCGCAGCTTGCGGCCGCTGGAACGCCAAACCGCTGCGCGGTTTGCCGCCTCAACCGCTGGCGTCATTTGTTCAGGGGCAGCAGATATGTTCACACTTAGAGTCATGACAGCGAAAGATATTCCAGAGGCATTCTCAATTCGAACGTCGACCATTGAAAATGCTCTCACGCTCGCCGAGCTCGAGGAAGACTATGGGCTAACCCCAGACTCGTTGGGTGCGGCGATGAAAGGTTCCGCTTGTGGTTGGGTCGGAGAGGTAGACGGAAAGGCGGTGGGATTCGCCATGGGCGATGGAGCTACCGGAGAAATCACCGTGATTGCTGTTCGGCCTGAATTCGAAGGTCTTGGTCTCGGGACCGAACTTCTGCAGACGGTTCAAAGCTGGCTATTTTCTAAAGGCCATCGAGAACTATGGTTACTCACAACGCCAGACCCCAATTTACGCGCCTACAAACTTTATGTTGCAAAGGGCTGGTCAGCCACCGGCGAAATAATCGATGAAGACGAAAAATTTGTCCTGCTGTCCCCGAGCGGCACATAACGGGCGCGGGGTGGTTGGAACGTCAGCCAGCTGCGCGGCCTGTGCCCCCACTGTAAACGTTGTATGCACTGAGTTTTGGCCGTGAATATCCGTGCGGCTACACGTGGTGACGCCGAATCTATCGCAGCGATTGGGCAGTGCGTGTGGATCGACACGTATGCTACAGATGGCTTGCGAACTTCGTTAAGCACTTATGCTGACGCAAAGTTTTCAGGCGAACGTATTGCAAACGAGATGGATTATCGAAAGTTCGAGGTATTCGAGCTACGCGACCATCTTATAGGGTATGCGGAAGTTTTAGAGAATGAAGAGAGATTAGAGCTTAAAAGCTTATACATCCTTCCAA
>JBCDFM010000355.1:0-4035 GCA_039178015.1 Pseudomonadota bacterium
CAGGTTGCATCTACAAACGAAGCGTGGCGAGAGGAGATCGGTATTTTCGGCAGCATCTCGGGGAATATTCGCGTCTGGCTGCACGAGCATGACACCAACCCTGAGTCTGGCAATGTGGAAGACTATGGGCGCCTTGTAGAGGTAAACCCGCTAACGGGTGAAGTCGTCAATGACGTCGAAGGCTGGTCTAGTGAGGTATTTGGCAGCGACCCGATTTCCGCGCTGGAGCAGTTCATTGTTGAGCTGCACGTGAATTTGCATCTGCCGCATCCCTGGGGACTTTATGCTACTGGCATTCTTGGTTTTATCATGTTGCTTGCTGCGGTCACCGGGCTCTTGGTTCATCGTCACCTCATCAAAGAGGCGTTTCTCGCACCGCGTGCTAAAGGCGCGCTGTTAACAAAGCGAGATCGCCACGTGTTGGCCGGTACATGGTCGTTACTATTCGCTTTTGTGCTGGCCTTCACGGGAGCCTTTTTCAGCTTTGCCATCTCGCTAGCGCTGCCTGTTGTTGCCGCCACAGGCTTCGACGGGGATCAGGAAGCCGTCATAGAAACGTTGCTCGGCGTGCCTGTAGCTGAGGATGCCACACCAGTAGCTCTGGCTAATCTTGATGACATGGCAGCGTTGGTTACAGGTCATAGCTATGCCGGTGTCACGGGTTTTAGCGTCACAAACTGGGGGCGGGCGGATGCCAGAGTGGTCGTTGGCACTTACCCCTCTGAAGGCTCGCTCAGCGGCAAGCAGTTCACCTTTGAAGGGGCTACTGGCACGTTTCTCGGAGAAAAGGCACCAGTAGGCACGCAACCCTCAGTGGGTAGTGCAGCGTTGGCTTTAATGGGGCCGCTACATTTTGGCAGCTTCGCAGGTTTGCTCTCCAAATTTGTCTGGGTTGCCTTGGGTATCGCCATGACCTATGTGACATATACAGGCATGCAGCTGTGGGTCCAGCGCCGCGCAGATGAGCCGCTGTGGCGCGGATTCAGCCACTGGCTCATGATTGTGGGCATAGGGACACCCTTTGCGTTGACTCTGTGTGGCCATACGTTTTTTGTGGCATTGGGCGGTGCCGGCGATGCCTATGCGTGGACTGCCTGGGGATTTGTTGGCGCATCTGCGTTTGCACTATTGCTAGGCCTCGGCCTGCGAAGGCATACGATCGCCGTAGAGAATATATTGATTTGGGGTTTGGCGTTTTTGCTCGCGACGCTACCCCTTACCAGACTGCTGAGCGGCGGCACTGGCTGGCCTAGCGCTATTCAAAGTGGCGATTTGGTTGTGGTTGGCATGGACGTGCTGATGCTGATTTCAGCTTTCTTCGTTGCCCTGTGGCGGTCAAGCGTATTGCGTAGGCTTGTCTCCCAGGCCGGCCTGCCCATGGTGGAGCGTTCCACGGCGACATGATCGATCTGCTGTACTGCCTAATGGGCTGGATTGTCTCCGGCCTTTGTTTGTTGTTCATTGCCAGACGAGACCCCAAACGCTTTCGTGCACACAGTCTGCCGGTACCGACTGATCAGCGCTACCGTGGCTTACTGTTCCTTGCATCGTTGTTGCCCGGTGTGGCAATTGCCCTGACCGGCTCGGTTTCCGCAGTGATCATGTGGGCTGGTGGTTGGACCGTCCTTGGCTGGCTGTTAGCGCTAAAACGTCCGAAAAAACCGAATGCTACGGTATGATCGCTCCAGCTCGTGCATAGTGCACAACACAAATCAGTTTGTATTTATCGACCGGCGCCGTATACGCCCTAGCTATCGCGGTGAGGAGTTTACTGAGTCCCCCTGATGACTCTTAGAAATGCATCGCCGCGACGATTCGAGGCTTTGTGACCAGTCAATGCTTGCTCAACTATAGGTAAAACAGGTGCGCGAGTGCCTTCTAGTAGATCACATTGAGTAGCATTGGAGGCATTTCGCGATAACAGGTCGTTTTAGTATATGAAAAGCCGGGCAATCACATTGGCGCTGACGCTGCTACACTGTTGTTCGGTCAAGCGAGAAGCAGATGACTATGCGTGTTTCTACCATTGTCGCGATCTTATTCGTAGGCGGCTATATCGCGTTTGAACTCACAGCGATTCACCGCAACCAGTACCGCCTCGAGCCCGTTTTTATTTTTGAAGAATTTGTCACAGCCGATCAAGCAGCACAGCGCTGTGGTGAACCTGATGATAATGAAAGACAGGCGTTTCTGAGTAACTATGCCGTGGTTCGCGCCAACGCGCTGGCAGATCTCAGTGTGCTAGGTGCTAGAGACGAAGAGCTATCAAACAGCGATGAATTGGACGCCCTATACGCTGCCAAGGTGCTCGAGGTCAATGCGTTTATTGATGCCAATGGCTGCGATGATCAGACGGTCTGGCGCTGGGTCAAATTACACGAGGTCCGTTCTAAATTGCGGCTGAGATAGCCTGTGTGCTGCTTTTGCCAATCTGTCGGGCATGGCTTTCAAAGGCAGGGCTCATACGCTGAATCCACGAAAGTGGCTGACAATTTGACAGAAGGTTTCATCCATCAATCGTTTGCCGGTGGCGGTGTCACCGGTCTTGATCGTTTCCACCGCTAAGGGCATTTCCGCCATCGCCTTGGCGAGAAAGCGCATAAAATCTTCATTTAGATCTGGCCTGCCTTTGTTGTCCAGGATGCCAATCATCTCGGCTGCGGTATCGATTTCGCCGGCTAACAGAATCACCCTGAGAGCGAAGTAGTGCGCGCCATAGCAGATGAGCGCATGGTCGATACGCTGGCCGTATAACCCGGCAGCTAGTGCCTTGGCCGCCTTGTTCCAGTTGGCCTGGCTCGGAAGGTCGGTGATGAACGCCCTGGCGGAATAATCCGCCAGGGCAGTCATAAATTGATAGCCGAACTGTTGTGAGCTGGCCGCGTACCCCTGCGCATATTCGCGCTTGAATGTGTCCAGTCCCTCAGTAGACCATTCGCCGTTCTCAACCAGCGCCTTGGCGAGCGGATCGCTAAGCTGCATATAGGAGAGAAAGTAGCTGGCCAGCTTGTTTGCCACTTCCAGGCCTAAAAAGCCTGCGGACTCAAACTCCAACTCGTCGAAGGGGAAGGGCGCGTCTGCATCTATGGCCCTGAGCTGGCGATAGGAAAACAGTATCTCTCTCAACTTAGGTACGAACAGACTCCATGACCGTGGGCAGGGGTAGGGCACACCGTCGCGGCTGCGCTTGGGCACATGAAACAGATCTGGATAACGTTTCAAGAAACCCGCGATGCCGCCATCGCCCACCTCATCGGCGTAAAGACTGCGTGTTCTGTCTACCCAGTGGTCGATGGTGTCAATTACCAGAAAGTTGGCGACTCGCGTCACGATCGCGTTTGAGGTTGCGCTGATATGTGTGCCGTCGCTTGTGCCCAGATTGCCCGTTGCGCCGACCAGCGTGTTGCCAAGCTCGAGACCTTGAAAACGGTTCTCTGTGAGAATTGACAGCGCTACGTTTTGTATATTGGGCGATGCATTGGAGAAGTCATCGAGGAGCAGGACGGCTGCTGCGGCATGCTGCAGCGATACCAGGCGTTTATTGGACAGCTTGGTCATGAAGGCTTGAGCCTGACCGCCGGGTGTTTCAAACTCCTGGACATTCGGAATGCCACCAAAATCGACCGAAGAGACTTGGCCCGAAAGCTCCTGGACAATAAACAGCAGCTCATCACCGGTAGGGACGTAACTGTCCTCCGGGTTAACGACAAACTCCAGATCCAGCAGGGCGGCAACGCGATGAGCGGCCACTCGATAACTGGTAGTCTTACCCTGGCCGGGATAGCCCCGAAGATAAGTAGGCGTGACCGATCGAGCCAGAAATGGCACCCCACGGCACTCGTGCCAGGCGGCTTCGATTCTTTCATCGAGCCCTGATCTAGTGCCTGCAGTATGGAAGCACTGCAGCATGTCCAGCACCAGGCGCTCGACAATCTGGTCTGTGGTCGCTTCTCGCAATGCAATGTCTGGGGAACTGATCATCGGCTAAAATCGAGTTGATCTGGGTTGCTTCAATGTCACGTAGTACTATACGTA
>JBCDFM010000356.1:0-4005 GCA_039178015.1 Pseudomonadota bacterium
GAACGGCGCCTACAACAGGTGTAAGAAGAGTCAATGATATGTTCGCCTCGGGACCGCATTGCCAAGACAGTACCTGAGCCCCGATTGATCGAATACGTGAATGGGCGAGTAGCCGCTGTTCTTGCCGATCACAGTGAGCATTGCTTAAAACGCGAAGCATGGGGGTGACAGATCGTGTTCTAGCCTCAATCGGGTGATTCGATGCATGATGGATTATGACAGGCCGCCGATTGTAGCGCGGGTCATGTACTAGCACTCAGGTGCATTGTTTAGGCAGCAATTAATGGAGATTCCCCCCTTCGCTTCTGGTTTGGCATTCTGAAATGTACATTTGCAGACGCCGTAATCCGCATTGTTCGACTGCGTCTTACAGTCCAGATCAAATAAATCGTTGGAGGAGCAGATAGTGTGATTAGGCGGACTGTTTTGCCCAGATTCATCCCGGCAGGTGGCTTGCAGAACAACAAACCCCTCCGAGTTATTATTCATTTTTATACCGTTATAGTCGCAGGTGTCCCCCTTACTGCAGGGCCCCTTGGTGATGGACTGCTGTGCAACAGCTAAATCACTGGCGGCCATAAATATCGCAAAAAGAGTACTGATAAACAGACTCAAGTACTTGCTCACTCTTCAAGCTCCTTCATGTTTCGTCAGATGAATACGATAGACGAATCCAATACTCTGCTGTTCTTGCACTCGGCTGAGCGGACGCAGGGAAACACGAGACCGACCGAATACCCTCGATATCAGTAAACGTTCGCAGTAGACGTGTCTAGGCTCGCATTTGCTGAAGTCTTTTACAAGACAGTAGAGCTGGAAACCGGAAACGAGTCAGGTGATGCCCAATCTGTAGAATCGGGTATCGGATTGCGCATCGGTAGCGGTGCGCTTTGGCTATCGACACCCGGTCCGCTAAAGATAAACAGTCAATGACTTTTGAGGTGCTTCGCAGTTGATGAGATTCACTTTTTTGTGACGGATCCTATAGCCGCTGGCTTCGGCAATGAGATGGTGCTCGTAGGTGCCGCCGTAGACGCGCTGCTCGTTGCGATAAAACACCAGGGCCTGGAAGTTCGACGTCACTATTTGATCGCCCTGATCGGTCTCACCCCGTAGACGGATATTGCCGATGATATGTGAACAACGCACGCTATGGTCTTTAGAAGCGGCGCGCGGGTGCACGAAGTTTCGGCGGCGCACTTCCATCATCACCCGATCGTCGTAAAAAATGGAAACATGATTGAGCGGATCTTCTTGATCGTGGGTGACTGGCATCCAGTAGGTGCCATCCTCCGAATACAGTTCAATCCAGCGATCAAGATCCGGGTTATCCAGCAGGCTGGCTTCGTCATACAAAAATTGCTCAATCTTTCTTAGCTCATCCACTGTGAGCGCTCCCTTGTTTTGTATAGGCCTGGGTCATGTAGTTGCGCCAGGCGGTATACTGGGTGCGCATGTCCAAATCGGAGGTGCCGCCACCGACAATGCGATCGCCTTGGTCAACGTCCTTACCAAACTGGCGGTACATTTCTACCCAGTCATCGCCATTGGACTCCAGACCCTCCTGCATACGCATGTAGGCTTCCAGGTCGTCGGGGCCCACCATGGAAGACGAGGAGTTAATCAACCTCGAATAGAGCAGGGTGCGTTGCAGCATCTCGGGCGGCGCGCCCTTCAAGCGGAAAGACCAGGTTTCCACAATGCATTTATTGACCGCAATCGGGCGTACAATCCGGATATTCTGTATCGCGGTTTTGATCGTTAAGGACGGGTAATACAGCGTATTGTGCGTATTGAATGAAAAAATCTCGCGGGTGCGATCTTCGCCATAGGCGTTAACCATCGCCTCCCAGTATTCCGGTTGCACGCTGTAATCGGCATGAATACTGGTCTTACCGCCGTCGTAATGATGACCATACTTGAAGCCTGTTATCCCTGAGTCTTCAAATTTTTCGTAAGACGCACCAAAGGGCGGAATAATCTCGGCCTCACTGCGCGCACCCACTGCGTCGTCAGGCAGCGTGGAAATATAGTCCTCGGCCGCCTGCACAACGGACTGATGGGTCACCATAGGGTGCATGGTGTCGTTGAGGTTCTCTAAAAAGAACTTCCAATTACAGTCGTGCTCGTAACGCAAGACGCCTCCTGCGACTTCTACCTCGCCTTTGGGTGCGCGATCGCAGAGGTTATCGAAACAATCCAGTGCGCCGCCCATCCAGGTCTTCAGGTCCGGCGCATTGGCGTCCAGCGTGGCAAAAACAAAGCCGCGGTAGCTTTCGCAACCCGCGACTTTCTGCATGTTATTCATGGGGTCTTTCAGATCAAAGCCTGTGTCGTCATAACCCTTTTCATTCGGGATTTTGATGACCGTGCCATCGGTGTTATAGGTCCAGCCGTGGTAGCAGCAGCGGAATGCTCGGGCATTGCCGCAAGGCGTGTCCACCAGCTTGGCGCCCTTATGAGCGCAGCGGTTATGCAGTACATGCACGGTACCCTTGCGATCTCGCGTCATCACAACGGGAATTTTGTGGTTGATGTTGGTTGTAAAAAAATCACCAGGATTCGGCACCTGGCTTTCGTGGCCGATGAAGATCCACGCCGAACCCCATATGCGCTCCATTTCAATTTCGAAAATTTCCGGATCGGTGTAAATACTGCGGTGCAGGCGAGCGGGCTCCACGAGTTTCGCGAGGTCTTCTATACTGTATGGCATGCGGTTGCTCCTATTCAAAAGCGGGCGCTATAGCGCCAGCGAACCAATACTGGCACCGCCACAGACGAACAACGTCTGGCCGGTGATAAAGCTGTTTGCCGGATCGAGAAAAAACTGCACTGCGCGCGCAACGTCCGATGGTTTACCGAGACGTTTCACAGGTATCGATTGAGCGACGCTATCCATTTTCTCGCTGTCCTTGGGGATGACTGCATGGAACATTTCGGTATCGGCGATAGGTCCAGGCGCGACCACGTTGACGGTGATGCCCTGGCCAGCCTGTTCTAGTGCCCAGGTGCGTGCCATGCCGACCATGCCGGACTTGGTTGCCGAATAAGATGTGCGCGTCTCCAATCCCATGGCTGCTCGCGAACTGATTAAGACGATTCTGCCACCGCCGCAGGCCTGCAAGTCGCTCAAACAGGCCTGTGCCAGAATAATGGCGGCACCAATGTGTATGTGGGTCAGCATCTCTAGGTCAGTTAGTGCCACCTCGCCTAACAGTGCAGGCTTAATCACACCGGCGTTGTGCACGATATCAGTGACCTTGTGCTCGCCCGCAATCCGCTTGGCCGTTTCCTGCGTGGCCGCGGGATCAGCCAGATCGGTGAGGTAGTCATGCAGCAGCGGGTGTTCAATGGGGGCCGGCCTGCGCGCGATGTTGATGACGGTATAGCCGCCATCCAACAGGCTTTCGCAGATTGACTGGCCGATACCGGTGCTGCCGCCAGTGACGATGGCTGTTCTCATGATCTGATCTCCTGAAAGCCCATGGCGCTCAGCCATGCTTCGCGTTCGCGATCTGTTTTAGTCTGCGGTACAAATGCCGCCAGCAGATGGTTGTGATCGGCGTCTCGAACAATTTTTACCCGCACGCGGCTTCCCGCTCCGCAACCGGGAGCGGCGTGAGCAAGCGCAATAGGGCCACAATCCAGTTTGATACTGACAATGGCGAGCGGCAGGCGCTCCGTGTAGCCTGGCTCCAGGCTGTAGTGCAGATGAGATTGGGATAACACCGTACCGCCGTCGTCCACCGCCTGCCACTGGAGCGTATCGGTCAAACAGGCCGCACACAGATCCCGAGGGGGGTAATTCACATGCCTGCAGGCGACACACTGCTGCAGCTGCAGCGTACCGGAGGCGGGTAGACGTGTATCGAAAATCATGGCTAGGTATCTCTGGCGCTCAGGATGGCCGCCGCGCTGCATAAACCGCGGTCATAGTTGATCATGCCGTAACCACTGACCAGGGCATGCCGTGCGTTGGCTACCTGATTACCACCTGCGGTTTGC
>JBCDFM010000357.1:0-3984 GCA_039178015.1 Pseudomonadota bacterium
AGTATAGAAGGGGTGCGTTATAATGTCAGCCTGACCAGCGAACAGGGCAAGCTGGACGTTAATCGTGCAGACCCGGTCTGGCTGGATAGAGCATTGCGCGGTCTTGGCGTTTCTAATCAGCAGCGGACGAATTTTCTCGCCCTGATTGCCCAGCGCCGTGCAAGTGAGCAACCTTTTCAGGCCATGGCCGAGGTGGAAGAGACATTCTGGTCCGGGCAGCTCATGCCGCAGCAAGGCAGCACGATACCCACGTTCTGCGTCACCGATCACTTCACCATCGCATCGGGGCTATCTCGACCATCACCCGCCTTTATGTCGCCCGAACTAGCTCGTGCATTGGGCGAACCGCAATCGCAACAAAACGGCGAGCGGTATCAGCTCGGCTATGCGGTGAATATCAAGGTGACGGCGGCTGAGCAGCTACCCCAGCGATGGATAGTGCGGGTTTTGGCTAATGAGCAGGCAATCTATCAAGCGGTAGATATTTATCGGCCGCGGCAGGGGTGTCTGTGAGCCTAGACCTTGTGATCGACGATGCTGCTTAAAGACCTAATCAACGTTCCGGTTTCTTCAAGCAATCCTCGACATCATAAATATTAGCTGGAGAATCAAGCGCCTGACGGACAGCCATCTAACCCGATGTAATTGAACAAGAAAACGGTTGTAGCCAACCACAGCTTGCCGTGTAGGGTGTGCGAGACTTAAGGGATTGGCTCAGACTCTGGTAGTCAGATCGGGAGAATTAGAAAAGGAAGACAAGAGTAGATTCAAAACCTAACGTTTAATGTAGCACTTATTTGAGTATGGCATCAAAGAGGTCTTTGTCAGATAGTAAATTAGTCATATCAACTGGAAATACACCAAAGTCATCAAATAATTTTTGGTCATCGTGACGCAACAGGCAAATTCTCACCAAACCATCATTTTCTATAAATATGAAGTGGCCTGTCATAGCTGATTTTATTGCCACAACCTCATTGTGATTCGCTTCAGAATTGAACGATGAAGAAAATGCACCGTCGATGATACGTGCGAGCTTCTCAACACCGCCTCGCTCTTCCCCAGGGATCATCGCAGGCATGGCCATCAAGAACGAAGCCTTCTTCAAAGACCTCGGCGCACGCATCGCCGCCACCCGCAAGGAGCGCGGCCTGACCCAGCAGGCGCTTGCCGAAGAGCTGGGGATCGCACAGCAGACCCTCGCCCATTACGAGGTCGCACGCGCACGCATCGCTGCCGATCTTCTACCACGCCTGGCAGAACGGCTCGATCTCTCGCTCGACGAACTGCTGGTCGGCAAGGTGCTCGCCCGCACACCCAGCAAGCGCGGCCCAGCCTCGCACCTCGAACGGCAGATCGAAGCCGTCGCCCAACTCCCCAAGTCCGAGCAGAAGTTCGTCGCCAAGATGCTCGACAACCTTCTCGCGCAACATCAGGGACAGGAGAGCGCCAACGCCGCCTGATCCTCTCTTAGCCGCCACCAGAGCGGCATATCAGCGTTGGGATACGTCAGGGGCCGGGACACTCCCGCAGCCCCCAGGCGGAGCCTTTTGGCGGCTCTAATCAAAGGTAGGACTATTCGCACTTCACCGGCTGCAGCTCACTCCAGCACAACCACACACCTGCAGCCCACTGCAGCGCCAACTCACTGATATAAAGACAGAACTTGTCTGGCGCGCAAAAGCGGCAGCCGACTGCAGCTTTACACCACTCACCTAACCATCTGTAATCACAAGCAGAACTCGCTGCAGCCCAACGCGGTTTGCCGCATTCGGTGTGCTCACTAAAGGGACTGGCTTGCTGACCTCGGTCCAGGGGAGCTTGGGCCGCTGAGATGTGCGGTGGGGTTTCACAACAGTGCGGGCCGCTGAAGAGCGGAACTTGTGGGAGCGGGCGATCAGTAGCGCTGATTCCGAGGTTCACCCGAGAACTCACAAATTGTGAGGGGCGGTCCAGTGATTATGCCGGGGCGTTCAATGAGGAGAGATTCAATATTCCACGAGTGGCGAGAGCTTGATCCAAACGCCATCGCTGTCGCCCAACGATTTCCAGATCTCAATATCGACTGTTTTGCCTTCGATGGGGAATATGCAGTAATTGAAGCGGTTGCTATCGCTGACCGATATCACACCGCTCTCGCACGTCATTACCTTTTGAAAGGCTGGCTCCCCGTCTTTGGGAGGGCATTCGGAACTCACCGTGATATCCGCGCCACCATCAAAATAGGGTCGAACACGGAAGGCGACGCAGTCGTCCGTTGAGGCTATCGGTTTGTCTCCGATTTCCAATGGCGCAAGGTCATCAGCATAAGGGTCGGAAAGAAACGCTACTGCGTGTTCCAAAGAGACTTCTAATCTCAACTTCATCATCGGTCCTCTGGACGGCGTGGCTGCGTAGGTGGGCGATTACCTTCCAAATTTCGACGGCTAGATGGCACCATTAAAAGAACGACTTGAAATGAAAATCTCAGAAGGAAATTTCTCCGACTTGCCAGATATGCTAACTTCCATCTCATGATGATTTAAGGATATTCTGTGGACCTCATCGTCACTCATCACACATAGAGACAGCATCTTATTTGGACAGCTCAAACGGAAAGTCCCGAAGCGTGAAGAATATTCCAGCTCGTTGTCCAACTGTGAAATTTTGACACTGACATCGCCTTCCTCATCGCTAGTGAGTGCTATCGACAAGGCAGTGGGTGTTGCACTGACTGCCCTGCTGTCGTCGTACTCAGGTATTTCGACGTGGTCATTTCTCCAATCGTATAGATAGAGCATGCCGCGAGGGAGCATCAGGTTCAATTGATAGCTATCCATGTTAGTCTCTTCTGTCGTTATGGGTGAAGCTGGCAGCGTCGGCTGAGGTGTATTAGTTAAGAACGTTTACCTGATAGCTGCGGTTCACATCATAATGCACTGTGTTGGCATAGCTGTCATTTTGATCGACTATTGAACTCAGTGATGAGTTGCTTTCCCAAGTCAGTAAGATCGACGCCAAAGAGCGGATTATCGATGTTTTCCGTCAACCGGGTTAGTAACTCTCCTCTCTCAAGTGATGACCTAACCATTTCAATATCATCGAGACTGAACAGACTCGCTCGCTCGAAGAACTCTATAAGACCATGGTGATAAAGATTGCAGATCACGGAAACTTTCGCCGCTTCATCAGAAAATCCCTGCAAGCCTTTAATCAGATGAGGTAAAGGCCAATCACCATCAATAAGCATGTCCAAGACTTCGACCTCATGCTGATCAAGCTGTATTGGCTTTTTCAAAGCTACTTGTCCTCCAAAGTCTTATTACCTGCCAAAGGCACATTTGTTCCTGCATGTTTTCCGCCAACAATGTGAGCATACGGCCCACCAGACTTCATCTCTCCATCTGCTCCGCTCCTATTACCTCCACCTTCCATTACCCTGATCCCGTTGTTTCCTTTTTCGTCGAGAAAATTGCGACCAGTGCCCCTTTTGGCCGGAGATTCTGCAAGGCCCGCTTCTGCAGCCGCTTCAGCAACATCATCTGGATCTTGGCCATGAACGCTGTCGGGATCCGTGATGTCTATATCAGGTTCATCGTTATTGAATATATTATCCCAAGCATCTTGGATAGGTTGTACAATGTAATCATCGATCAGCTCTCCAATGCCTTGTACGGCGTCCTGTGCATCATGCACCCCATTATCATTTATATCATTTGGATTTGGCGCTCCGGGTATTAAAACAGGAACGCGTGGTATTGCTCTTTGCTCCCCCGTCGGGTCGATTAGGTTGACCGGATCATTCCCCACATAAGCATAGAGGTTCACCTGATCCTCGTACCCGATGGGATCGGTTTGCAGGAACCTGCCGAGCGTGGGGGAGTAGCCCCTTGCCTTGTAATGATAGAGGCCAAGCTCGGGGATGGCGATCTGGCCGGTATATTGGAACCGGCCTATGTTTGTCTCATTGGCAATGCCATAGGCATCATAGGCGTTGATGTTGAC
>JBCDFM010000358.1:0-3972 GCA_039178015.1 Pseudomonadota bacterium
GCGAGGGTGGTTGGGTAAATGAGGACAGCTGCTTGAGTGAAGATGACCCAAGAGCGACGGCGATGATACAGGCCGAACAACTGATGCTGCAGTCTATGCAACATGCCAGCGTAATCCGCTTTGCGGGCATTTATGGTGGTGCTGGCGGGCGACTGCTTGATCGAATTCGGCGCGGCGAGCTAAACCCCGAGAAGCCTGTGCGTTACAGTAATCGCATTCATCGAGAAGACTGTGCCGGCTTCCTCTATCATCTCATCGAGCGGGTGGAGTCGGGCAGGTCGATCGAGCCGGTTTACAACGGCGTGGATGCGCAGCCAGCTCCCCAGTGGGAGGTAGATCGTTGGCTGGCGGAGCAGATGGGCGTGAAAAGTGAGGGGCTTGATAAACACACCGATCCTGGTCAACGAACCGGCACAGGCTCGCCACCTGGGCACAAGCGCTGTAGTAATCGCTTACTTATAGACTCGGGATACAAGTTAAAATATGCTGATTATCGTGCTGGGTATGCTGCGGCACTGACGGTCAAAGCGCGAGAATAGCTTCCACCTCAATGTCTACTCCCTTGGGCAAAGCGGCGACCTGAACACAGGCGCGAGCCGGAAATGGCTCCTCAAAAAAGCTTGCCATAACCTCGTTTACTGCAGCGAAATCGTCGAGGCTGGTAAGTGAAATATTGATCTTTACAGCACTGTTTAAGCTGCCTCCAGCAGCCTGAGCCACGGCTCGCAGATTGGAAAAGACTTGTTCTGCCTGTTCTCGTATGCCCCCGATTACCACCTCCATGGTGCTGGGAATCAGCGGGATCTGCCCGGAGAGCCACACCGTATTGCCCACTTTTATTGCCTGGGAGTAGGGGCCGATAGCCTCGGGTGCATCTGGTGTAGAAATGACGGCGCGATTACTCACAAGAAGCCTCCTGGAAATAGTGAAAGCCGGGGTTTCAGTTCTTAATCCGGCTTACCTTGCGAACTGAGTTAATAGAACGAAGGCGCTTCATGATGCGGGCGAGGTGAATCCTGTTTTGGACCAGCATCTCTAAATGTACGTAGGTGAATTGATGGTCTTTGTCTTCGGTGGAAATTTTCTCAATGTTCACACCCATACTGTTAATACGAGTCGCGATCACCGCGATCATACCACGGCGATTTTCGACTTCGATTCGCAGCTCTACCAGGTATTCCCCGGCGACCAGATCATCCCACCTTAATGCCAACAGCCGCTCAGACTTGTCTCGCATGTCGGCAAGATTTTTGCAGCGCTCGCGGTGAACAACGACGCCTTTCTCTGAGCTGAGGTAACCTGCAATCGGGTCTCCAGGAATAGGGTGGCAGCAGCGCCCGTAAGTGACCATGAACCCTTCTGTTCCCCGGATTGCGACTGGTAGTACTTCGCCTTCGCTGAGTTTGGAGTCTCCATCTATAACCTCGAGCATTTGCTGTGCTGTGATCGCTGGCAGTCGATTGCCTCGGGCGATCTGTTCCAGCAGGTCATCCATATGCTCATAGTGATTTCTGCTCAAATAGTCATCAACCTGTTTGGTCGGCAGTTTCTCCAGGCCTTGGTCAAATGCCGCCAGCGCTTTTTCAAGCAATTGCCGACCGAGAGCCACCGAGTCTTCTCGTGTTTGGTTTTTTAGAAAGTGCCTGATGTTGGTTCTGGCTTTCGCAGAAACTGCGTAATTAAACCAGGATGGGTTCGGTCGCGCGCCGGCTGCGGTCAGAATCTCGACTGTCTCGCCGCTTTGTAGCGGTTCAGACAGGGGAGCCAGGCGGCGATTGATGCGACATGCCACGCAGCTGTTGCCAACGTCGGTGTGGACAGCGTAGGCAAAATCGACGGCGGTGGCCCCACGCGGTAAGGCGAGGATTCTGCCTTTTGGAGTAAACACGTAGATTTCATCGGGGAACAGATCAATCTTAACGCTCTCGATAAACTCAAGTGAATCGCCGGCCCGCTGCTGCATCTCCAGTAAGCCCTGTACCCATTCTCGGGCTCGCGTATGACTACCATTGGTTGACTGACTGTCTGTCTTGTAAAGCCAATGTGCGGCAATTCCATTATTTGCCATAGCCTCCATTTCGCGAGTGCGAATTTGGATCTCAATCGGCACACCGTGCATTCCCATCAAAACGGTATGCAGTGATTGATAGCCATTGGCCTTGGGAATCGCGATATAGTCTTTGAATTCGCCCGGAACGGGCTTGTATAGGCTGTGTATGCAACCCAATACACGATAACAGGTATCAACCGAGTCCACGATGATGCGAAAAGCATAAATGTCCATGATTTCCGAAAAGGACTTCCGCTTGGACTTCATTTTCTTATAAATGCTGTACAGGTGTTTCTCTCGACCGACGACCTCCACGTCGTGGCCTTCCTGTTCTAATGTGGTTTCTATCTGGTAGCGGATTTTGTCTACCAGCTCCTTGCGGTGACCGCGCGCGTTTCGCAGTGCGGCGTCAATTCTGCGGGCTCGCATTGGATAGAGCGCGTTGAAGCCCAAATCTTCGAACTCCATGCGCACGGTGTTCATGCCAAGCCGCATGGCGATAGGAGCATAGATGTCCAGCGTCTCCTTTGCGATCCGCCGTGCCTTTTCTGGCTGCAAGACACTCAAGGTGCGCATATTGTGCAACCTGTCTGCGAGCTTCACCAAAATCACCCGAATATCACGGGCCATTGCGAGAGCCATTTTTTGGAAATTCTCGGCCTGTTTTTCCTCCAGGGTCTCGAACTCCATCTGCGTCAGTTTACTGACACCATCTACCAGTTCTGCAACGGTCGGCCCGAATTGCTTGCCTATAGCGGTCTTGGGAATACCGGTGTCTTCTATAACGTCGTGCAACATGGCGGCCATCAGACTCTGATGGTCCATGTGCATGTCTGCCAAGATGCCAGCTACTGCCAGGGGATGTGTAACGTAATCTTCACCGCTTCGCCGGCGCTGACCGAAATGAGCCTGCTCGGCGAAGTAGTATGCGCGTTTAACGTGATTCGTTTGTTCTGGGTTGAGGTAGCTTCTAAGAGTGGAATCTAATACATCGAGTGTCTGCATTGCTCATCAGCGGCCCTGGCCACGGATGCCCGTGGCAGTCACAGGGCCTCGCTGGCCTCCATTACCTCAGCGAGCTCCTGCTCGGCTTCGATTTCTTCCTCACGCACCAAAATGTCCGGGGTGATGTGTCCATCCGCAATTTCGCGAAGCGCTATCACGGTAGGCTTATCAGACTCTTCCTGTACCAGAGGATCTTTTCCGCCGGTCGCCATTTGCCGAGCCCGTTTACTGGCAACCATCACCAGCTCAAAGCGGTTTTGTACGTGCTCCAGACAATCTTCAACGGTAATTCGTGCCATAATTAAGCTGTTCCTATAACAATTTGGCCTGTCGTTGCATCGGTCTCTCGCGGCGAAATCAGACTGCGTGGGCGGCGATCAGCGACACGAGTCGCGGGGCCAGCTAGCGTGCTGGTGATGCTACGACCTGGGCGTAACGTAGCATTATACCGCCATCGGGCGATATCAGACCAGAGTGCAATAATACCCTCTGAATTACTCTCAGCTTAGAAGCTCGGACAACAGTGGTGCCAGCTCTATTTGTTGGCGGCTGGCTCGTAGTCGATGACTATCGATAATTGACTGAAGCTGGCGTAATGCCGTGTCGAAGTCGCGGTTAACGATGAGGTAGTCACCCTCCACGTAATGGGACATTTCCTCGACAGCCAGCGCCATTCGTGCTGCGATCGTATCACCGTCATCCTGCCCCCTGGCATTGAGCCGTTGACGAAGCGCTGCTTTCGACGGTGGCAAAATATAAATGCAGACAAGTTCAGGCATTAGCTTTTTCACTTGCTGCGCGCCTTGCCAGTCTATTTCGAGAATAACGTCTATGCCTTGTTTGAGCTGTTGATTAACCCAGGTCTGCGAGGTCCCGTACAAATTACCAAACACCTCTGCGTACTCTAGAAACTCACC
>JBCDFM010000359.1:0-3957 GCA_039178015.1 Pseudomonadota bacterium
CAGCGGGCGAGTGATGTCATTCTTTCGACAGCAGATCACGAGTTTCAAGGTCTGGCAGTCTTGCAAGCCGTAATGCGAGGCTGCTTGCCGGTGGTTCCTGATAGACTCGTCTATCCTGAGATCTACCCCAATCAATTTCGTTACCCCAGCATTCCCGGTGACCCGATTGCAGAAGCCGCAGGTGCCGCACGCCTCGTAACCCGAATTGATGCTGGCTTGCGCAGTGGAAGAGAAAGCGCACCTGATGTCTCTGCCTTCTCATCCTCTTCCCTAAAGCCGCATTATGCCGAGGCTATAGGAAATCTGCGCTTTTCGCCGGGATAGCCACAACCAGGGGATCTCAGTATCATTGGCGGCTTTTCTAAACAGGCGCAAGCGATGACAAAGCGACGGGTGCTGACGGGTATTACGCCTTCGGGAACACCGCATATCGGCAATTTTGTGGGAGCTATTCGACCGGCAATCTCTGCTTCACTAGATGCCTCTAAGGAGTCATTCTTTTTCTTGGCCGACTTTCATGCGCTGATCAAGAATCAGGATCCAGAGCAGGTCCGACAATCGAGTAAAGAAATTGCTTCCACATGGTTAGCGCTGGGACTAGATACTGATAACGCCCTGTTTTATCGTCAATCGGATATACCAGAAATTCCCGAACTCACCTGGATACTCAACTGCAGCGCTGCGAAGGGCCTCATGAATCGGGCTCACGCCTATAAGGCCGCGGTGCAGGCGAATGAGGAGACCGGCGAGGATGCGGACTTTGGCGTTACCATGGGTTTGTTCAGCTACCCGGTATTGATGGCTGCCGATATCCTGATGTTTAACACGCATCATGTCCCGGTTGGACGCGATCAAGTGCAGCATGTGGAGATGGCGCGGGATATCGCCCAGCGTTTCAATCACAACTACACCGAACTGTTTACACTGCCGGAGGCGATAGTTGATGACAACGTCGCCGTTCTCCAGGGTCTGGACGGGCGCAAAATGAGCAAGAGCTACAACAACACGATTGCCTTGTTTCAAAGCGAAAAAGGTCTACGCAAGAGTATTAACAAGATAAAAACCAACCTGCTGGAACCTGGCGAACCAAAAAATCCAGATGACTCGACCGTGTTTCAACTATGGGAGGCGTTTGCAACACCTGAAGAAGGCGCATACATGCGCAAGGAATTTGAAAACGGTATTGCCTGGGGTGAGGCAAAAAAACAGCTATTTGAGCTGATAAATTCTAAGCTTGAGGGCTCACGTGAGCGTTATCAGGAGTTGATGGACGACCCCGCACATGTCGAGGCAGTTTTGCTCAAAGGCGCAGAGCGTGCTCGCGAATACTCTGTACCATTAATAGAAAAAGTTCGTGAAGCTGTCGGCATAGGCAGGCTGTTCTAGCTGGGCCTAACCGTGGCGCAGCCACAGGTAAAACCACCCGGTGACTATGCCATTACAACGCTTTATGTACCAAACTGGTAGCTGATCTCTACGTAGGCGCCCCGTGGCTCGCCGACAAAGTAGCGGTACTCTCCAAAGCCGAAGTCCGCGCGCTCGGCGTAATCTTTATCCAACAGGTTGGTCACGCGAATGGTGCCTTGCCAGGCATCTGTGAACATGCTGGAGACCCTAATGTTGAATAGAGAATGGCCGCTGTATCGGTGTTCGTTTGCCGGTTCAAGGTAGTATTCGTCCATGTATACCCATTCCAATTCGGCCAGGCCTCGACGTCCCTGTAGACTGGGGAAATTCCATCCCAGGCGCGAGCTGCCGAAGAATTCCGGGGCGGTGTCTATGATATTGCCGTTGATATCGGTACTGGTGCCGAGTAAATCGGGGTCGTTGTCGTAGGTATGTTTCGCCCAGGTGCCGTCGAGCCGGAAATACCAGTGCTCAGCAAAGCGGTAGTCCAGGCTCAACTCTGCGCCATAGTGCTGGGTTTTGGCACCGCTGATATTAAAGCGATCTGCGTTTTGGAAAATGACATTATCCTTGTGCATCAGATACACAGAGAGGTCATACTCCAGCGCATTCTGCCAGCCACCGCGCAAGCCGACTTCGATATTACTCAGTTCCTCGGAGTCCAGATCGGCCACCTCCTGGCCAGATTGGAGACGATAGAGTTCAGCAGTTTGAGGTGCTCTAAAACCATTTGCCAGGCGCAGGTAGGCTATCGTGTCGTCGGTGATGCTGTAGCTAGCTCCCGCGTTAGCACTCCAGTCGGCGAATTCATCGTCTCGATCTGAAGGGCGATAGAAACGACAAGCCGTTGCAGAGGGTTCGCAGGCGGGCCCGTCTCCGGTTTTATTGTGGTAATCGTAGTAGGTATACTCCAAGCGCAAGCCTGCACTGAGTTCCCAGTTGTCGCTTACCTGCCCTCGCCATTGACTGAATAGGGCCGCCACTGATGCATAAACGCGGTAATCGTAGTGGATACCCGCTGGCTGATTGGGGCTGAAGTCCTCGGCCTGCACTTCCTTTAAGCGACCATCCGTATACTCCAACTCGATGCCATTTGCCCAGCTATGGTTCTCCTTCTCCGTATTTAATCGAACCCGCATGCCCAGGCTATCGTGCTGGTTTCTTTCGGTGGGCTGCCAGGGTAAGAAGTGCATCAGAAATTCCATTTTATTGTTGCGCAAATACGGTGTTAGCGTCAGCGTATTGTGTTGATCTAGCTCACGGCTGGCAGCTGTGTGAAACCTTAGCGACCGGGCATCGCGGTATGCCTCTGGATTGGGATTGTCCCGCCGTATGCTGTTATCCGCGTAGGCTTTGTAACCCGGCAGGAAGCCTGCGGTTTCCTGGTTAAGATTCGCGAAATCCAGTACGTTGCTGATGTGCCATAAGTCGTTGTCGTAGTCATAGCGCAGCGTGCCTTTTTGCTGATCATACCCGGAGTCGTCCAGGTAGCCATTAGTCGTCGTGCCGTTGACGCGGATACTGACACCATGTCTGCCCCAGGTGTTCCCGTAGCGATATTTACCGCGGTAGTAATCATAGGGACCAGCCTCTACCGCGATGTTTTGATCATAGGTTTCGCTGGGTGCTGCACTAAGCACATTTATAAGACCATGCATTGCGTTGGAGCCATATAACGATGTTGCCGGTCCCTTGATCACTTCAATGCGACCAGCTTGCTCAGTATTGGCATCGAATAGCTGATTGACATTACAAAACCCCGGTGCGCGCAAGCTAATGCCGTCGCCAGCGATCAAAAAGGCGCCGCAGCTACCAGCCCCTGTCAGCACAGGGGATCGCAGCGAGATCAGGCTTTCCTGCCCGTTGCCGCGCGATATCCAGGCACCCGGTACCTGCTGCATAACCTCGTTGACATGGGTATGGCCAATAAAATCCAGAGTTTCCTCGCTAATGCTGGACCACGATAGAGGCAGCTTTAGTCCGTCCTCCGGTACTTTGGTAGCAGTGACAAGAACCTGTTCGAGTACCGGTGTCTGCGATAATGCAAAAGACGACATGAGTAGAGTCAATGCGCCGACGGAAATAAAGCTGGAGTGCATGTGCCACACCTCGATTGTCAGGCTGTCGTGAATAAAGTGTTAGCGACGGCCCCAAGTCTTTCCTAAGAAGACCAGTTCGATAGAATTTATAAGGAGCTGGAGCATACCCCAAGCCGCCTTTGCAGGCAAAGCTCGCGTGTCAATGCTCCGTGCAGCTTCTGCGCAGTTTTCGTCGGTAAGAGTTAAACCATAGCTGCTGAACCCGAGATACGCATCAATAAGTGCGACGACGCATGATTCAGAGCGCCTGCAACCTGCTGCAGATACCTAGAACAGATAGAGCTAAGCTACGGCGTGCCGCTTGGCGAGGCGCATCCTCACAGCAGCTGAGCAAGTGATGCTAAGCTGGCTGGGTCAATCCGCGATTTCTGATCTTGAGATGACCTGTATCGGGTAAGACTGACAATGAACAAAACTCCAGACTCTATTGGACGGGTGCGCTACACAGGTC
>JBCDFM010000360.1:0-3937 GCA_039178015.1 Pseudomonadota bacterium
ATAAAAGCAAAAGGAGGTTGGGTTGTCTGTCACGAGCAATGATTGGTGCGCGCTGCATTCCGAAGAAGAGGAACAGCGTAGCCGAATACAGGCCCAGGAAAGCCCTGGCGAATTCCACGGCAACATCGCTTCGACTGAGCTGCATTGGTTTGATGCGGCTGGCGATCGTTGGCTCAATCGCTTACCCGAAGAAGATCGCTGGACCGGCTGGCGTGCTGCTGATGGCAGTCAGGCTGTCACTGACGATCTCGCAGCCAGCTGGCGCCCCTGGCATACCGCACTGGACGAGTCCCACGCACCCTTTTTCCGATGGTTTGACGGCGCTCTCACCAATGCCTGCTTCAACGAATTGGACAGACATATCCTCGCAGGTGCGGGCAGACGCACCGCGATTATTTTTGAAGGTGATCGCTGGGATCCGTCAAAAAACAACGGGCAAGGCGGGCCCGTTTTCCAGCGCAATATCAACTATAGGCAGCTATTCGTTGAGACGGTGCTACGAGCGCAGGTATTGACCTCGCTCGGCTTGGAACGTGGCGATCGTGTCGCATTCAACCTACCAAACATTTTGGATCAGGTGTACTACACGCTGGCTGCTAAGCGACTGGGTATCATTTACACGCCCGTGTTTGGCGGCTTTTCTGCCAAGACGCTATCCGATCGTATTCACGATGCGGGAGCGAAGGTCGTCGTCACCGCCGATGGCGGATACCGCAACGCAGAAGTCGTCCCTTACAAAGAGGCTTACACAGACCCTGCACTAGACAATTATGTCCCGCTGTCGGCTGCTATAGCTACATTACAAACCTGTCTCGCGGATTTTTCACTCGGCGATACTGCCCAACGCATTATCGATTCGGTCGGCACCGCACTGACAGGCGAAATCACCATCGAGCGTAGCGATTTGATGCGTGAGCTGGGCGTCGCACTGGCCGCTGAAGCGGCGCTCAATGCTGAACAGTCCGCCGAGCTGCGCACCGTTGTCGCTCGAGCACTGGCAGGCGCTTCCCACTCAGTCGAACGCGTTCTGGTTGTGCGCTATACCGGTCAGGAAGTCGTGCAGCAGCCAAGAGATAGCTGGTCACATGATCTGGTTGAGGCAGCGACTGCGAAGCTCCTCAGCAGTTGCTCGGTGGAGGATATTGACGCGCTACTTGAATTGGACGACCAAACACTGTGGCAAAAACTCAATACCTTGCAACCGGTATTGGCAGTCGAAGCAGACTGGCCGCTGTTCATCATTTACACCTCGGGCTCCACAGGTAAGCCCAAAGGGGTAGTGCATACCCACGGTGGCTGGTTGGCCGGGGTGACCCATACGATGCGCGCCGTATTCGATGCAAAGCCAGAGGATCGACTCTATGTGATTGGAGATCCCGGCTGGATTACGGGTCAGTCTTATTTGTTGGCTGCACCCCTTTCGCGTGGAATGACCACAATCATTGCCGAAGGCTCGCCGCTGTTCCCGCACGCAGGTCGCTTTTCGTCCATTATCGAACGCCACGGTGCCACCTTATTCAAAGCGGGTTCAACCTTCCTCAAGGCTGTAATGACCGATCCAGCCAGTACAGATGAGATGGCTGCCTTCGATGTATCTAATCTGCGCACCGGCACATTCTGTGCCGAGCCAGTGTCGCCTTCGGTACAACAGTTCGCGATGAATCGCATCTGTTCGCATTACATCAACTCGTACTGGGCCACAGAACACGGTGGCATCGTTTTCTCCTGTCCCTGGGGTGGCTACAAGCCCCTTGCCGCCGATGCGAAAACGTGGCCCCTACCCTGGATACAGGCGGAAGTGCGAATCGCGACCGAGACCGATGCCGATGGCGGCGCCACCGCCTGGCGCCTTGCAGAAGACGGTGAGAAAGGCGAGTTGGTTATCACCCGCCCTTACCCCTATCTGGCGCGCACGATCTGGGGCGATCCAACCGCCCTGGGTAGCCGCGAATGGCGTGGGGATGTGGAGCGCTTCAACAAAGTCTATTTCGATCGCTGGCGCGGCGACATCGCCTACACCCAGGGCGATTACGCGCGCTGCCATGCTGATGGTGCATTCACCCTGCACGGGCGTTCAGACGATGTCATCAATGTGTCCGGGCATCGAATCGGGACTGAAGAAATTGAAGGCGCTATTCTGCGAGACAAAACCCTGCGCGCGGATTCACCCGTCGGCAATGCCGTCGTCGTGGGCGCACCCCACGACGAAAAAGGTGAAACACCCGTCGCCTTTCTGGTCGCGGCACCGGGCTCTAAAATTTCGGATGACGATTTAGCAAGGTTGCAAAATCTGGTGCGCAGCGAGAAGGGAGCCACCGCTGTTCCGTCCGACTTTTTGGTGGTTTCCGCATTTCCGGAAACGCGCTCCGGTAAATACATGCGCCGAACCTTGCGAGCCATACTGCTCGAGGAACCGCTGGGAGATCTGTCGACGCTGCGCAATCCAGACGTGGTGGAGGAAATTGAAAGCGTGGTCGCCAGCTGGAAAGCCTTTGGTGCTCTCTCCGACGCGCGCAATATCGTGCAAACCTGGCGCTACCTCCGGGTCGAAATGCACGAAATTCTAGCCGGCCGACACATCGCATTATTGGTTGTCGACAACCCGCCTGTGAACAGCCTCAACGAGCGCTCGCTGGACGAGTTCAATACAGTCTTGCAACAACTTGCACAGCAGGACAAGGTTGAAGCCCTGGTTGTAACTGGCGCACGCAGCGCGTTCGTTGCAGGCGCTGACGTGAAAGAACTGTTGGAGGTGGGCGAGACCGGTGACCTTGAATCCGCCCAAACTCCTGCCAATGCCGCCCATACCGCGTTCTCGACGCTGGAGAATATCGGTAAGCCTGTGATCGCCGCCGTGAACGGTCCAGCGCTTGGTGGCGGTAATGAGCTGGTATTGTCATGCGCCTACGTGGTTGCCGATCAACACGCCCGTTTCGGTCAGCCCGAGATCAATCTGAATCTACTGCCCGGATACGGTGGAACACAGCGTCTACCCAGGCGACTCCATTTACACCGCGGCAAAGATGGATTGATCGAAGCGCTGCGACTCATCGTCAGCGGGCGCGCCATCGACGCCGCTGAGGCGCAGGCAGCAGGTTTGGTCGATCAGGTGGTAGGGGCCGACGGACGCGGTCCGGTCGCCGAGTCGATAGCGCTACTGCGTCAGTACTTCCAAGGCGAGGGGCCATTGATACCGGCGATGCAGGCGCGCGAGCGTTATCTGGTCGGGCGCGAAGACAGGTTGCCCATCGATCAGACCCTGTTAGAAGACAGTGAATTAGCAGCCACGCTTGCGCAAGCCAGAGCCGGCGGTCGCAGCGCTTGTGTTCAGCGCATTATCACGGCGATCAGCGAGGGTGCAACCCGCGGACAGAAAGCGGGATTAGCCCTTGAGGCGAGGCTGTTCGCAGAAGCGGTTTGTGACCCACAGGCAGGGCCTCCGGGCATTCGAGCCTTTCTGGAGCGACGCAGTGCAGCGTTGCCGATCAAACATGCAGAGATTCCCCCCGATGCTGACCCAGCACTTCGTCAGTCCTTGGAGAGCGCTGGGCGTCTGTTACCCCTGGGGGCCAGTTTCTTTGCGGGCGTGACACCGATACCGGAGTATCAGTATGGCCTTGGCGTGGCGCGCGACCCAGCTAACGGCGAGCCTGCCCACGGCGATCCGGCAATCGCAGAGCAGTTGCTGGTATTCCCAACGCCACGCCCGGGACCCAATGAAGCCCTGGTCTACGTGCTCGCATCAGAAATGAACTTCAACGACATCTGGGCGACTACGGGTATTCCGGTATCGCCCTTTGACGCCAGAGATGCCGACGTCCAGGTGACTGGCTCCGGCGGCGTGGCCATCATTGCTGAGCTCGGTGAAGAGCTGGTGCGCGAGGGGCGCCTGGCAGTGGGTGATATCACCACGATTTACTCGGGTCAGAGTGAGTTG
>JBCDFM010000361.1:0-3935 GCA_039178015.1 Pseudomonadota bacterium
GGGTAGCTCCCTCGCATTTGCCTGCGCGCAGTTTGGGTTGGAGTGCGAAGTTTGGCAGGTGGCAGCCAGCTTTCGCAGCAAACCCCACCGTCGAACCATGATGGAGATTTGGGGTGGCACCGTTCACCCCAGCCCGTCTGAAGTTACACAATACGGGCGAGAACTGCTGGCTCAGGACCCAGATCACCCCGGCTCTCTGGGTATCGCTATTTCGGAGGCGGTGATGCAAGCGGTGGGGGATGATGCTGTGCGGTACGCGCTGGGCAGCGTACTCAACCACGTCCTCTTACATCAAACTGTGATTGGTGAAGAAGCCCTGCTTCAGCTGGCGAAAGTGGGTGAAACACCTGACGTTCTGGTGGGCTGCACGGGTGGTGGTTCTAACTTTGGTGGTCTGGCGTTTCCATTTATGCGCGAAAAGCTGGCGGGCAAAATGAACCCAGTCATTCGTTGCGTGGAGCCGGCTGCCTGTCCAACATTGACGCGCGGTGAGTACCGCTATGATTTCGGTGACACGGCAGGTCTCACACCCTTGATGAAAATGCACACATTGGGACATGGCTTTATTCCCGAACCGATTCATGCGGGCGGACTTCGCTATCATGGTATGGCACCGCTCGTATCGCATGTGTATGAACTCGGCCTTGTGGAGGCGATCTCTATTCCTCAATTGGAATGCTTCAGCGGAGCCGTGCAGTTCGCCCGTGCAGAGGGTATCGTCCCGGCACCAGAACCCACTCACGCCATCGCCGCGGCAGTGCGCGAGGCCCTGGCTTGTAAGGAAAGCGGTGAATCGAAGACCATTCTCACAGCCTTGTGTGGTCACGGGCATCTCGATCTGGCCTCCTACGATAGATATCTTCAAGGGCAGATGAAGGATCTGGAGCTGCCTGCGGAAGTTATCGACGAGGCGATGCGCGACTTGCCGGAAATAGCCTAGTGTTATTTGCTGTGTTTACGCACAGCGATATCGGGAGTTCAACCGCGCAACCGGAGATAAGGTGTGCACTACTGCGGTAAACGGTAGAGCGCTTTCAACACGTCTTATGACAGGTGACAGTGTGTGATTGACGCATAATCGATGCTTCATTACCACGATCGCGCAATATTGGATCTGATGCTGCACCTAACTACAGCGCATACAAAACAGCCAGCGACTGAGGATACCCGGCGCCGATGAACGAGCGGGTGGAAACGCATTGACAGCTAGCCTACTCAATCGGCTGAAAGCAGCTAACCTCAAAGCCGACCCACTGAATCGCGCTTTCGCAATGGCGCTGAGAGCGGGATGCCTCACAGCTATCCCATTGGTGTTATTTCTGTTTTCCATATTGGATGAAAACACAGCTCTGTGGTCTGCCGTGGCCATTCTTTACATCTCTCTTTCTGACGTAGGAGGCGCTTTCCGGCGCCGTGTGTTAGCGCTATTCATCACGCTTGTTTCCACCACAGTAATGGCAGGTATCGGTGCAGTAATCATCAATATTCACTGGCTGCTACCCATCGCCATGTTTTCCATCGCTTTTGTCTGCTCATTCCTAGTGCTGTGGAACGAGTCGGCAGCCAGCGTCGGTGTTTGGGCGCTGTTTGCATTTCTCACTTCAGTGGGCATACCCGTCGGCAGTGAAGGCGCACTCGCTCGTATCGAAATCTGGTTCATCAGCGGTTTTCTCGCCTTCGCAATTTCAGCGATTGTGTGGTCTTTTAAGCCACACGGCATGATCGGAGCCGCTCTGGAACAGCTTTATACCCACCTATCAATGCTGACTCAGGAGCTCGATCAGGAAAAGCGCAAGATCAAACGCCGCCAGCTCCTCAGCTTACAAACCGAAACCTTAGGCCTTGTGGAACAAATACGCCGGCAGCACGACGAGTTATCACAGGCGCAAGCGCGATACCTCTTTCTCTACCGCCGGTTTTTGGCATTGATGTCAATTGCGTTGGCTGTTGACGAACAAAGGAGCAAACGAACGACTCTCAAAACCTGTGAAGTAGTTGGAGACAAACTGGACCGGCTGGCTGCACTCATCGGTGCAGAGCTGAATTGCGTAGTCAGCGGCAAGCTGACGCTAACGGGAGTCGAGGAGGCACTGCGAGAGGCAACCGAAACAGCTCAAGCAGAGGCTATGCAATACCGCGGCGATATGCCCCAATTTGGTGAACTTCTCGTATCCGCAGCAGAGCTGGACTACCTCGAGCAAATGCTCGACGAATTGCAACTGATTCAAAGCGCCTTTAACAACAGTGACGAACATCCGGCATCCGATCGCCAGCCCGAGTCGATGCGAGACCAGGTCGCTTACGCCGCTGACAACCTGCACCGGGACTCGTTTGCTTTCAGACACGCCATGCGAGTGGCCGCCGCAACGTCGCTATCAACCGTGATCTATACCTGGTTCATCCCCGATCCCCAGGGCATTGGCCGATACTTACAGGAGAACCATTACTGGATGACGCTGACCATCGTGGTGATTATGGTGCCACACTATTCAGCGCTCTTTCGACGACTGGGAGAACGCCTTATCGGCACTATCGCCGGGAGCCTGGTGGCAATCGCGGTTATTTGGTGGGTCAGGTCACCTGAGGTAATAACCATGCTGCTGCTGCCGCTGGGAGTGCTGGCATTCTACTTTTTCCGAATACGATACTGGGTTTTTGTGTTTTTTATTACGCTTTGGGTACTTCTGCTACTGAATATCGGTTCCCCTGGTCACGAAGACGAAGTTGCAGCAAGAATGCTGAACACATTCGCCGGCGCTATCATCGCCTATCTCGCCGGCACCTTTATATTGCCAAGTCGAGAGCATCGGACAATTCGAGACAGTTTCTGCGCTGCCTTGGAAGCGAATCGCACACTGCTGGAAGATTTTGAATCAGCTGAAGCCTTTACTGAGCAGGCTGAGCATTTACATCAGGTCACGGCGGAAATGTTGACAGCAATTGGCCGACTCAGTGAAGAACCGGGTGTTCAACAAGACTCCCTCTATTATCATCGTTGCTTTAGCCTTGCCTGCGAGGACCTGACCGCCGCACTGCTCAGCCTGCCAAGACAATCAGATGTTGAAAATATTCCAATCGACGACTGGCAGGACGAGCTGGACAGCCTACTAAGCATAATGAGAACCGGACGCATCGAGGGAGCGGGCTCCGATCACCCACAGCGAGACTTAGCAATCATTCGCCAGGAATTACTCCATAAGCGCAGTCAGGAGCTGCTTTCCGCAACGGAGTACCACACTCGGGGGCGGGCGACTCTGATTTCGGTTGATGTCGTGATGCGACTCATCTTGCGCATCGCTCGCAACTTTGAATTGCTGCAGTTCGCAACAACGCACATCGTAAAACCAAACTCAATGCTAGCAAAAACCGATCTGCCAGAAGATCGCCAATAAGTCTAGAATGCCGTTGGCTCAATAACACACTGAACACTGACAAGCGCAGGGACTTCAAGCGTATGAGGAGATCGGTTATGTAAACCTTTGGCGAGCGCCGCTTTTGGATGCATTGAAAAGGTATCCCCTAAGTCATCAGTCCAGTTGCTCAACCAGCACGAACAGCAGTTCCAGCGCCAAATAGACTAGGGTTGTACCGACAACAAAGGCGACACACGCGAGCAAAAGGCCAATGAATGTCATCAACCCATCTCGCTCGAAGATGGCAAACGCAAAACACACGAGCGCGAAGGCTGGCATAAAGTTACTCAACGGTAGTGGCAGCATGATAGTGAAAGCCATCACCAGAACCACGACACCGATAATCCGAGGGAATGGGGGGGCAGCCAGCCTTAACCATCTCGGCTTGACGACTCTTTCTGCTCTTAGCAACCAGGGAATTGTCCAACGCCCCAATGAGCGTAAGGCAGATACGCTCACCTTGCGCCGTCGAATAAATCGAGGCAATAAAGGCGCGCGAAATCCCATTACGAGTTGAATACC
>JBCDFM010000362.1:0-3894 GCA_039178015.1 Pseudomonadota bacterium
AATGGCGTCGCCACTACAATACGGTTAGGCCGCACAGCGCACTCGGCTATCGACCTCCGGCACCCGAAACCATCATCTCGATGGATCAGAGGCAGGTCATGCACTAACGCTCAACATGGACCAGTCAGATCGGGCTGCTCAAACTGTCCAATTGTCCAGCTCAAAGGCAGGCTGATCTGGCCCGACCTGGCCGTAACGTTCAACTATTCGGTTCTTGGTGCATAGGAAGAGAGTATGACTACTCCGAAGTAGTAAGTCGGTCCCAATCCTTATGTCGGGGTTCGGATACGACCCCAGAAAAGACATGGGTCTGATGCGAATACTCATGCAGTCTAACTAAACCGGTTGATCATCAACTTCAAAGGTGTAGCGATTTCGACCAATTAAGCACCAAAAAGCGCATAATGCTCTTATATGGAAATGTTGCCTCGGCTGCCATTCATGCAACGTGCAGCATCTGTTGCTAAGGGCTCTCTGCCACCCTCGGAGCAACTGCAGCATCTTATAGGCAGGCGCAGATCGCGGCGATGAGGACGGCCCACAAGAGACATTCACCGTACTCGGCTGTCGCCGCGTTGCGGCCCGCTAGACCAGCCATTCGCTGCGACCGCGAACTCTGGGCTTGCTCGAACTCACTCATCGCGGACCGCGATATTCGTGATGTTGAGGTAGGAGCGCTTCCTAGAATTCCTGCACGCTCTGGTTGATTTGGTTATTCGCACGCCATATGTTGTGATACTCACAGTTCTAAACAGCACAGTTTGTACGGAAAGCTAATTTTATGTCAAAGACTTATCGTTTGTTTATTAGTCATTCATGGAAATATGGCGACGCCTACGAAAAGATGGTGAAGTTCCTGAATGATCAGGGAATATCGTATTACGACCATTCTGTACCGAAGGATGATCCTGTGCATACCAACGGCACGGACAAGCAACTCAGGGCGAAAATCGACGCAAAAATTCAGGGTTGTAGCGGCGTCATACTGCTAGCTGGTGTGTATTCAACGTATAGCAAGTGGATCAATGAGGAGATTGCAATTTCTCAAGCCTATGGAAAGCCAATCATTGCTGTTGAACCTTGGGCGTCAAAGGCCACGTCTACTGTAGTAAAGAACGCAGCAGACCGCACGGTGGGGTGGAATAGTAAATCGCTCGCTGACGCGATCAAGGAACTGTTCTAAGGTGTCGCGTAAGGCTTTGATTGTTGGCATAGATCACTACACCCATGCCGACGACTTGTTTGGCTGCGTTAACGACGCGTATGCAGTCAATTCCGCAATTGAGCGTAACGCAGATGGTACCGTGAATTTTGGAACCAAAATACTTGCCGGTACGGGAGCGAGTAACACCGTCACACGGCGGGATGTTCGCATTGCTGCCCAAGAACTATTTGAAGGCGATAGTGACATTGCACTATTTTATTTTGCGGGCCACGGCTACATCGAACAGGTCGGTGGATACTTGATTTGCTCCGACAGTGAAGATGGAAACGACGGTTTAGCGCTTCATGAACTGGTAGTCATGGCCAACGAATCCAAGGCGAAGAGCCGGGTTATCGTCCTCGATAGCTGTCATTCAGGAATCGCAGGAAACGTAAAACCGGGCGAAGAACATACGACCATAAACATAGGCGTAACGATCCTTACTGCCTCGACAATGAAACAGTACGCGGCAGAGGAAAACGGCTCTGGGCTTTTCACCTCTCTGTTCGTTGATGCTTTGAATGGTGGAGCGGCCAACCTTCTGGGTGACGTTACTCCGGGCTCGGTGTATGCCCACATTGATCAATCATTGGGGCCTTGGGATCAGCGCCCAATGTTCAAGACGAATGTTTCGACGTTTACGTCTTTGAAACGTGTTCAGCCCCCAATCTCGCTGGATACGCTCAAGAAGTTGCATGAGTATTTTGAAGCCCCCGGAACCGAATATAGCCTTGATCCAAGTTATGAGCCGGACGGCCCTTCTCCTGACGAAGACAAAAACGCGATCTTCGCCGACCTTCAAGAAATGGTGAAGGTAAATCTTGTTCGACCTCAAGGTGAAACGCATATGTACTTCGCGGCAATGAACTCCAAGTCATGCAAACTGACGGTGGTTGGGGAGCACTACTGGAAGCTGTTAGATGCTGGGGTGATCTAATGCCGGAACTCGGCGATCCAGCGACGCTCTATCTGACTTTTGCGTTTGTCGTGCCGGGCCTTGTGATTACCTATTTTCGCGCTCAATTCACAACAGGAAGAATGCAACGCCATTCTGAGGCCATTCTTAGTTATCTGGCGCTATCGGCACTATATGGCGCATTGATTTTGCCTGCCATCAGCTGGCTGATGGAAGACGAGACCGAGAAGAACGCAAGCGCACTATACTGGGTTGGATTAGTCTTCGTTGGTCCTGCGATAGTTGGTAGCGTTTTGGGTTATTTTTCGCGGACCAACGCGATACGGCGTCTATTGAACTATTTCGGAATTAATCCGGTTCATGCTGTGCCGACAGCTTGGGATTGGAAGTTCGGAGGAATGAAGGAACAACTTGTCATCGTCACTTTGAAAGATGACACCAAATTTCCGGGCTACTGTGGAAAAGCCTCTTTTATGTCCTCTGATCCTGGCGAAAGGGACCTGTACGTCGAAAAGGTCTATGCGTGGGGCGAGGACGACGCGTGGATTGATGACGGAGGGCATGGCCTCTGGGTAAACGCATCCGAGATAAAAGTTATCGAATTTTACCCTGTAGAACATGAAGGAGCGAAGAATGACTGATCGCAAACCCGCGCCACCAAAACCAGCGCCGCGCCCACCAAGCAAAGGGCCAATCGAAAGAGGTTATCAGCCGAGTGGACCCGGCGCAGGTCATCAACCCTCTACGGGCAGCGGTGCACCGTCATCGCCTCCCAGCCGTGGTGGTGGTGGTGGAAAGAAGTAGTATTCTCGAAAGGAAAGATGCTGCTTTAGTTCCACGCGCTTAACCGCGGTATCGTGAGTTGCCCAATTCTAAGAAAGCAGTTGTCATTTTGACTCTTGCCCAAAGTATTGCCTCGAAACAGGACCCGCTCCGTTTCATGACGACGAATGTCCGCTTTTGCTGATGCTAGAAATCTATACTGCCACCGCAGCGAATGACCGGTTCCCGCCCTTGTCGCCTTTCACTACTCCCGTGAAGTGCGCGAAACGGTCGTTCAAACCGGAAGTATCGCGGGCAGATTTGCTCCGCTAAACGCTCCTCCAGTTCGGAGGTTGGGGTGGCGGCGAAGAATCTGACAGGCCGTTACTGCCGAATGCAGCGAATGCTGGCGAAGCTCCCGAAGTCTGCGATGTACCGCCTGCACAAATGCCACTGTAATGAGGTTTCTATGTATTGACTCATAGCTTTTTAACTATGTAATATCCTCAATGCCTGATCGCCTCGAGCAGTCAAAAGCCCTCTCCAGCGGTGCACGCCTGTCCATCCTGGAGTGGCTATCGGAACCAGACATTCATTTCTCAGACCAGGTCACTGGAAGGCCGTCTGAGGTCGGTGTCTGCGTGACCCTGATCACCGAGAAACTCGACATGGCCCAGCCGACCGTCAGTCGCCATTTGGAGCTGCTGCGCCGGGCGGGCTTTCTCACCGTCAACAAGATTGGGCGTTGGTCGTTCTTCCACCGGGACGAAGCGGCAATCTCGGAGTTCAAAGGATGGATCAATGACCATCTTTGAAGAGGCTGACGCAAAGCTGTTGCCGGGTTTCAAGCGCCAGCCGGTTGAGATCGATGGTAAACAGATAATGGCTTTGAGCGCAGGCAGCGGACCGGCTCTGTTGATGCTCCACGGCGACCCCCAAACGCATCTCTGCTGGCATCATATCGCGCCGAAACTGTCTGAGCGTTTTTCAGTGGTGCTCACGGATGTTCGTG
>JBCDFM010000363.1:0-3858 GCA_039178015.1 Pseudomonadota bacterium
CACGTTAACTGTCGGGAACAAAACATCTCCACCTTGGTGGAATAAGACGCTCTTTATGTGTATGTGATTAGAAGGGCAGCCCGGACCGCCGGAGAAGGAGTACATCTGGCAATCAACCTACGCGCTGGGGCTGCCAGATTCGACACTGCGTAGTTGTCGTACGCGGCAAACTGCAGCTCGTGTCATTCAAGGTCTCGCATTTGACACCGAACAGCGTCACAGCAAGCGCAAGAGTTGCAGCGTAAACGGGCCTACACGAGTAGAATACCCACGCGTACAATGCTCATCTGCACGCTCTTGGGTTTGACGACGGTCAACACCATCCTCGTCGCAGGTTGGCCAGTCGTGCCAAACGGGTCGATAGCAATTCATTATCATCACTCATGGAGGCAGGGTAGCCCCTGGCAAACATGCCAAAGCGTAAGCAATCCAGGCTGGTTTATTCCACGGAAACGGGGCGACTTTGCCCACAGTGTCAACGGGCTGTCGCTCACTGTGTTTGTGGCAAGGATCGTCCTTCGTTTGTCGGCGACGGCATTGTGAGACTCCATCGTGAAACCAAGGGGCGCGGTGGCAAGTCAGTTACACTGATAAAAGGGTTGTCACTGCCTCAGGCCGAGCTGCGCACGCTTGCGAAGTCACTCAAACAGCGCTGCGGTGTTGGAGGCTCTGTCAAAGGGGATGTAATTGAAATACAGGGTGATCAACGAACGACCATCAAACCGGAGCTGGAAAAG
The DNA here is from genome assembly GCA_039178015.1 of Pseudomonadota bacterium. Classification (GTDB taxonomy): domain Bacteria; phylum Pseudomonadota; class Gammaproteobacteria; order Pseudomonadales; family Halieaceae; genus JARRPM01. The sequence goes on from JBCDFM010000363.1 coordinate 738, forward strand.
CAGGGTTTTTTAGTAAAAATCGCAGGGGGTTAAAGTCTGTCTTGCCACCGGAGTCGCCCTGTATCCGATCTGAACTGCTGTTGATTCATCATCAGCCCAGCCCTTACGAAGCATTTACTCAGATGCTATCAGATCAAAGCGCCTGCGTGACACGGCCTTACAGGTCATAGCCCTGCTCATCGTGCAGCACCAGGTCCAAACCGTGTACTTCGGCCTCTTCATGTACCCGCAGACCCAAGGTGACATCCAAAAACTTTAATAGCACAGCACTGATTACCCCCGAATAGACCAGCGTCGCTAATACGCCAACTACCTGCACCATCATCTGCCCGCTAATGCTGGATATACCTTCTGAAAATCCATTGCCGCTGAAGATGCCAAGCTGCGTAGAGCAAAACACGCCAACCAACAAGCTACCTAAAAGGCCACCAAATCCGTGTACCGGAAATACGTCCAGGCTGTCATCGATTTTGAGCTCGTGCTTAATCCACTTCGTGACAAAATAGCACAGGACACCTGCGGTGAATCCGATCACCACTGCCGCAGCTGGCCCTACCGAACCTGCCGCAGGTGTTATCGCACCGAGACCGGCCACCATACCCGTTACCGTTCCCATCACGGACGGCTTACCGGTGCGAATCCACTCCGTTGCCATCCAGGCCAAAGCACCGGTCGAGGCCGATAGGTGGGTCACCAGCATTGCCATGGCGGCGCTACTGTTTGCCGCTGCAGCTGATCCTGCGTTGAATCCGAACCACCCCACCCACAGCATTCCGGCGCCGGTAACGGTCAGAGTCAGGTTGTGAGGGGGCATGGCGACGGAGCCAAAGCCCTTGCGGGGACCCATGATCATGGCTGCGACCAGCGCGGCGACACCTGCAGTGATATGGATGGTCGTCCCGCCGGCAAAATCCTGCAAGCCTATTTCCTGCAACCAACCTCCGCCGCGAACCCAATGACAGACCGGCGCATAGACCAGGACCAACCAACAGCTGCTGAATATCAACATGGCGGAAAACTTCATGCGCTCCGCAAAACCACCAACGATCAATGCAGGCGCGATAATCGCGAAGGTCATATGAAACATCACAAACAGTGTTTCGGGTATACCCTTTGTGACGGAGTCCATGCTTATTTTGGACAGAAACAGGTTGCCGAAGTCCCCTACCCATCTGCCTTGCTCAACGCCAGCGCTGCCAAAGGCGATCGTATAGCCTACGGCGAACCACACCAGCGACATCAGGCAAACAAGGACGAAGCACTGCATCAACACAGACAGGACGTTCTTTGATCGAACCAACCCTGCGTAAAAAAGCGATAGGCCAGGAACGGTCATGAACAGTACCAGAGCAGTGGCGGTGAGCACCCAGGCCGTATCGCCGGCATCGACTGGTAGCTGCTCAGCTTGCGCACGGCTCGCAACAAGCATCAGCATCGGTATCAACCACCGGTGTTTATGCAACATCCATTTCGTCTCCACGTTCAAACGCAGACTGCCTAAACTTTTTAGCTACAGACGAGCGCTTTAGTTTTGTTTGTTGGATAACAACAGGCCCAAAGAACCTTAGCACCATGCCCATGAAACGATAGCTGGGTGCGAGCGGGTTTTTCGCAAAGGGGTAGCTGCTCCAAGGCCCTTGTCGAGTAACTATAGCGCATGTAACGCGGTATTCACGGAGCGATGTTGGTAGGGTCAGCGCCGCCTCGCTAAACCAGCACGCTGACTCTACGTTAAGCGCACAAATCAACGCTGGGACTGTTGCCTGGGCATCCTTTAACGCGTGTCGCGTTGGATACGCAGCAGCTAAGCATGCCAGGCTAGAGATTAACCCAACTATTCAAAGCGCGCAGTCGAAATTGCGTTGCTCGAAACTCCAGCACCGAGGAATCGGGAAGTATTTCAACCACCTTCACACCATCGACGGACTGTCCTTTGCGTAGTGGCTGACCGTTTAGTACGACAGAGGATTGAGAGGGATTTCCAGAGTAGTCGTGGCGCTGATACATAATAGAAGGAATGCCATCCTTGGTTTGCTGAGACAGCGAGGCTAAAAAGGGTACGCCAATATCGTCGAGCTCCGCATTTGCCAGCTCTTCTTGTGCCTGGGCAACCAGTGCTTCAATGTCTAAATCTGTCTCGGTTTGTGTCTGTGGCGCAGCAGATCGTTCGATAACTTCAGGTTCCGGAAGCGGTGGCGACTCTGGAGCCGGTTGCTCGTACAGGGCGGTGACTTCGGGGTCGACGACGGGAAGCTCAACAGGCTCCTTCAGGGGCTCGGATTGCGTGGGTGTTTCTGGCCTCGGAACGTTCGCACTCTGGCTAGCGCTGTCCCATGGCTCGGGCTGTCCGTTATTTGGCTCATCGACTAGACCCTCTTCCGATCTGACGCTGTTCACTACAGACTCCGGTACTATTATGCCGGCTTTCCCAGCAGTGGCGGGTACAGGAGGCGGGGAGGATATAGTCTGCGGGGGAATGGATTCGATCATCTGTTGCGCTGCAGGTGATTTCGAACGATCAAACAGCAACCAACCTATGGCAATGACGGCTAAAGCCAGACCGGCGACCAACGCCCATTGCAGCACACTGACCCCACTATCGCGCGACATATCCCTTTGAGGTACACCATGCATCGATTCCAGTGTAGGCACCGCTTCGCCTTCCTGTCTGGAGCGATTCAGAGCGTCGAGAATCAATGACATTGTGCTTTCCCTACCATCCAAAAGAATTGACCAGGGCGTTTCATTGCTGTTTTTGCGCCAGTGCCTGCGCCTCTAAAATCTGACGCGCCGCTTGCACAGTAAGATCGACGCCTGTCAGCTGGTTCAGCTGTAGCAGGGTTTGCACGCCAACCACGCCATCCGCCTTAAGGCCGTGACGACGCTGAAACAAGCGCACACGCGTTTCCAGGGCGCTGGTAAAGGGCCCGCGAGTAAGTGGCCTGGGCTGTCCATCCAGCGTTGCGAACTGAAGGGCAATTTGCGCGACCGCAGGCGAATTGTCGCCCAGACGCAACGGTTGAGAAAAACCCTCAGGCGGGTACCACAGCAGGCGATAGCGACCGCTCCAGAGAGGGCCGAGCAGGTCTAATGGCGCTTGTTCAACACCCTGATCTGTGAG
>JBCDFM010000364.1:0-3832 GCA_039178015.1 Pseudomonadota bacterium
CCTCGGTCCCGCTGATGGATGATGGCGGCTTCCAGGGCATCCACCTGCAACCGATAGGCATCGTCGGCAGCAACAAGATGTATGTTTTTGTGAGAAAACCCCGCCAGGTTGGCGGCCTTGAGGACCGAGTGGTGGGTTTGCTCTGAACAGAACATCACGCCATCCAAGAAATTCTCAGGCAGCATGGCACGACGCGCGGTAACCATAGCGGTAAAGTTAGCCAGCGACCCACCCGTGGTGAGCACACCAGCCGCCTGTGCGGGGTAACCCAGCCAGTCCGCAAACATGCGGATAACCTGATACTCGAGTTCGCCCAAAGCGGGTGAGGCGAAATGCGCCGTACCGTAGCGATTGAGGGTTTTGATGATCCATTCCGCTAGCGCCGACGTGACCAAACCGCCGCCCGGTATATAGGCGAAAAAGCCAGGATGTGCCGGGTTGAAGCCGGGTTCAAAGATGCTCTGAATAAAGCCCGCCAGGTCCAGGTCATCATCATTATCGGTTGATAGAGCCTGGGGCTGCCTGTGCGTCAAAACCTCTGAATCCGGTAGCTGCGAAAGCGCTTCACCCAGCATTTGCTGAACGTAGCTGCTCAATGTCTGCCATTGTTCATGCGATGGTTCGAGTGGCAAACGCTGATCTTCAGGCAATGACCAGTCAAAATAGTTTGGAGATGCCAAGCCCTGTCCTTGTATATTCCAGATGGACCCAGTATTACGGAGTTTACTGAACAATCAAACCCTGACGCTATTAGATGCTGCTATCACTATCCAGCGTCAAGCAGTCGATGTAACGCTTGCATGGAAGCCCGCCCAGTACAGGTGAGCAGTGCCCCGAATTAGCGTTACTGGATTTACGATAGGACGGCATGCGTTTTCGCGGGATCATTTTGCGTCGACTGGACGGATTCTGCATCAACTCCAGGCCTGCAGATGTGTACATGTTCTATCAAGCCAATTCTTACGGTGTTGAACTATCGCTGCCAAGATGGGCAAAAGGCGAGCTCCGCGCTGGCTGTGCAGACAGTTGTGGCTGAGGACTGCAGCCTTGATGAGTGCGTAATTTTTACGCTTAAGGACGCTCTTCCACTCAATGCGACTTCGCGTTAGTATTGAAAAAACAGGGGATAGTCTATCGGGTAGCGGGCCGGCTGAAAAAGGGTCGCACACGAAGACGTAAAAAAATATGAGATCTACAGTGATTTGCTCCATCTCGCTGCTGACCTCTTTGGCGGCCGCTATAGCCCAAGAAAACAGGGTAATGCCCAGCTGCGGCCAATTCGAAGTAAGCCTTGCAAATACTCAAGTTGAACTCATCAGAGAGAGCGCAGATCGTACCGGTATTGGTGATAGACGTGTTGGTAACTACGATATCATCGGCGTCGACGGCAGTGTCGTCGGGCAGGGGCTGTTCGAAGCCGTGGTTGCGGCAGAGCACGAAGGCGGGTTTCGCCTCATCGGTAATGTTCACAATATCTACGACGCTGGAACATTACATTTTGCGTCCGTTTACCAACTTCCCGACCTCTCGACGTCCAGTCCCGATCCTGCCGCAGGGTTGTTGGAATATCACGTCCTGAGTGGCACGGGCGACTTTGCCGGGGCAAGCGGGTCGGTGAAAGCCCTGCCAAACGATTCCGGCCCTACGTTCATTCAGTTCGACCTCGACTGCACCTAAACACGCGTATCACTGAGAACATCGCCGGAATGAGTCACCCTGGTTTGCGCATCGCTTGGCGCGGGAGACGATGATTTGACCGGTGCACGACAGCGGTAACATACGCTTTAACTGGCCGCGAAGCGCTCGATTACCTGGCGCATTTGTACTGCATATATAGCGAAAAATACGTCCCTGGACATCAGGCTCTGAGGCTGAGGCAGTCGCGTCAGCCCCCTGTAAGTAAGGCGGTGCCGCCGTCTTCTTCGGTGATCTTGCGATATCGCGCTGCCCGCTTCTCGTCACCACTGCGTTCGAAGTGCGCGATGATTCTATTCCGGGCCCTCTGCGCCTGTTGCGGACGAGTGCCTGCGCTTTCGAGGAAGGAGTAGCTTTGCAGCAATATTGGCTCAGCCTCGTCAAAGCGTTGCAGACTGCTCAAAACACCGCCCTGAATACTATAGGCCACGTTCGCCAACCAGTGATCCTCACCAAATGCCGCGGCAAGCTTGTTGTGACTGACTGTCGATAACTCGAGCGCTTCTGTAAGTTCCCCCTTGTTTGCCAGCAGATCGGCGAGCACCATCTCGGGAATCGCCACATCGGGATGATCTGGTTCCAGCAATCCGCTACCGTAAAGCGCCAGCGCTCGTCTCAGTCGCGCTTCGGCCTCTTCGGTCTGCCCGCTTTCGGACAGGAATCGCCCGAGCACAGACATGCTCGCCGCGACCTCCGGGTGCTCCTCTCCGAAGGCAGCAGTCTGGATGTCCAACGCTTCTGTGATGAAGTCAATCGCCTGCTCAAGATTCCCCTGGTCGTAGTAGTTGAGTGCCAACGCACTCAGGATAACCGCAACATCTGGGTGTTTTTCACCGAACAGCTGTCGATCGATGGCCAGTGCCTGCAGATAGGCTTCTTTCGCCTGCTCGAGTTTGCCCTGCGATCGATAGAGGTAGCCGAGATTGTTCAGCCCGGACGCCACATCGGGATGCACCTCGCCGTACAGGCTTTCATTCATCATCATGGCCTCGCGATAGAGCAGCTCGCTCTCCTGATAACTCTCGCTCACCTCCAGTAGCAGTGCCAAATTGTTGAGATTTTCGGCGACGTCTGGATGTGGCGCGTCTCCCAGAACTTGTCGCCGCATTGCGAGTGCAAAACGTAGTCGTTCCTCAGCTGCTTCAAGGTTGCCCTGATCAAACTGATTTAGACCAATCTCCGCGATTGCGTCCGCCACGGCGGGATCGTTTTCACCCAGGCGCTTGCGACGGTTCGCCAACACCTGGGCCAGAATGGGTTCGGCGTCGGCATAGCGCCCGGTGTTGAAGTACAGCTCTGCGAGGCCAGCGAGGCTGTTGTCCATCTCATCGCTTGATTCCAATGCACTGTCATTCAGGCGTTCAATTGATTCCAAGTAGAGCGCTTCAGCCTCGTCAAATTCTGCCGTTTCAGTCAGGATGTCGCCCAGGCCCACCAAACTCTGAGAGAGTTCCAACTCGCTAATTTCGGGCAGTGTACGCCGTCGTGCCAGCGCAGAATCAAGCATATCGCGGGCGTCCCCGTAGAGACCGAGACTGCTAAACACACCGCCCATCGTGTACATCAACTGAGTCTGAATTTCGGGCTGTCCTTCGAGTTCATATTCCACTCTCGAAGCGCCTGCCGTGAGAATCTCGCGGGCTGTGATTGATTTGCCGCGCTCCTCACTGGGGTCGGAAACCTGAAACAGGCTCACCATAAATGAGGCGGTTTCTCGGGCGGTTTCAGCCTCCGCTTCTGCGCGCAGGCGCTCTCGTTCCGCGTCTTGACGCGCGATCACGGCGGTAGTTGCCAGCGCTAGCGCAATGACCATCCCAACAGTTGAAAAAGCGGTGACAGCAACCAAGCGGCGCGTGCGCTGCTGCTGCTCAAGCTGGCGTAACGCGGCCAGGTCTGTTCCCAGCAGGCCAGCTATCAGCTTGATTTTTGCCTGGTCTTTGCTCTCCTTGCCAAGTCTTACATCTGCGCCAGTGGTTGCTGCCAGGGTATCTGTAAGTTCGCCATCTTCGCCTATCTCGTAGCGTAAGGCCGGCGGTAGGCATTCTCGCTCGGCATTTTCTGGCCCCGCAGAGCTGAATGGCTCCCCGTCTATGACCAGACAAAAAATACGGTGAGAACGGCCCAGGCGCTTAAAGGC
>JBCDFM010000365.1:0-3825 GCA_039178015.1 Pseudomonadota bacterium
CCTACAGAGGTAGTGGATTCGGCTTTGGCCTTGATGGCCTCAAAGTTATCATCCAGCCACTGACAGAAGTCTCTGGCATCTCGCGCGTTTTTGAACATAAAAACCGGCGCACGCTGCATGCGCTCGCTAACGACTGTGGTTGTTACGCCACCGCTCTCTCGAATCACGCGCATGCCACGGTTGTAGCTTGCTACCAGCGTGCCTTCAATAGTTGCCATAGGTACATAGAACTCGCCCTGGGCGTGCTCCCCGTTGATTAACAGGGGCCCCGCTAAACCGATCGGTAATTGCGCCACCCCGAACAAACCCTCGCAATTGCCAGCCATAGTTTCCGGCTCGAATGAAAAATGTTTGGTGTGATTGAGCGTTACGTCTGATTTTGATTCGATGAACGCCTGACGCTCAGCGATGATGTCTGAACTGTAGTCATTTTCCTTGCTGCGAGGGATTTTGTTGCTCATAGAAAGTCTCCATATAGACGGTGTCAATATAGGCGCGAGATACTATGCCGCTATATTGACGTTGTCAATATTGAATGATAAATTTTACGGATATCGATGTGATGAACCGACGCACACCCTCCCATCAGCATGACTCGACATAAATTAGCTCGTAAAACGGCGTATCACCACGGCGATCTAAAAAAAGCCCTGCTGGATGAGACCGTCCGCATCCTCCGTGAAGAAGGTGAGAGCAGCCTATCACTAAGGCGCTTGGGCTCGAATTTGGGTGTATCACGTACCGCTCCGTACAATCACTTCGATAGTAAGGATAGCCTATTGAGCTCAGTTGCTGAGGAAGGATTTTTCCGCTTTCAACACACTATGGACGTGGTCCGTAAAAAGCATCGCGGCCAAAGTGGCGATAAAGTCACGAGAGTATTGGTCAAAGCCTATGTGCAGTTCGCCAAGAACAACGAGGTGTACTACAACCTGATGTATGGCAGCAAATCCTGGCATTCCACTCGCCCATCCGATTCGCTAAAAACGACCGCCAGATCCATATTGCGCACAGAAATCGAACGCTTAAAGCGCGGACAGTCACGCGGCCAGATCGCCGCGGATGTAGATGTCGTGCGTTATGCCCACATGTATTGGGGGACTCTACACGGCATTAGCCGCCTGCTATTGGACGGCGTCTATACGGGGTCTGAGTCGATTACCAAGCTCTGCGATAGCACGGCGGATATGCTTTGGGGTCAGCTTGACCCCGACCCTGCTACGTAAATGCGCCCACTCGTACTTGTATAGGTACTAGACATCTCTGCCTGCGCTCACACAGCTGCCTTGGGTGATTGATCGCTGGTTGCAACAGAGCAACGAGCTTGATGTTGCGAGAAAAAGTGGGGCCCTCTTGACGGGCTAACCAGGCCCGATTTGTAAGCCGACGTGAACAGTGTGGCAGGGGTATCCCGGATACCCGTTATAGGCATCTGTTGTCTAAGCCCCTGCCCCTCAGCAGCGCATCGACTCCCGGCATACGCCCCCGAAAATTGGTATAGGCTTCCTCGGCATCACGAGTTCCGCCAATAGACAGTATCTCGGACTCCAGACGCTTTGCAGTGTCGGCGTCGAAGGGGTTGCCCGTCTTCAGAAAGGCATCGAAGGCATCTGCGTCCATGACTTCTGACCACATGTAGCTGTAATACGCGCTAGAATAGCCGTCGCTGGAAAATACGTGGGAAAAATGTGGGGCTGCATGACGCATGCCGATTGCCTTGGGCATGCCAATTTCATCCAGTATCTCGTCTTGACGAAGCATGGTGTCTTCGGGCGCAGCGCTGTCATGGAAGCCCAAGTCCACCAGTGCAGAGGCGACATATTCCACCGTGGCAAAGCCCTGATTGTAGTTTTGCGCAGCCAGTAACCGATCCAGCATATCCCGTGGAAGTGGCTCACCTGTCTCGGCATGCGTGGCAAACCGTGACAGCACCTCCGGCAGTTCAAGCCAGTGCTCAAAAAGCTGACTGGGCAGTTCGACAAAGTCGCGCGCGACAGACGTGCCTGACAAACTCTCATAGGTAACGTTAGAGAGCATATGATGCAGCGCGTGGCCGAACTCATGAAACAACGTTCTGGTATCGTCAAAGGACAGTAGCGCCGCTTGCCCTGCCGGGGGCTTGGCGAAGTTGCAGACGTTTCGAACAAGTGGTTGCACATTGCCGTTCAGCTTTTGCTGGCTGCGCAGTGCCGAGCACCAGGCACCGGAACGCTTTGAGCTACGAGCGAAATAATCACCTATAAAAAGCGCGACGTGTTTGCCATTGCGCGTGACCTCCCAGCTGCGCGCATCGGGATGATAAAGCGTCAGGTCTGTCTCCCTGAACTCTAGTCCGAACAGGCGATTGGCGCAGGAGAAGGCGGCCTGAATCATGTTTTCAAGCTGGAAATAGGGTTTAAGCGCACTCTCATCAAGATCGTGCTCTAGCTTGCGCCGTATTTCGGCGTAATAGCGCCAATCCCAGGGCTGTAGCTCTCCGGCGAAGCCATCGTTATGCAGCAGCTGGGTCAGCGACTCTGCGTCGCTCTGTGCACTTGTACGTGCAGGCAACCACACTGCCATCAGTAGATCGCGCACTGTCTGTGGCGTTTTAGCCATTTCGGTCTCTAGCTTATAGGCGGCAAAGTTCTTATAGCCCAGCAGGCGGGCCCGCTCCTCACGCAGCGATAAAATTTCCACCGTGATAGCGCGATTGTCTGTTTTACCCCCATTGGCTCCTCTGGACGTCCAGGCCTGATAGGCCTTTCTGCGCAACTCGCGATCGTCACAGAATTGTAGAAACGGCACGATGAGCGAGCGCGAAAGTGTTACCACGTGCCCGGTTATGCCGCGTTCTTCTGCGGCGGCGCGCGTCGCGTCAACCACAAACCGAGGCAGATCTGCCACATCGGATTCTTCTAGCGGCAAGAACCAATTACGTTCATCTGCCAGCAGATTTTGCGTGAACTGCGTGCCGAGTACAGCCAGCCGCTCTTTCACCGCTTTCAGTCTGACCCGGTCTTCACCTTCGAGCTTCGCACCGGCACGCAAGAAATCGCGACGGGTTAAGTACAGCAAGCGGTGCTGCTCGGGCGTTAGATTCAAGCTTTCGCGTTGATGCCATAGATAGTCAATGCGTGCAAACAATGAAGCGTTCATAAACTTCTCGGACGCGTAGGCCGCGAGTCTGGGCGAGAAGACACGCGTCAGTCGTTCGCGCTCTGTATTGCTGTCGGTTCCGTTAAGAGAGTAGAAGACCGCCAGTACACGCTGCAAGCGCTCGCCGACGCGTTCCAGAGCGTGCATGGTGTTGTCGAAGGTGGGGTCTGATTCCTGGTTCGCTATTGTTGAGAGATCTGTCTGTGCTGTTGCTAGAGCGACGTAAAACGCGGGTTCGAAATCGCTGTCCTGGATTTCTGCAAAAGGCGGTAGCTTGAATTCTGTGTTCCAGGGGGACAGTAGCGGATTAGTCATACTGGGGCTCCTATCGGAAAGTCCCGCATTCTAAGCAGCCGTGTCTTGATCTGCCAGCGGAATTGCATGCGAATCAACCTCATCTCAGTGAGTGCTGGAAAGGACTACCATGCGAAACCCCAACGCGCTTCGCTGCCGACCATAGGCCTTGCAAAGTGTCAGCACTGTCGTCCAGTGGCAGCAGTTGAACTAGGCAACAATCCAGGTGTGCCCCTTAGTGATGTAACATCAAGTCAAAGTCACCTTATGAACGGGTGACGCCAGACGCAATACTGGTGAGGAAGCCGTACTATTCCTGCAGCGCTGCCATCTGCCGTTCAAAGTCGCCGAGGTCGAAGTAATCTAACCATCGCACCAGTTTGTCACCGTCGA
>JBCDFM010000366.1:0-3794 GCA_039178015.1 Pseudomonadota bacterium
CTATATTAAACCTGCCTTTGATGGCCGTCCGGCATCCGCTGGTAACGGCACCATGATTGCTTTTCAAGCACATAGCCAGCAGCAGGTACAAGAGCTTCATGCTGCAGCACTGGGCGCCGATGGCGTAAACGAAGGCGCGCCGGGCTTCCGCGACGCATACGGCCCCCATTTTTATGTTGGCTACTTGCGCGACCCTCAGGGCAACAAAATCGCGCTGTTCTCCAAAAATCCGAATGAACCAGGTCGGGATGGATAACATCTAGAATCCGATCGATTAGGCTGCGAAATGTCGTATCGGATGCTGACTTTGATGGCGATCACGATTAACGGCGATGCCCGCGATCGTCGGGATAAAGTCGCTAGAAGACTGTAGATTTAAGGCGTTCTCTTATTTCGGACACTGCGGTGCTATTATACTGTTAGTTCGAAGCAATTCGAGTCGGCTTTACGAATCAGGATCTCGATGATACTGACCCTGTAGCTCGAAAAAGGCTGAGTGTGAAAATGATTTGCTTGAGGTCGATCACAATCAACTGCGCTCAGTCTTGCCTGGCGCACGAGCTTAAAAAAGGGCGCTAAGCGCCCTCTTTAGCTTACACTTGAACATGGCCTCCGTTTTGGATTGCGTGTTCAACCTTTAACCCATCGCATCTCACAGTCGGTCAATTTATTGAACCTAGTTGAGTGAACTGGCCGGCTATGTGAAGCAATCATGGCTCGCGTAACTCATCTCCCGGTCGAGCCATTAAACTGGAGACTGCGCATAACAACCAACCCGATCACTCGGATTGGCAAGACCCGGCCCCAGGCACGACTCGATAGGCGTCAATTTTCTGCCCGAGTGCCAAGTTCAGTACCTCGCAACCTTCACCGTCACCGGTGAAACGATAGCGATTATCTCTCAGTCGAATGTTATCGGCATCGTAAAGTTCAACACCTGTGGTTAAGGCTCGGCATCGATTATCCCGCACAGACGCCTGTTTAACATGTTCGAGCGAGATGCACGTTTGGCTGCCAATACAGCGATTCCGGCGAATTCTCATATCCAGTGTCGGAACAGAAAATACAAGGCTCGCAATGTCGATAGCGTGAATACAGTAGGTGTTGGCGGTACCGGGGGATGAGCATTTGCTGTCGATAATGCGCACCTTCAAAGGTTCGGGTAGCGTGGACGGGCCTTGCGGCCGCCAAGTTCCCAGTGGCCCTGCTACCTGCTTCAAGTTATCGTCGAGTCTATCGCGTGCGCCTTGATCCACAGCCAGCTGCAAAAATCTGAGGTTTGATGGAATACCAGCTCCATTGCTGAATCCAGAGAAGATAGCGATACAGCCAAGACTGCTCGGAATGTCCGTAGACGCTCCCCCGGCGGTGAGCTCTGGGGGTAATAGGAAGGAATCATTGGTGAGATTGCAATCGCGTACGACGACATTGCAGTTGCTGTTATCGATAATCTGTAAGCAGTTACCGCGACAGTTCTTCGTTTTGATATTGTCAAAAATCAGATCACTGTCCTTGTGCCCTACCACGCCTGGCCCCAATCGACAGTTCACAAACGTGCAATCTCTGAAGGTGACATCGCCGGGGGCGGGCACCGTACCAAGCAGAGCGCCGTTGCTGGCACCAAACGCATCGCCATCGGTCGCGCCAGTTAAATCATAGTTATCGGTTAGTATCGGTGAGCCTGTAATAGTGATGCATGCGCAACCATTGTTATACACGCCAAACTCATCGCTCGCGTAGCCATCCACCAGCACGTTTGACAGCAAAAAATCTTGACGGCTAGGCTCTTGCGCAACATTGACGTTATTCCAGTCAATGCTGTTGACTACCGAAAAGCACAAGACCTCGTCTCCAAATGTCCAATCTGTACCAATCATCGCGCCTCGACAGCGCAGGTTCTTGATTTCAATACGATTGGCGACGCTCTCAGGGTCTCTGCCGGCTAGCGGGGTCTTGTAGAAAAGAATTAGTCCTGGTGGCGTCTTGGTTGCTGAGCCGTCGATGAATCGACGCGGGTATGGCTGTGGCCGGGGGCCGACTTTTCCAGCTTTTTCCCACAACTCGTAATTGTATTCATCCGTACACGTTATCGTGGTCTTATTTTCGCCTTCGCCGATCAAACGCCCATCAAAGTCGGGAACTATGGCGGCGCCGCCCATTTTATAGGTGCCTTTAACGAGCCGCACAGTGCCGCCAGGCTGAATGTTGCGCAGCGCCCACTCAAGGTTTGGTCGATCATCTGCGCCTGTGGGGGTAACCCGAAATCCCGTACCTCGAGCCTGTACATTGTACGGGTCAGGATTGGGTGTGCTCGCCCCGATTGCATGCGCGCTAGACATTGAAAGGTTTAGCCCTGCGGTAGCGCCTGCCACGCCCGCATGAGTCAAAAAACGCCTACGGGAAATGTTGTGTTCCATAATGAGTCTCCTCTATACCGGCGCAAGCCGTTTCTTTCCATGTTCGCGATGTGGTTGAAATACCGATGCCGTACATCACACTGGTCAATCGAACGCCATCGAGTGGTGCCAATGATAGGAAGTCACGCGGTAAAGGTTGTGAGGAGGAAGTGATGATTTGGTGAAGCTTGGGATAGGCCTGATTTTTCAGTAGATGCGTGTGCCCTTGCGTTTAAACGCTGCTGCAATAAGCCCACATACAACCTTGGAGGCTATTTTGGCGTTCAGGCAACGCCACACTGGCTTGGCTTTAGTGCCGGCTCTTACAGACCGCATATATTCGGGGGTCGGCAGGCACTTGCGCGATGCTTAGAAGAGTAGTCTGGTCGAATTGAGCTGTCACTGGAGAAACTATCGATGCCTTTGACCCTTGTCCGCAACGCGACGCGCTCACTGGCGGCAACCCCTCCCGTCTGTAATGCCGCAAACTCAGTAAAATTCAGGTACTCACTGTAGCGCTCCATAAAGAAGGACGTATCTGCTTTGTGCGACGTTAATCGCAGTTCAGGCCAGGATTGAGGTGCATTACTATCGATACCCTGCGATATGATGAAGTGCAGGTAGATTGCCAAAGCAATAGCAACTGGGCCAAGACTATGCACTAAGACTACCTTTTCTTATGGGAACTTATTCCAAGACAGTGACTTGCCTGAGCGCGATCGCAGATAGGTTAAGCGAATCAAACAAATGCATCGCGCGTTTTGCCCTGGGCTTTTCGGCTTAATACGAAATCTTGTTTAGGATAGCGAGTCGAAAAAGACTGAACACTACCCATATTGGTAGCAAAAAGGAAATAGATGCAGGGGAGGTCTGGGCGAGCAACACGTCCCAGTTTGGCCATAAATCTTCAGATAGAGGCTTGTAGATGCCACGGGCCATTGGTGCGATGGTGGCTCCAGGGACTTGAAGCAAATCATCCAAAAAATTGACACCTCGGCAAAACTATACAAGCATCAGGGACTTCGGATTGTTGCAAGGCATAAGTAGATGTCAGTAGCCTTTGATCGACTCCTGTCGCATTTATACCAAGCATCCACTTCCGTGGCGGGCTGGGAAGTCTTAGGCGCTGGCTTAAATGAGGCTATCGGCGCAAAACTAGTCATCATCAATCAGACCAGTGAACGGTTTTCTCGCTGGAACCAAGCTGCGATGCTCGGTGCCGACGAGCAGCTGGTTGAGTACTACCAACGTAAAATTTTCGCATCCGACGAGGTGAGCCGGCAGGTGACCCGTGTGGCTCCAGGTACGACATGTACATCCCAAGAGTTGTGTGTCGCAAAACCTGTGTATGAGCTTTGCGGATATGACGAGTTTTATCATCCCAATGGTTTCCATCAA
>JBCDFM010000367.1:0-3751 GCA_039178015.1 Pseudomonadota bacterium
AGCTGACTCAATTTTTGCACAAAGTCTGTTTTAAACTGAAACGCCGAGATATTGATCGCGACTCTGGGCAGCATTAAGTCCATCGCATCGAACGCTTTGAGCTGCCTGCAGGCCTCTTCCAGGACCCAGTCGCCCAGATCGGCCATCACGCCTATTTGCTCCGCCAAAGGAATGAACTGAAAGGGCGGAATGCTGCCCCGCTCTGGATGTTCCCATCGCAGCAGTGCCTCTGCCCCAACCACAGCCCCAGACACCGTATTCACCTGGGGCTGATAATGCAGAGTCAACTCATTCCGATAGACGGCTTTGCGCAAATCCGCTTCGAGGCTCAGCCTCGCCACACCACTAGCATCCATTTCCTCGGAGTAAAACAGATACTGATCTCTCACTGACTCCTTAGCATGATGCATTGCAATGCCCGCCAATTTGAGAAGGCCCTCGGCGCTGACGCTGTCCTGTGGGGCGGTCGCAATGCCGATACTTGGGCTAATAACCAGTTCCTGTTCGCCAATATTGAGCGGCTTCTCCAGCTCATTGAGCAGTCGCTTGGCGACCGTCGTCGCGGACTCTACCGCTTCCATCTGGTTTAACACCACCGTGAATTCGTCACCGCCCAATCGTGAGACATCTATCCTGTGCTCTGTTTCGACATAGTGGCCTACTGCGTCGCTCTCGCGCACGCTGAGCAAAAGGCGTCGCGCAATTTCGACCAACACCTGATCACCGGCGGCATGCCCTAGAGAATCATTGATACGTTTGAAGTTATCAATATTCAAAAATAGTAGCGCTAATGTATGTCCGTTGCGCTGGTTGATGTCCAACAGCAAATCCAATTGTTCCGTAAACAGTCGACGATTGGGCAGCTCGGTCAAATTGTCGTAATAGGCCAATCGCTCCAATCGGGTTTTTGTCTCTGAAATCTCTTCAGCGGCTCGAGTCAGCTCTTCGTCCCGCTCTGTCAGCTGGCTTGTTCGCTCATCGACTTTCATACTCAGCAGCTTTTGCCCAGCGACCGTTTCCCGTTTGAGGCTCGTCAAACCGCCAATCACGCTATTGAGAACGGCGGCAATGTCGCCTATCTCCCCCTTTGCGTGAAACTCAACCGGTTGATCTGAATCACCCGAAACAACGCCTTCAGCCAGCTTTGCCAGCTTGGATAAATCCCCGGTGATATGCCGGGTTATCAATACCACCGCGACTGTCGCTATTAATGTCAACAACAGTCCGCCAAGTAGGGACATGCGCACCGTCGATCTGCCGCTGGCCAAAAGCAAGTCCGGGCTTACTTGAAGCTGAAGATAGCCGATGATGCGCAAGCTCGATTTTGCCGCAGGATCTAATGGTGCTATGAAAAAATCGTAAGACTGCAAACCCTGCTGCCCGGGATTCACTGCTGTAAATACAGGTAGAGCGACATAAATCTGTGCGCCACTGTCAAACCAGGCCGACCACAATCCAATATCGATGGGTTCTAGCAAAGCATTGAAAGCGCTGAGGCTTGTATCCGCCGTTGACGAGCCGGAACGGATGACGCCAAAAGGTGGCTTCAGCGCACTACTCTGACTACTGTCCGATTCCGCCAGCAGGTCTTGCAGACCATCTCGTACCATTGCGGCGGTCACCGCTGGAATCTCAAGAAATTCCTCTAGAATGGGAAGCAGCTCCTGTTGATCGCGCCGGTATATCGCAAGCTGCAGTTCAGGATGTGCACGCTCTGTTGCGACGATAGCATCGACCGTGCTGTTAAGCGCAACGTGATACTCGCGATAGGCGCTAAACAGTGTCAGTGAAAAAACTAACAACAGTGCGACACAAACAAACAGTATGGTGACTCTGTTAGCGATAGTCATACCTTGCTTCTCCGAGACACCAGGCCGAATAAGGCACCCAGTACTGCACCGCAAAGTAGTCCACCCAGATGCGCAGCGTTGGCAATTGCGCCAAATCCAATAATTTCAGTGAAGCCTGTCATACAGAAAACCAACCATCCGACCATGAATAACATGATGGGGCGGGAAGGCTGGATCAACCAGGCGGGCTGCAGTAAGGGCGCTACCCAGGCGAAACCCAACAGGCCATATACCACTCCGGACATGCCTCCAAATAAGCCCGGCCCGCCAAAGACGTTTTGAGCGCCGTTAGAGACGATGGCGATAACGATAAACAACAGCAGCATGTTGACATGGCCCATCACGCGCTCCACCTTAGTGCCCAGTTCCCACAGCCAGAGGCTGTTAAACGCGATGTGTAGCCAGCCAAAATGCAAAAAAGCTGGAGTCACCAGGCGCCAGTACTCGGACCCCATGCTACCGAAAACAGCCTGGCCGTTAACGACTGTGATCGGTGTAAATGTCATCAATCCAAGCCACGCAGGGGGAGCGCCGAGATAGACCATCAAAAACCCGAGCACACTGAAAGCAATCAACAGCACCGTTACCGGCGCTTCGCGCCATTGCGCGGTAGACGCGTCAGGCAGCGTCTTTTGCCCGCGCGCGACAGCGATATCGACGTGGCCGGCGCGCCATTGTCGGTAAAGGGACTCTACCTCAGCCGTTCGCGCTGACTGCTGGACAGCGAGAATCTGCTTTCCATTCTGCTCGAATACTCTGTGCACAACACCTCGCTGGTGCAACAAGGCACTCAGTGGTAGCAGGTCTTCTTCGACGCTGACGCTGAGGACAGGGTGAAAATCTGACATTAATTTACCAGCGCATCACCCCAGCGCAGCTTATCTCTGCAACTGGCGAAAAAACTGTGGTCTTTAGGGTGCAACAAGGTCAACTGGTGGCTTTTTTTGTTCAGGTGCACCGAGTCACCAGGCCGGGCGGTTATGCTGACCTGACCATCACAGGTTACCGGAGGATGAATGCTGTTGCGCTCGAGTATGTCGATACGGATGCGCGAGTTACCCTCGACGACAATAGGTCGACTGCTGAGCGCATGGGGGAACATGGGAACCAGGACCAGCGCATCCAAAGCAGGATGCATGATCGGTCCACCGCCAGATAATGAGTAGGCTGTTGATCCGGTTGGTGTTGACACGATCAACCCATCGGCCCGCTGACGGTAGACAAAGCTATCATTGATATAAAGTTCGAACTCAATCATCTGGGCCGAAGTGCCCGAATTCACAACCACATCATTCAATGCATCCGCCCTGCCGACCACATCACTATCGCGCCGAACTTCAGCGTCCAGCAAAAACCGATTTTCGCTATCGAACTGCCCATCCAGCACAGCCGGTATTTGGGTATCGATTTCGTCGGGCGTAATGTCCGTTAAAAATCCAAGGCGCCCCCTGTTTACCCCAATGACTGGCGTGTCGTATTTCGCAAGCGTACGCGCAGCGCTTAACAGACTGCCATCGCCTCCCACTACAATGACTAAATCGACCGACTGGCCAATATCGTCGCAGCTTGCCAAGGGCTGATTCGTTTCCTGTACAAACTCGCCCAGCTGATCTTCTAGCACAACATCGAGCCCCCGCTGTTTCAACAGCGTGAGAATTTCCAGCACGACCTCTCTGAGGCCGGACTGTTTGCTGCGTCCCACCAAGCCGATTGTCTTAAACATTGCCCGCATCAGGCCCTCTGCCCCCTGGAGGACTGTTATTATAAACACGAATACCGTGGAAAATCGCTGCGATGTCGGCTTTTGTCTATCACAACCAAGCCGTTCGAGATCTCGCCTGGTCCTGCTTTTCACCTTCATTATTCATGGGTGAAGCTCTCGCGGCACCCGGTCAAGCCCT
>JBCDFM010000368.1:0-3722 GCA_039178015.1 Pseudomonadota bacterium
AGTCTCAACAAGCGGTTTTATGCCGTATACTTCGCCAACATGGCCTATATACACCCGTGTACCCAGCCAAGCGCTAGCGCCCGCTCACACCATACTGTTCAAAAACATCTGATGTTTTACAGTCTGAGACATGACAGCTGTGCGAAAGGTGCCGACCTCGAATGACTGTCGAGGCCTCGCTGCGTTTTAAGCACGTGAAGAAAACCTACGACCAAAAGCGGCTGGTCGTTAAGGACTTCTCGCTTGACGTTGCCAAGGGTGAATTTATCACCCTGCTAGGACCATCTGGCTCCGGCAAAACAACACTACTGATGATGCTAGCGGGGTTCGAGGATGTCACCAGCGGTGAGATCTCGCTAGATGGCGAACCGCTCACCCAAACTGCACCCTGGCGCCGCAATATCGGTATGGTCTTTCAGAACTACGCGCTGTTTCACCATATGACAGTGAGCGAAAACCTCGCCTACCCGCTGAAACTGCGCGGCATGTCGAAATCAAACATCACGGATCAGGTCAAAACCTATCTGGAGTTGATAGAGCTCGCGGCGTTCGCCGGCCGCTATCCCGGTCAGCTCTCTGGTGGTCAACGCCAGCGTGTCGCCCTCGCGCGAGCACTGATCTTTGAGCCCGCCATCGTGTTGATGGACGAACCGCTGGGCGCTCTGGACAAAAAGCTGCGGGAACAAATGCAGTTTGAGATCACCCGCCTGCATCAACAGCTGGGCTTTACCGTCATTTACGTAACGCATGATCAAACTGAAGCGCTCACTATGAGTGATCGTATTGCGGTGTTTAACGACGGCGTGGTGCAGCAGTGTGCCAGACCTGCGGAACTCTATGAACAACCCGCCAACGCCTTCGTTGCCAATTTTATCGGCGAGAACAATATGATCTCTGGCCACATCGTCAGCAACGCCGGTACAACAGTGCAGGTGGATCTGGCTGAGGGGGTTGCGGTGAGTGCTCAAACAGTAGGGGTGGCGGATTGCGGTGCCTGTGTTGTCTCGGTCCGTCCCGAGAAGCTGGCAATTCAAGCCATTGGGCAACATTACGATAATCAAGTCCCTGCCACCTTTCTCGTGAGACACTATGTGGGGGATTTTATTCGCTACTATTTCCGGCTTGCGGGCGGCACGGAAGTGGCGGTAAAGCTTTTGAATGAACCCGGGGCACCCGAGCTTGCAGAAGGTGACGAGGTGACGCTTGCTTGGCAAGCACAGGACGGGTTCGCATTTGCTAGCGATGACAGCGGCGAGTTAAAGCAAAACTAACCGGGACGAAAACACACTATGCACTCAAGAAAATCACTTATTGCACTCGGCATATCGGTCTTTATCACCGTTGGTGCTTCCGCGCAGGAACGCCTGACCGTGGTGTCCTGGGGCGGTGCTTACGGCGACGCGCAAAAGCAGCACATGATCGATCCGTTCACAAAAAAAACGGGCGTTGAGATTCTGTTTACCGACTATTCCGGCGGCGTGGCCGAGATGAAGGCACAGGTAGAGGCAAACAGAATCGTGTGGGATGCGGTAGATATCGAAGCCATTGACCTGGAGCGCGCCTGCTCGGAGGGCTATCTGGAGGTCCTGGATTTCGACGATCTGCCTGCTGGCGACGATGGTGTCGTCGCGACCGAAGACTTCTTCCCCGACGCGCTCGCCTCAGAGTGTGGTGTGGGTGTGATCTACTGGGGCACCATTTTTGCCTACAGGGACGACACAGAGGGTGCTCCAAAGCCCACTACCATTACAGACTTTTTTGATACCAAGACGTTTCCCGGTAAGCGCGGGATGCGCAAGCGACCGCAAGTGAATATGGAATGGGCATTGCTCGCCGATGGTGTGCCCAAAGACAAGGTTTATGAGGTTCTGGCAACCGATGCGGGCCAACAGCGCGCGTTCGCCAAGCTGGATTCAATCAAGTCAGACAGCGTCTGGTTTGATAGCTGGTCTCAGGCTCCTCAGCTGCTGGCGGACGGCGGTGCGACAATGGTGCAATCTGCGAACGGTAGAATCTATTCGGCAATTGTCGACGATAACCAGCCGTTTGAGATCGTCTGGGACGGTTTCCTATTTGACCTAGACGTCTGGTCCATTCTCTACGGCTCCCCTAATAAAGCGACCGCCTGGGACTTCATCAAATTCGCCACCGGCACGGTACCACTTGCGGGGATGCAAGAAGTTGCATATGGGCCGACACGACGGTCTTCTGCAAGTCATATCGACGCCCAGGTGCACAGCAAACTCCCAACGGCGCACTTAGACGAGGGGATGAGAGCAGATGCCGAGTTCTGGGCTGACTACGGCGAGTCGCTGGGGGAGAAATTCAACCAGTGGCTGTTGCTACCCTGAGCCCATTGACCGCGAGCGTTGTAAAGATTAAAGCCACCAGGCGGATTGCGCTTGAGTACGCCAGCGACTAGCGCAACGGACCATTCTGGCATACCGCTTGCTGAAAACGGTTCGCCGCTTTCGCCCGAGGAAGCCAGAGCATGCAGGCGTTCACACAAACGCGGCCAGCGCCGTGCCCTGTTGCTGGTGACACCGGTGGTCGTCTTCCTGCTGTTTGCGTTTTTTGCTCCCATTGCATCAATGCTAATGCGCAGCGCTTACGACCCTGGCGTCGCCGATGCGATTCCTAATACGCTACAAGCCCTGGCGACATGGGATGGCTCGGGCATACCGGACTCATCGGTGCAAACGATTCTCGCAGATGATCTGCGCCGTCTTGCGCTTGCGCGCGAAAGCGGAAGCCTCGGTGCCGATATCAATCGCGCCTACCCCGGTGCCTCCAGCGCGATCAATAGCGCAGCTCGTCGTCTGCGCCGGCTCGATGACGAGGCCCTCACTACCTCCGGTGCCGACATACTTCTTCAGTCCAACACGCGCTGGGAGGACCCAGCGTTGTGGCGCGCCATAGCGCAATCAGGTAGTGCCTACAGCACTCGCTACTACCTCACAGCGCTAGACCTCGAGCGTACTTCCGACGGTGAGATCCAGGCGCGTGAGGCGGCGCGCATATACGTTCCGTTGTATCTAAAAACACTGAAGCTGGCACTCATCATCACCTTACTGTGTCTAGTGCTCGGCTATCCGCTGGCTTACTACCTTGCGAACGCGAAGTCGAAGCACGCGAGTTGGCTTTTCATCCTTGTACTGTTGCCGTTCTGGACATCGTTGCTGGTACGCACCACCGCCTGGATTGCCATCCTGCAAACGAACGGGGTAATGAATTCAACGCTCATGACCCTGGGCCTTATATCTGAACCCCTAAACGTGCTTTACACTGAAATGGCAACCATTATCGCCATGACGCATATCTTGCTGCCGTTTATGATCTTGCCCCTGTATAGCGTCATGCGCGGTATTGACCGCAGCTACATGCGCGCAGCCATGAGTCTCGGCGCCAAGCCGTTACCCGCATTCTTGCGAGTCTATCTGCCGCTAACGATGCCAGGTCTATCGGCGGGCGCCCTGCTGGTATTTATTATTTCCGTGGGTTACTACATCACGCCGGCATTGGTGGGCGGCACCGACGGACAATTGATTTCGAATATCATCGCCTTTCACATGCAGCAGTCGAACAACTGGAATCTGGCGGCGGCACTTGGCTCACTGCTATTGGGGCTGATACTCATCCTGTACTTCGTCTACGATCGCCTCGTAGGCGCTAGCAATATCAAGCTGGGCTGATGTCGGCGCCGGCCTACTACAGCCTACTCG
>JBCDFM010000369.1:0-3715 GCA_039178015.1 Pseudomonadota bacterium
CCCAGATGCGCCGCATTGACCTCGACATGTTGGACATTCGGGCTGTATTGATCGATCGCCGCCTGCCAACCAACGATCCCATCTGTTTTGCTGTAGATCGCAGTGATGGGCTGCTGTATTCGCGTTGACTCCCGTCGCTCGATCTCGTCCTCGATCCAGTCTAGATCTTGTCCACCGCGATCAAAAAACGGGGCGACGGCAGTGTACTTGGGGCCGCCCACGACGGGAGAGCCCATGGTGACAACCCGGTCGACAATGTCGGGCATGTCGCGGGCCACCTCTCTGGCGACGTATCCACCCAAGCTCCAACCAACCAGAGAAACGGAGCGTCTTGTTTCCTGATGGCGCTTAAGGACACGCTCAAAAAACTGATCAATGAGGTAAGGTACGCCCGCCTCGCCGTTATAATCCTCGCGTGGGACAAACTGCCATCGATCAGAGAGATCATCCTGCGTGTGCGGCAGGTTGGTGCCCGCCCGGTTGGTCCCAAGCCCCCATCCTTCGGCCTTTAAGCCACGCGCATTCAGATAGCGTCGCATCGGCAAGGTATAGCTATCACCAGACCCAAAACCCGGCACCACAATAACCAGAGAATCCGATTTATTATTGGCTCGCTGTACGCTGGCACGTAGCAAGGGGCCCCACATCCGCGAGTAATCCAGCGCTGCTCTAGCTTCCAACATCATCAGCCGTTTACGGGGCGTTTGCGGGGTAAGATGTACCTGGCTCATGGTGTTCTCCTCGGTTCGTTGCGTTCGAAAATAGAGTCTAGCATAACACTGTTATACGCGCTCGCCCCTGTTTGGATCAGTTTGATCACATCCAGTTTGAGCATGAATTGCACGAAAACCGTTGCGGGGTTCAAACGAGTGCACTCCCGCTCGGGGCGGCACACCCCCAGAGCTATCACGGGCGATGTGGACCGGTTCATAATGCGTCCAAAGGCGCTCTGGCCAGCATCCACGGTCATATGTAGTCTTGGAGCATCCATGTAAAACCTGTTGGCGGGCTTGCTGTTAATGAATGCACCAATCGTTGAGTAGGTAGATGAGCGAGACAACTACGCTAGTGGTGGGTGGGTCAGGTTTGGCAGGCGGCTACACGGCCCTTCATCTCGCTGCGTGTGGGCATCGCGTCAGCATCATGTCCCGCCACGCCCCGACCCAGATACCGGGTCTGCGTGATCTGCCCCATATTCAATGCGACTATGTTGAAGATGCGATAAAGGGTCGCATCGCAGAGCTGGTATCGGGGTTTCAGAATCTGATTTTTTGCGCGGGCAACGATATCAAGCAGTTTCCCGTTGACGTCAGCGTAAGTCCAGAGGCTTTTTTTGATCGCTGCAATACGCAGGCAATACCCCGGTTCTTTGAGCAAGCTCAGAGTGCCGGCGTCGTCCGCGCAGTCTATCTGGGTACGTTCTATCCTCAGGTCGCTCCGCAGCAAATCGCAAGGGATCCCTATGTTAAATCCCGCCATGCTGCAGACGAGGCCGTCAGAGAGCTAAGTGGCCCCTCGTTTAAAGTTTGCAGTATCAATCCCCCGTTTCTGCTCGGTCACGTTCCAGGTCTCTCCGTGCCCTATCTAAATAGGTTAGCGCGATATGCGCGCGGTGAATTACCAGCGCTACCGGTGTTCGCACCCCAGGGTGGCAGCAATCACATAACACTGCTTTCAATTGCCGAAGCTCTCGAAGGCGGACTATCACGTGGTGAGTCAGGCAAGGCGTATTTAGTCGGCGATGCCAATCTCAGTTGGAAGGACTACCTCGAAGCCTGGTTTCACCGGGCAGGCAATGCTCAAGAGCTTGCGATACGGGATGACGATCATCCAATATTTCCACACAGAATTATGTACGCGGGACAAGGTGTCACCGTAAGCTACGAGCCACCGGAGGAAGAAACTGCGCTATTAGGCTATAGACGCGGCCGCATCCTAGAGGAGATCACTCAAGCGCTTCGTGTCTATCGCTAGCGGCACAGCACAGGCCTCGCCACCAAGCAGCGCTACGTCAGCGCCATGTCAGCGCCTTGTGTACCAACAACTTAGCAACTGCGCACTGGTATACGGCAGCGCGCTGCGCGGGCACGACGTTGTTAGCCGAAAAGCGAGACGTCAAAGCGCCTGCTATTGAATTACGCTATCATCCCGCTTCGCTTACCGACACCACACTTTCGAGATGGATATATGGGCTTGAATAACTGCCATAGTTTTCAGGATTTTCGCAAACTGGCGAAGCGCCGCCTGCCGGGACCCATTTTTCACTACATCGACGGCGCTGCCGATGACGAACGCACCTATCGCCGTAATACCCAGGCATATGAGGACTGCGATCTCGTTCCCAATGTGTTGGCGGGCGTGGAACAAGTGGATATGTCCGTGGAAGTCATGGGTCAGAAATTGGCCATGCCGCTTTACTGTGCGCCCACGGCCCTGCAGCGTTTATTTCATTACGAAGGCGAACGCGCGGTCGCCAAGGCGGCTTCAAAATTCGGCACAATGTTTGGTATTTCCTCTTTGGCCACAGTCTCAGCGGAGGAAATAGCCCAGCTTGTCGACACGCCGAAAATGTTCCAGTTTTATTTCCACAAAGACCGTGGTCTCAACGATGCACTGCTGGAGCGTGCACGCGCTGCAGGTTACAACGTACTGGCACTTACGGTGGATACGATTACGGGCGGCAATCGCGAGCGCGATCTGCACACGGGTTTCACCTCGCCACCCCGCTTAACCCCAAGGTCTCTGTTTAGCTTCGCCGCCCATCCCGGATGGGCCTGGAATTTTTTTACCAAAGAACCTTTCGATATGCCGCATCTATCCGGTCACGTATCTGAAGGCACGAACGTGGCCGTCACAGTGGGCGAGTACTTTTCCAGCCTACTCGATCAATCGATGAACTGGGATGATGCCGAAAAACTGTGCTCTCAGTGGAACGGGCAGTTTGCGCTCAAGGGCATTATGAGTGTTGAGGACGCCAAACGGGCAGTCGACATTGGCTGCACCGGCATCATGGTGTCCAATCACGGCGGTCGCCAACTCGACGGCAGTCGCAGCCCCTTCGATCAACTGGCAGAAATCTGCGATGCCGTGGGTGATCAGATCGATGTTATCTGCGAAGGTGGTATTCAGCGTGGCACGCACATTTTGAAGGCCCTATCTGTGGGTGCTAAAGCCTGTTCAGGAGGGCGTTTGTACCTCTATGCTCTGGCAGCCGCTGGACAGGCGGGCGTGGAGCGTGCGTTGGGTAACCTGCGCGATGAAATCGTGCGCGATATGAAACTGATGGGCGTTACGCGCATAGATCAGCTGAGTCGCGACAACCTGCGCTTTCGGCGTGTGAATTCAGGGTCTTAATAGAAAACCAACTAATCAACGGATCAAAGCTAGCGGCTCGAACCACAACCATCGCAAGCGTACCGCGCCACTAGCGCTAAGCGGCTTTGCCTTTTGGCTCGTATTTTCAACACGCTAGGGTCACTCCCCTGTGTTCGAGGGTTTTCGCCCCCGGGTCAGCCGCTTTGGCCGCCCGGGAATAAGCGCCGTTTCTTTTTCACAGCCCTGTGGGCGCGAACGGTAGAGCTGGTTTACGCAAGCCTCCATGGCTATAATGAGAACGTTTATCATTATCATAAAGCCTGGCCCGCATCTTCCCAAAACAAGGATCGATCATGAGAGCCTCTGGCAGCCGCAAGCAGAACGCCTGCCCATTAACGCC
>JBCDFM010000370.1:0-3710 GCA_039178015.1 Pseudomonadota bacterium
CGGCTAATGGGTTGGGTTGTAGGCCTGCAGTCTGAGTAAAAATGTCTGAACGACCCTTAACAGCAGAATATCCGGTCCAACATGATGATCTAGCGGACACTCGGATCGTATGCCAGCACTTGCGGCGCGCATCCATGATGTGTCAGTGCTCCAGACCACCACTGTCAGGTGCTGGTCGTGCGCGCTGATTAAACAGCAATGCCATCAGACGCTGAACCTCCTGTTCTGGCAATTTGGAATAGTCCACCTCCAGCTCTCTTCCGATCGCCATGCCACGCTGCAAGGCAGGTCGCGCACTAAGCTCATTAAACCAGCGCTTAAAGTATTTAAATTCGTCAATATCGATACCTTGATCCTGCCAACGCTCTGCCCATGGGTAACAGGCCATATCTGCGATGGTGTAATCGTCACCACATAAATATCGTCGGTCGTACAGGCGGTTATTTAACACGCCATAAATTCGGTGCACCTCGTTTGCATACCGCTGCAAGG
Organism: Pseudomonadota bacterium; assembly: GCA_039178015.1. Classification (GTDB taxonomy): domain Bacteria; phylum Pseudomonadota; class Gammaproteobacteria; order Pseudomonadales; family Halieaceae; genus JARRPM01. Next base: position 493 of record JBCDFM010000370.1, read on the forward strand.
CGTAACTCTGATCGCCCGCGCGGTCGCCTAGTCGTGCGTAGTGGCCCCACTCTCCCGTCTTTGGTCCTTGATTGGCCATCTGCCACATAACCCACTGACAGACCTCCCAACGCTGGCGGTCATCCCGACCAACAAATTGACCGGCTTTTTCCGCGATGTACATCAAACAAGCACCGGATTCAAAAACGGATATCGGCTCGCCACCATCAGCGGGTGCACTATCGACAATCGCGGGCATACGGGTGTTTGGATTGATTCTGAGAAACTCGGGCGAAAACTGATCGCCTGCACCTATGCGACATTCTTTAATTTGATAGTCAAGTTCGCACTCCTCAAGTAGCACCGTTAATTTCTTGCCATTGGGGGTAGGCCAAAAGTAGACATCTAACATGGTGTTTATCCTCTTATGTTCACCCTTAACAGTATTCAAGCAAGTGTAGCCCGACGAGCCCAGCTTAGCCGCCAGAGGACGGGCAATATCCCTTGATTGCGTTCCGCCGTCGCAACCAGACAGTCAACACCACAGCCTGCAAGCGCCTATAATGAACCGGCTTAGCCGATCAGGATACTCCCATGAAAGCACCAAAATTTGCCGGTATGGACACACTCGCTTTGCATGCAGGGGCACAACCAGACCCCGCTACCGGTGCCAGAGCAACCCCCATTTATCAGTCCGCCTCATTCTCCTTTCCGGACTCTGATTACGCCGCGTCACTGTTCAATCTGGAGCGACCGGGACACGTTTATTCGAGATTGAGCAATCCAACCAATGCGGTCCTGGAGGAACGCATCGCCGCATTAGACGGCGGCATTGGTGCGATCGCAACCGCCAGTGGTCAGGCTGCCCTACTTCTTGCAATCACAACACTCATGGGGGCGGGTTCTCATATCGTCGCGGCCAGCGCACTTTACGGGGGCAGTCATAATCTACTGGCTTATACGCTACCCCGTTTTGGCATTGAGACTACTTTTGTTGATACCCGCGATCCAGCGGCGTTTAGAGCAGCGGTACAAGACAATACTCGCTTGATATTCGCCGAAACACTGGGCAACCCCGGACTCGACGTGCTCGATATTCCCACCGTTTCAACGATTGCTCACGATGCGGATCTACCTTTATTGGTAGATTCCACTTTTACCACACCTTACCTGATGCAGCCGCTTGCTTGGGGAGCAGACCTGGTCATGCACTCTGCTACCAAGTTTCTCAGCGGTCACGGCATCGTCATAGGCGGTTTGCTGGTTGATGGTGGCAGGTTTGACTGGGACGCTTCGGGCAAGTTTCCTGAACTCAGCCAGCCCTATGAGGGGTTTCACAATCTGATCTTTACCGAGGAGTATGGGCCAGCTGCTTTTATTGCCAGAGCTCGTAAAGAGGGCCTGCGCGACTTCGGTGCTTGTATGAGCCCCACTACCGCATTTCACATATTGCAGGGCATTGAAACCCTCGGTATGCGCATGCAGCAGCATGTGACAAACACCCGGGAAGTGGTTTACTTTTTGCAACAGCAGGAAATGGTCGAAGCAATCGCCTACCCTGAGCTGGATGGCCACGCGGATCAGCAATTGGCAGCGAGGCTGCTACCGCGAGGCTGCGGCGCCGTCTTCAGTTTTGAGCTAAAAGGCGGTCGCACTGCCGGTATCGCCTTCGTAGATGCCCTCTCTTTGTTTTCACATTTAGCCAATGTTGGCGACGCCAAGTCCCTGGTGATTCATCCAGCGAGTACCACGCATCATCGAATGGATGAAGATGCGTTGGCATCTGCGGGCATCAGCTCTGGCACCATCCGACTGTCTGTTGGACTGGAAAACGCGGAAGACCTGATCGCCGATTTAAAGCTAGGCCTTCGCGCAGCCGAAAAAGCGATCAGCGCTGAGGCAACGCCATGAAGCTCCAAGTCGCCGGTGAAGACATCTACTGTTACAACAATGACAAAGACGTCCAGTACCATCAGCGCAGCGTGATGTTTGTACACGGATCTGGCATGGACCATACCATATGGACTCCCTTTGTGAGGCACTTTGCGCGCCACGGTTACAATGCTTTTGCACCGGATCTACCTGGTCATGGCCGCTCTCTAGGTCATCCCAGGCGCACTATTTCTGAAATGGGTGACTGGTTGCTCTCGCTTTTGGATGAAATAGAAATAGAAGCGACGACCATCGCAGGACACAGTCTTGGCAGTTTGATCGCCCTGGACTGTGCGGCGCGATACCCCGAACGCGTGAGCGCGATTGCTATGGTTGGCACGACTGCGCCCATGCCCGTTGCAGACGCTATATTAGACGCTAGCAGAGAAAACGATCCTGTCTCCTATCATCTACTAACCGAATACGGATACAGCCGACCACATCTACTGGGTTCAAGCCCCCATCCCGGCATGTGGATGGTTGGCAACACGATGAGTCTGTTTGCACGTAGTGCGGCAGGCGTACTTAACGCGGATATGTCTGCCTGCAACACATACGAACAAGGCCTCGCACTCGCCGGCGAGATCACCTGCCCGGTCGCAGTAGTTCTCGGCGAAAAAGACAGACTTACGCCGCCTCGCGGGGCAGCAAACTTGCTGCAAGCTCTTCCCCAACCGGCTGTTACCGTCATCGAGGGGGCCGGTCATATGCTCACAAGCGAGGCTCCGAATGAGCTGCTAGACGCATTGAAATCGCTGCTGAAATGTTAACAGTGCCTTGCAGGCTTCACCGATATCGACTGCTGTGCAAAGTAGCCTAGTCTCGGTATAGTCGCCCCGGATAACATCAACAGGAGTCCCACAAATGGAGATTCGCTACACCAGCCCATTTCAACTTGGCGCAGCGATCAAGGATCAAGTTCTGAGCTCGCGCGACGTATTGGAATTCTTTCTCGCCCGTGTTGAGCAGTTTAATTCCCAGATTAACGCTGTTGTCGCGCTGGATGTCGATCGCGCCCGCGCCCGGGCCACTGCGGCTGACGAAGCGGCCAGGAATGGCGAAGACTGGGGGCCGCTGCACGGAGTGCCGCTAACCATCAAAGACGCTTATTGCACAGAAGGCATCGTCACGGTGGGCGGCATACCAGAGCAGGCACAGAACATTCCACGCACAAATGCAGTTGCCGTGCAGCGCTACATCGACGCCGGCGCGATTGTTTTCGGCAAAACCAATGTGCCCTTTATGAGCGCCGATTTGCAGTCTTTCAATGAGGTCTATGGCGTTACCAACAACCCCTGGAATACTGC
>JBCDFM010000371.1:0-3696 GCA_039178015.1 Pseudomonadota bacterium
ATGCAGAATTGTTGAAGCCCCATACTGTCGGTACTAATTTCCCCCTCTCGCAGCGGCTGGGTTGAAGCAGTTTCAATGAGCAGTGCATGTTCGGGTGGATTGCCAGAGAATGGGTCGCGCAGTGAGGTTTGATGCGAGAGTGCTGCACGCATAGCGGCGGCAGACATGAATTCAAACGCCGAGAGCGACGGACCGAACTCAAGCTCCGCTCGCCTTAGAATCTCGATGATGACGTCATCATTGCTAGGGACAAGTAACGCGGTCTGTCGCCTGCGCGGTATCACAGCCAACGATAAGATACACTCGCAAATGAAGGCGTAAGCGCCTCCGCTTCCTATCAGTATCTGCTTAAAATCAATGGACGAATTATCTTTGCGTAGGCCTTTTCCGAATTCGGTCACGCTGCCCTGTTTATTTCCCAAGACGGCAGTCACAGCAAGCGTATTCTCTCGTACGCCACCATAGCAGATGAAACGTGCGCCACCCGTGTTGGTGGCTAACATGCCTCCTATAGTTGGATCTGCACCCAAATCAATTGGAAAAAACAGTCCAAATTTTTCGGCAGCGGCATTGATCTGGGACAGTCTCACACCCGCCGAAACCCGAGCGGTGCGCTCTAAAGGGTCAATCTCGAGTACGTTGTTAAGTCGTTCGCTGCTTACCACTAACGAGGCAGGTTGATTGTTAGGGGTTGAGCCCTCTACCAGGCCGGTATTGGCACCTTGGGGCACCACATGAATATTCTCCTTGGCGCAATAAGCGATCAGGTCAGATAGTTGTTTCGTGCTTGCTGGCCGTGCCACCGCAAATGCCCTGCCGGCCGATCCGCGAGCAGGGGTTTGATAGGCCGCTAGCTCGTCCACGGACCGCAGGATCGCTTCCCTGCCGATCAGCTCTTCAAAAGCAGCTATATGATGCGAAACGTTTTCATGCGACATCGCTTGGCAGCTCTAAAAGTCGCTCGAGTTCAGCCACAGACTCTGCCTGTAACTGCGCATAAATCGTGTCGGACAATCGAACGGGTTCGCCTAGTGCAGCTTCAAACGCGCGTTGAGAGGAATGCGCCTCATGGGCCTCGCCATTTTCATCACCGAGGTTAGATTGGAAGATACCTGCGGCGCTAATCGGCAAAAAGTCTTGGTAGACAATAGGCTCTGCTTCTAACAGGCCATCGCGAACCGCTCGAGCAAGATCCAAACCAGATGCAGCGCGATAATGGGTCAGCTCAGTTGGTTTTGTCCCTTTGCTCAGCGTGAAGCGAAAATACACCAGCTTACGCTCGAGTAGTGTCTGCCAGTCGTCGGGGAATTTAGCAAAGGCGCGTTCTAATGCGACTTGGTAGCGCGCAGCATCGTCGCTTTCGGTCGTTAAAGGACAGTCAGCCTTCGCCTGACTAAGGCAGACGTCATACAGAGTTCGGCCAGCGGGTGTCAGTGCGACACCGCGCTGCTCGACCTCTCCAAACCGTGCGCGGTGCAACCGTTCAACGACGGAGTAGGACTGATCTTCAAAAGTGACTCGCTCCTCGAGTGCGTTGAAGGCAGTTTGACGCAACAGGATGGGACAGCGGCGGGCGGGCGGTCCTTCTATCACCAATTTAGCGTTGAGGCCTGCGCTTGGCATGGCGCGCTGAACGGCGTCTATATCCAAAGCGCGTGGCGTTAGGTGATTTATATGCGGGCCCTTAAATGACACGATGTCGGCAACTAAACGATGCGAGTTCAAAAGATGATCGTAGGTGGCTGCGTCTACGAGCGCTTTTTGATGCCACTGAAACACGGAGACACTCAGACTTATGAGGTCATCAGCGTCTGCGTCACTCACACCACCTGCGGCCTCAGCTGCATTGATCAGCTGCTCTAGCTTTGGCGTGAAGATGCTCCTGTTTGCCAAAATGTCCCCGGCTTTGCGACGTAACACCGAGTCTTCGATGAGCTCTACACGTAATAGAGAGCAGAATATGCGAAACGGGCTTTGGTTTAGCTCGCTTTCTGTTAGCGCGCGGAATGCGGTAGAGAAAACCGGGATGCCAGCGGGAACGAGATCGTAGAAGTTGACTGGATACATGCCGTAGAGTGCAAAAAGGCGTCGCAGCCCCCTCAGCTCTTCTGGTTTGCCGACTCTAATCGCTCCGTGGCATTGTTGACTTATGGAGCTGATGTATTCTGAGTTGTCACAGCGGCGATCTCCCTTTACTCGCAATACTTCGCCGTTAGTCCGCTCCACCAGCTCCACAAGCTCCGAATAAGCAGGTACCTCTTTGCGGTACATATCTGACATTTGCTGCGCAAAACGGTTGCGAAGCTGGCTTTTACCGAGAATGTTCGCTGTCACTTGTTAAACCTGATCGTCTTAATTCGTTGTGTGACAGTCTATGGGAGCAGCACTTTGAGAACAAAGGACGATTCGTTTAGACCCTATGAGTTTTCGTCATACCTTTGACCATCAACCGTCGCGCAGCTCTCGAGTAAGCTGCACTGTCGTGACAATGCGGCAGTAACCACTCAATGCCCTTAAGCTGGATTGATGCCTTTCTTCAGAGTACGTCCCGCAAGCGTCTTCAACTAAAGTCACCAGATAACCCAAGTCGCAGGCATCTCGAACAGCCCCCTCGACGCACTGATCCGTAACCAACCCGGTAACGACCAGTTGGCGAATGCCTAGGTTTCGCAATACGTAGTCTATATTCGTTGAATTGAAAACACTGGATGAGGATTTCGGGATAACGATCTCGTCCCCATAAGGCTTTACCTCGTCAAGCGATTGCGCCTCAAATGAACCCTTGGGGATCAAAAATCCCGATATTTTATAATCAAGGCCACGCTCCCGCCCGTCTAGGGTCAGGCACTCGATATTGGTAAAGAGGACTTCGACTTGCTTCGCCCTGCACGCAGCCTGCAGCTGAGCAATATTGGGCACCACTGTTTGATTTATGCGGTCAAAGTAGTAGCTCAGCTCCGTGGGTATCTGTTCAGGATTCAGCGCCGCATAGGCGCCAACACCGGCTTTAGCAAAGCCGTTTTGAACGTCAACGACGAGTAATGCAGACCCACTCAAGTCCAGTGGGATATCACGGCTGAGGTGTGTTGTAGTAGTCATATTAGGGTGGTTTTCTACTTGCCTCAGTCGAGATAGCTTTCGACCAGATTCACCCAAAAGGCGACGCCGGTTGTAGAGGTTTCATCATTGAAATCGTAAGTGGTGCTATGCACGGGGTTGTGACAGGCGATGCCTTCTCCCTCTAGCCCATTACCGATCATCAGATAGCATCCAGGCGTTTCGCGCAGCATGAACGCAAAGTCCTCAGCACCCACTATCGGAGACATGTCGACCTGGACGTTTTCATAGCCGACAGTGTTGCGTGCCACATTGATTGCAAATTCTGTTTCGGCTTTATTGTTGATAAGAACAGGGTAGCCGCGTTCATAGGTGAAGCTATGTTGTGTGCCCTCGAGGTCAGAGAGATGGCGCACGATTTTTTCAAGCTCTGTTTGAAGCTGATCCCTTATCGCGTCATTGAAGGTATACACCGTACCGCGAATGTAGACCTCCTCCGGTGTAATGTGTACGCCTTGCCTGTCGTTGATGGGATCCCCTGCCTGGATTTGTGTGATGCTGAGCACCACTGCCTCTGCAGGATCGATGTGTCGCGCCTTGTAACTATGAAAGGCTTCAATAGCCCGAGCAGCAACTAGA
>JBCDFM010000372.1:0-3686 GCA_039178015.1 Pseudomonadota bacterium
CCCTCAGACCCGCAACCCTCGACCGCGGTCCGCCGGAATGGTTGAGTGGTGGCAAACCACACCGCTGCAGGATTTGAATGATGAGCAATGGGAGGCCTTGTGCGACGGCTGCGCCAAATGCTGCCTGCATAAGTTTGAGGATGAAGACAATGGGCAGATATTGTTTACACGGGTACACTGTCGCTTCCTGGATATGGAGAGCTGCCGCTGCACAGACTATGCGAATCGCAGTGATTTGGAACCAGCCTGTATCAGGCTGAGTAAAGGGACGATCGCCCAGCAGAAAGGCTTGCCGACAAGCTGTGCTTACCGTATGCGCGCTGAAGGCTCAACACTGGCATACTGGCATCCGCTGGTCAGTGGTGACCCCGATAGCGTACACCGTGCAGGCGCCTCCATACGCGGTCGAAGTATTTCGGCAGAGTATGTCCATCCTGACGAACTGGAAGCGCAAATCGTGCGCTGGGTAGATGAATGATGAAAATCAGGCAAGGCGGGAGACTATTTCGGTGTTAAGCCATAGTGCCTATGTGACAGGGCTGTATGTTTACGTCGGGGCCGGGCTGGCATTTGTTGCCTATTTAGCGTGGTATCTGTCGCGCTTTTGTCGTCCAGCGACGGTGGCGTTTTGGGTATTGCTGTCAGCAGTACTGCTGCTTACACCTGCCTATCCTAATGCGGGTATTGATACTCTCGCTCCGGCTCTGGTGGTGGCTGGATTCCAATTCTTTACCCAGGGCCAAGAGGGCGCGATGCACGCGCTACGCCCGCTTGCCGCGCTGTGTCTTGTCGCGATAGTCGTAGCGGTGCTATTGCGCTTCACGCTCTTTCGTCGACGTTCAGGCAAGGCGGCTGCGCAAGCCAAAAACAAAGCGCAGGCGGCCTAGCTCGGCGGGGTCGATGTATTGATAACTGTTATGCCAATAGGTACCCTGACGGGCTTTCTTAAATAGCACAGAGTGATGTAACACTATGAGATTCGAGGGAACAGAACGCTACGTAGCCACCGATGACTTACGGATGGCTGTTAACGCAGCCGTTACCCTGCAGCGGCCGCTGTTGATTAAGGGCGAGCCCGGCACTGGTAAAACGATGCTGGCTGAAGAGGTAGCGCTAGGCCTGGGTTTGAAATTGATTCAATGGCACATCAAATCCACCACGAAAGCCCAGCAGGGGTTATATGAATACGATGCAGTGTCCAGGCTGCGGGATTCGCAACTAGGGGGAGAAAAGGTCCACGATATTTCGAACTACATTAAACGAGGCAAATTGTGGGAAGCCTTTGAATCTGATGAGCAGGTGGTGTTGCTCATCGACGAAGTTGATAAGGCCGACATTGAATTTCCCAACGATCTGTTAGTGGAACTGGATCGGATGGAGTTCTTTGTTTACGAGACCGGTGAAACGATTAAGGCGAAACATCGCCCGATCATAGTGATTACCAGCAATAATGAAAAAGAGCTGCCCGATGCGTTTCTACGCCGCTGCTTCTTCCACTTCATCAATTTCCCGGATCGAGACACGATGCGCGAAATTATCGGGGTGCACTACCCGGATATTTCGAAAAAGCTGGTGCAGGAGGCTATGGAAGTCTTCTTCGACGTCCGATCTATCCCGGGATTAAAGAAAAAGCCGTCCACCTCGGAATTGTTGGATTGGCTAAAGCTACTCATGGCGGACGAGATTCCCGACGAAATTCTAAAGGATCGCGATCAAACCAAGGCGATACCGCCGCTGTATGGCGCACTATTGAAAAACGAGCAAGACGTTCATCTCTTGGAGCGCCTGGCCTTCATGCATAGACGCGAAAACAGGTGATCCTGTGCTGGTAAACTTTTTTCACGGCCTCAAGGACGCGGGTGTACCAGTGACGCCGCGTGAGCTGCTGGATTTGATAGAAGGGCTGGAAAAGCATGTGGCCTTCGGCAGCGTGGATGAATTTTACTATTTCAGTCGCGCCTGCATGGTTAAAGACGAAAAGTATTTTGATCGCTTCGATCGCGCTTTCGGGCTCCACTTCAAGGATTTGGAGGCCCTCGATGATGTGATTGAGGCGTTGATTCCCGATGACTGGCTGCGCTCAGAATTTATGAAAAATCTCACCGAGGAAGAGAAGGCAAAAATCGAGTCTCTGGGTGGGCTGGAAAAGCTAATTGAAGAGTTCAAAAAGCGACTCGAAGAGCAAGAGAAACGGCACGAGGGTGGCAACAAGTGGATAGGCACCGGTGGCACCTCTCCATTTGGGCAAGAGGGGTATCATCCCGAGGGGATGCGCGTGGGTCCCAATGGCCGGAACAAGAAGGCCGTGAAAGTGTGGGACAAGCGAGACTTCAAGAACCTGGATGACAGCGTCGAACTGGGGACACGCAATATCAAGATCGCGCTGCGTCGGCTGCGCAAGTTTGCTCGCACGGGCGCGGCTGACGAGTTGGATTTGGACGACACTATTAGTTCTACCGCGCGCAATGCGGGTTTGCTCGATATAAAAATGGTCCCTGAACGCCATAATGCCGTGAAGGTGCTGCTATTTTTTGATGTTGGCGGCTCGATGGATCCCCACGTGAAAGTCTGCGAGGAATTGTTTTCCGCCGCTCGTACCGAGTTTAAGCACATGGAAAACTTTTATTTCCATAATTTTGTCTACGAAAGTGTCTGGCGCAACAATATACGCCGTCATAATGAGCGCACGCCGCTGCTGGACGTCATGCATAAGTACAGTCACGATTACAAAGTGATCTTTGTTGGTGACGCGTCTATGTCGCCCTATGAAATTGTGCAGCCAGGCGGCTCGGTCGAACATTGGAACGAAGAATCTGGCGAAACCTGGATGCGACGCATGCAGGAAGTGTACGACAAGGTTGTTTGGATCAACCCTACGCCAGAGGATGAGTGGCAGTACACACAGTCGGTAGCCATCACCAACAAGTTGATGGAAGGCCACATGTACCCCTTGACTCTCAAAGGTCTGGAAGAAGGTATGAGCTACCTCTCCAAGTAGCTATGCGGCGTTCGCTGCTAGGCTTCTCGGCCTCGCAACAGCCCGGCATAGGCAATCAGACTGGCCGTTACTGCCACGTTCAGAGACTCCACGCCGTTTTGCATTGGTATAGCCAACGTTGAGTCGGTCAGCCGCCGTACTTGAGGCGAAATGCCTTCGCTTTCGTTACCTAAAATGAAGATACAATGCCCGTTAGCCCGGTAATCAAATAGCGACACCGAGCCATGGGCGTCCAGTGCCAGTAGGTAAACCCCCTGGTTTTGAAGGCGACTTAAAGCCGAGCCAAGCTCATCGCAAATAATCATGGGTGCTCGGTACAGCGTTCCGGCACTTGCCTTGAGTACGAGGGGCCCCAGCGCGGCATTGCCTTTCTTGGACCACACAATGCCGTCGATTTCACCAGCCGTCGCAGCGCGTATGATCATGCCCAGATTAGCGGGATTAGTAATGCCATCAAGAGCTAGTAGTCGTTGCGCCTGGTATTTGGACAGGCGTTTCAGATACTCATCGAGCGTCGTGAACTGGGGGCAGTCGATATCCAAGGCAACACCCTGGTCCTGCTTGCCGTTTTTTGAAATACGCGATAACGCCGCTTTGCTATGCTGACGGACCACCATGCCGCGCTGGTTTGCCAACTCCAATATTTCTGCAGTGATGCTGCTACTTCGGTTGCTCACGGCAAGATGCA
>JBCDFM010000373.1:0-3685 GCA_039178015.1 Pseudomonadota bacterium
AGCATGTGACAACCACGGATAGCGCCAGCCTTAGCCTAAAGGCAGTTATGTTGAAGTTCATTGCGTTTCCTTCGCCCGATCCCCACCCCAGGTTAGCAATGAAAACGTTGGGTCGCCAGACAGCGCGGTGTTCGGTCGTGAGCACCAATAGTTCCACGATACTATCTAGGAATGCGTCTAGATTTAATCAGCATGGGGCGTAGTAGCGTTCAAAGTTCGCAGGAAAGACGTTAGAAAGCACTTACGCCGCTGCAATGAATAAGGCCGGTTATCTGAGCAGAATGTTCTTCCACTCGTGTAGTCGATAGCTCAGCGCTATCACGACTACTAGTAGATACACTACAGAAACAAACTGGAAGCTGGATTACTGGCCGTATCTAAGTTAACACAAGCTGTAATCAATCAGAAATACGGAGAAAGTTAGTCTCTTCAGAACCTTGTGAGAAGATGCATTCAGAAGCGAGCGTCACGCCCTTGCGATCGCTGTAAGTGTAGATGATTCCCGTTGCTGATACTACTGGGCGCTTGGGCGCTCAAAGCCGCTCGAGAGTTCGGGAAATTGTGTACAGGGCATAGGAGAGTCCTGATTTGAATGGGGCAGGCATTTAATATCCTCACTTTTTCCTCACTTCTTTCAGAGTTCATTGTGATACAAATATGCAACTGATAACGATCTAGCTCATGGATCCCTGATAGCAGGCTGGATCGAGAAACGGATGTGAGAGGCTCGCATGACAACGCTATTAAAACGAGCTCAGATGTATAACTTGCTGCCTGAAAGCACCATACAAAAAGTATTGAAGCAATTGAAAGCAAATTTGTGCAGCAGACTACAAGAACTTAATGTCGGTTCAAAAAGTCTATCTGCTAGAGTGAAGGTTGGTCTGAAATTTCCGAAAACGAACCACGCCACTACCCAAGGTCTCAGTACCTGCTTCCTCGTGCTTTACGCGATATGTTATCAACACACGGCAATAGGTGATATGAATTGTGGCAACTTTGAAGAGTGTTTCACTCTAATCTGCGACAACGATTCGCCTTGCCCCGGCGGCGGAGCACGCATCAATTTAGTGACATCCGATAATAAATGCGATTCTGTTTGTATCGGAATGGGCGGCGCAGATGGTTTCCCTGACGGCTGGCGCGACCTGGGCCAGGTCCCGCTAGACCCTTGCAAGCTGGTGCCGGGCGCATGCGGCGGCTCCCGTCCCGGCGACGATGGTGAACCCGATGATGCAGACTCAGAACAAGAGCAGGACGAGCAAGATAGCAAACCGTGTGGCGCAGGCGACGTGTTTGTGCCTATTAAGGGCAATGGAGCACGCCATTGCGTGCACGCGACTGCAGAGTGTGACGAGATAGGTGCTGGTGCCGCTATCAACTGTCGGCTGATGCAACTCGACAGATTTGAGCATCGCTGCCAAGCAGGATTTCTCGCAAATGGTCGAGAGACAGATCCTATTCCATGCGAACTTACTGCTTATTGGGCGGCGACCGAACCACCGCAGCTCACGTACTACATAGACTGCGCCGGTCAATCAACAGTGTCAGAGAAGCGCGAGCAGATGTTCACAGCTTGTATAAGTGGTTACGAAAGAAAAGACGGCGGTGTATTAAGTAATATTGAATGTTACGGCCACAAAAATCTCGCTATACAGTCGTGCCAAGATCACGCAAAAGCACAGTGCCGGGCAAAGTGTTTTGATTCTATTTCGGTATTTCGAGGAGAGGACGCCACACCTCAAGGTAACCAAGGTCGTGGGATATCTTATGCTGATATTTTAGATGATCGCGACCTTACTGACGCTGAGCGAGCAGTCACTCGAAGTCTAAAGGATCGTACAGTGTATGGAGCATCTGTCCTTGAAACAATAGGTATAGCAAGTTTTATGGGTGGCAATGAAGAGCTTGGGACAGAAATTCTAAGGACGTATACAAAGCTTTACCCGAACGATCCAAGATCCTGGGAACTACTGTCTGAGGCTTACCGACGGCGGGGCTGGCCCGCCTCAAGTGAGAGCGCTTCGAAGATTGGCGAAAGGCTACATCGCGATTAGCATTGGGGTCTAAACACAAATGCCTTCATCAGGTAACCGATCGCTTGTGCCCAGGACGCTGCTAGTGATAACCCACTGTCGCTCGTTTGTATCTGATAGCAGTTAAGGTAGCCTAGTGTGTGGTAGTTACACCTGGCAAGATCACTCGAAAAGGCGTGGCTTTTATATGCTACATTGTTGGAGGCGTCCTGCCATTCGCGGTTGTTGTTACGACATACATGGAGAAACTAAAGTGATTAAACGATTTGTGATGATACTACCCCTGGCTCTTCTACTTGGCTGTGAGCAAAAAGAAGTCGAGAAGGAGGGCATAGCTGACCAGGCAGAGATAATTAAACAGATCAATGCAATGGAGGGTGTGCGCACCATACGGATAGCAATCAAAGCGGATGGTGTTTATACCTGAAGTGAGCTAGATGAAGACGGGCGGTAGCACTCCTTAAGCCCAGTAGGCTCCGTGGTACCCGGCCATGCAATTGCGGTGGTGAAGATATTGGGTGTCTGGGAAAGATCCGCAACAAAACAGATCTGTAATATCAGGTTGAGGAGGATGCCACTGGCCATAGCGTGCTCCGAAAGCCTAGACAGAAGCATGGCAGGATTCAATTCAGGGCGATGGGGTGCCTTTACCTTGAACGGAAACGATTTGCCCATCATTACAGTCTGTTATCAGGCATCGACGTCTGACTTCAATACCAATAAGGCTTTACTTAAATACGGGAACATCCAGCCTTCAACGTTTGATTAGATTTACTAGAGAAACCCGTGAGCGCACCCCAGTTTTTGAAAATATATTCTTTATATGAAAGCGAACGGCGTTGACGCTCACTTGTAATTCTCGAGTTATGTCGTTGGTATCGTAATCCGCAAGGAGTAGGCGACACACTTTTATCTCCGTCTGAGTCAATCCATATCCGCTGGCGAATGCTTCTAACTGTTCCGCGCTCTGCGCTTTCACTTCTTCTATGAAAACTAACGCTGAAACCTGTCGATTAAACCAGTCTAATTGATCAGAAGAACATCTGAAGCGATGGCAAATAATCTTGTAGCAGGCTCCAGACTTGTCCTGGAATGAGAGGTCAATCCTGTGGTCCTCTAAGTTTGGGTCGCGAACTCTTTTAATAGCAGATTGGAAATCGCTATCTGTTATCGCTTCCGGAAAATTAATTTTCCCACTCGCAATCCTCACAGTACCTTTTTCACAAAGCGACATAAATGCAGCATTGCCCTGCACGATTTCACCTCTAGCCCCCAGAAAAGCACAAGCTTGGCCTTGATCGGACAGCGCGTCGAGAACGAAGTCACTTTTCGCTCTGGCCTCACTAAGCCGCCGCCAAATATCGCTTACACGGCGTACATGCGGGTTCAAGCGCTTGAGAAGGCTTAACTCTCTCGGAGAGAATGGTCTTTCATTGTCCTTGCGGGCGAGCGATATCCACGTTGCTCGTTCCGGTTGCATTTCTATCATAGAGATGGCGAATTGATGAAAACCATTGGGATGATAAAACTCGTCATATCCGCAAAGCTCATACACAGGTTTTGCGACACACAACTCTTGGGATGTACATGTCGTACCCGGAGCCACACGGGTCACCTGCCGGCTCACCTCGTCGGATGCGAAAATATTA
>JBCDFM010000374.1:0-3640 GCA_039178015.1 Pseudomonadota bacterium
ATGCGGGCTTGAAGCGCATGGAAGAAACCGAGCGCTATGCGGGGCAGTTTCTTGTGACGCTTGGCGTGCTGTTGCGGGCCAATGCTTCGCGGCTCAATCAGGCGGGAGGTGTTCTGGGCATCTTGTCCGCTACCGTTCTCGCCATGCTCGACAACCCCGTCACTACGGCGCTGCTCACCTCAGTGGGCGTGTTCGTTGTCGGCGGCGCGCTGTGGCTGATCGGGCGCTTCACAGAGCGTCAGGGCGAGCGTGTGCGCGAACGGGGCCGCGAGGCTGCATCACAGGGGATGTACTGATGTTCGCCTGGCTCAGCCTGAACCGATGGGCGATCTGGCTTGGTGCCGGGCTCGCTGCGTTTCTGTCGTGGAACGCATGGCTGAATGCCCGTGACCGACGCATCCGGCAAGAAACAGAGGCCAATATCAAAAACACAATCGAAAGGCAGACCGATGAACGTATTCAGCGCGCACGGGAAGCGCGGGATCGGATTGAAAACCAAGTTACCGCTGATCTTAATCGCGGCAGCCGTGAGCGCCTGCGCCAGCAACGGGCCAACGATCCAAACAACAGAAGCGGCGTGCACGGATCTTGAGCCCATTACCTACGCCTGGTCAGAAAACTGTACGCCAGACCCAGATAATCGCTGCGACAGCGAGCAGACGGTGCGCCAGATCGAGAGTTTCAACGCCTATATAGGAGGGCTGTGCGGTGAGTAAGTTGACCCTATATCTTAAAAAGCCAATGAGCGAGACAACTGACATGGTGGTTGCATCGGTCGTTGGTGCTGCCGCATGGGCACTCTTCCAGATCGTACCTAACCTCTTGCCATTTCAGGCTGGACTTGAAACTGGAGCGGCTGGAGTGATTGCGGCGATGTTCTATATACGCGCGCGCAACAATCTGACGAAAGCGCCGCCGGCGTTTCCAGAGTGACATCTCCTAAAACAGCGATTGACCTAGGCCTCTGGCAGGCGTGCGGCCTGCTGCTTATAGCGTGGATATGCGCAATGACAGTGGCTGGTCTCGTCGCCGACTTGTTTAGGTGGGAGCATTCGCTGCAGAAGCGCGCTAGTCTAACACGGATTGGCGAGGCCTACTGTATGACACACGTGTTGGATACAGTATCTGCCCCACCGACGCCAAGGCTGGCCGACGCACGGCGTGATGATGCGCTCTGGCTTGCGATCGATGCGGAGCTTGTGCGCGAGTGCCGAAATGTGCTTGGCGTTTTAACCTCAGAAGATCTTCGCGGTGAGCCTTTCACGCTTTTAGACGGGACGCCGCTTCCCCCTAGTGTAAAGCCTGCGCCCTAGCGCAGGCACATTTCCGTTTATTGCGCTTAGGAATTGATTATTGCCTGCATCGCCCTTGCCCTAGTCAGCTTTGCATCTCTCTTGGACATGATAGGCTTAGCTGCGGCAGCCCAAGCCTCTGGTGTGATTGTTTCAAACAGTCTTTGTGCGGTGTCTTCAGCATCGCGCATCGCGAACGCCGAATAGCCTGGAGGCACCTCACCTCTGACGCGGTAAACGGCGTCAAGCAATGCGCGATGAATTGTTTGAACAACACTTTCTCGAATGTCGTGCGCGACCTCGGCAGCGCTGGCGTCTCGGTATGCGGCGCTAACGGTTTTCAGCAAGTCATTTTTCATGCCATTCTCTTAACACATTTATCCCCTATAAATACCCTTGCTGGGCCTCCCATCAGCCCCCCCAGCCTCAAAGTGGCCCAGTGGCGCTCGTGAAGACAGACTTGCCTGTCCGACTTCGCGGGCGTCTATTTGTTTGCGGACAGAAAATTCGTGGCAATCCCTGATCGATAGCCACATCTAAAGGCCTCAATGAATAGATGGGTCGCACGGCTTAACTCGACAGAGTCGATTTCACTATCTGGAAACGACACACACCAGCGGCTATGAAATGGATGCACAAGTGTTAGCCCTGGCCTGCGCATAAACCGCGGCTCAACTTCCCACTTCTGCGCATGAACGCGAAGCTGACGGCGCACCATTTTATTCAGTTCCAATTTGTCTCTCCCCATACCCAGACCCACTATAATCAGGCCTCACTGCCCAGCTTCCCCTACAGAAAGGACAAAACCCTTTCTTGCTGACTTCGATATAGGTGTCGCCGAGATCTGAAGCAGGCGATCCACGAGGTATTGACCCGCTTTCTCTACAGCCTCCAAGCTGAGTGCAGTGCCAGAGATGGCGGGTGTGGTCGGAGAGGCGGACGGGGCTAGCCTTATCCAGATATTTAGTCATCGTAAAAATAGCCTATCCGCTCGCCTCAATATAATCCTCGATATCTATCTGGGGCTGTTTAAGCCGTCGTGTTCGTGCGGCATTTTTCTTCCTGTGAGGCGCATCCCATTTATTGTGACAGCGCTGGCATAGCGCTCGACATCTGTCAGGATCAGCGTGGCTTTCATCGTGGTCCATATGTGCAATCGTCAGCACCACATGCCCACCAGTTTCGGGGTGCGGTTTTTTGTTTACAGCCCGGCAATTTGGATGCTGGGGCGTGCCCTCACAACGATTACCCGCTCGGAACAAGATGAACGCTCGAAACGCCTTCCACTCTTTGGAATGGATTGATCCGCCAAAATAACGCTTCATCCGCTCTGGACTGATTGGCATTACCTCTCTCCATAGTTTGTGGCCCCGTGGGGCGGTTAAGCAGCCTGCAAACCTTCGTCGCGAGCACGATTCAGCGTGGCCATGGCTGCATCAGACCCACCAGCATCGCTGTGAGCTGTCTTGGCCTTAGTGCGATACGCTTTCGTGATCTCTTGTTTGCTGGCGCTCTGTGAGACGCCCAGGACCTCCCACCATGGCCTTGCACTGGTCGTCGGGGCAGGAAGCGCCGCAAACGCTTGAAGGGTTTCTTTAGCTTCTTGGACACCGTAGCGCTCAATCTTGCGAACAGCTTCAATGTGGGCGGCCAAGCCTGCTATATTCTGGGCAAGATCCGTGAAGGTGTCGCAAGCCAAGGTGATCGGATCGCCCTTTAGGGCGAAGTAGACGGCCACACCCGGATCATCTGGACGCCCCTGACCCGAACGAGGACGACCAGAAAGTGTCGGTTGCACATTGCTGCTAATGACAAGGTTGGCTCCGCCAAGGCGATCAACTTCATCTTCGAGGCGGTCAGCCGCCGCCGATACAGTGATGTGGCGATTGCCATGTTTGAACTGACCATTCCGCCGACGCGATGAAGGTGTGCGCTTTCGAAAGCTAGGCCATGCAAGCGGATAAGATTGAGGCGTCATCGCTCGTCTCCTCGGTTCGAGGCCCTAAAGGCCAGTTTTTGATTCATCACGTCTTTTTCTGCGAACGGTTCGTGGCGGTGTGTGCTGATTTCATTGGGGAAACGGGCAGGATCGCCTTGACTACGAATCAAGTGCTTTTCTAAGCAGTGCGCTGGAAACGACTTACGAACAAATTGGACGCCGTTTGGACGTCCGAAGCTGCATGTTCCTGCACGGTTCTGCACGAACTTACGAGGTTGCAGCGAAAATCGGTGATTTCCTTTTGCCCTGTTCTGAAGCAAAAAGCTACTATAATCAGGTAATTGGGGTGATTTCAAAATGGTGCCGCGAGGGAGAATTGAACTCCCGACCTCACCCTTACCAAGGGTGC
>JBCDFM010000375.1:0-3572 GCA_039178015.1 Pseudomonadota bacterium
ACCCTCCAGTGCCTCTACCACGAAGCTGGAGGTCTCCGCTGCCATGGCGAACGCGTCACTGGTGACGTTAGTCAATAACAGGGGCGAATCATCGGCGTCCATACCTACAATGGGAATGGACGCCACTGTGGCGGCTTCAAGACTTGAATGGATGAGGTCAGAAGAGAGGTTGATCACAATGGCATCGGGCTGATTTTCAGTGCCGATAACGTTCGTCAGGAGTGATTCTAACTGTATAGTCTCTTGAATGAGTTGGACCTGCCAACCACGCGTCTCTGCGATGTTCTCGAATGCGTTAACCATCAGTTGGGTGCCGGGTTCTTCCATGTAGGGTGCGACGACCCATACGTTCTCGGCGCGCCCCGGATTGGCTGCCATGGCGAAAAGAATCACCAGAAATAATGCGAGAGTTCTTGCGGAAATCCCGCCATTCAATGTGGACATACTGAAATTTCACCTCCTGGGCGCGTGTTAGAAAACCCTTGTTTCGCCGCACAATCTAGACAACAGCCTCCCAGCTTAGTTCTGGTAAAACTACCGGCGGTAGCTTTGGCCGCGTCGAGTTCAAAGATGCGGTCTAACGCATCCAGGTATCGAGCTTCGGCTTCACCAGCTAGAAGTATTACGAAGTGACCTTGCGAGGCGGGATCAGCGCGATAAAGGTGGCTTTTAGAGGAGATGTTGGTGGTCTACTTAGTAGGGATTTTATGGCTTTGGATCGTCGATGAGCTCGATTCATAGCTAGATTAGAAACGGTATGAAGATCATGTCCATGCTTATCCAAACACCAATGCTGAAATAGGGCGTGAACCAAAGCGCGTCATCCTGCCAGTGCTTCCAATCGAGCATATGCTGTTTTCTATCCCGAGCGTCTTGTATCCCCTCCGCGATGGATAGAGCTTGCCAGGCGCTGTTTGCCAACTCCGTTAAAAGAATGAACTAAATAGGCCTGAAGAACGCCAGGCGCTGCAGCGCAATTTCGGCGATAAAAGCCGCGATGGGAATAGCCATGCGAGCCATGGCGTTTTCCTGTCGCAATGCCGCTTCATGTCGATATGCAAAGCGAAAGCCCGTAAGCGAATAGACAGTCGCATCTATCACTCGTTCAACGCAGGCTTTACCTGGATGCACCTGATCGATCTCACAGATATGACTTCAACCGATAGCTCGTTACCGCCGCATCGCACCCGGTAGCGATGGGGCATCATCTGCTAGGGTTCTGTCTGTTTAGAACAGTCAGCTGGCTTCTACGTACCGACCAGGATCAACATCGTCGACTTGGGAAGGATCGAGAAAGCGGTCAGCGTACTTAACATATATTTGCTCTCTTACAAACAGATTGAAGCAATCAGCATCCAGGTGATTGTCATTGACCATGCGATGCATGATGTCTAGCGCTTCACTAACTGGCTTGGCTTTCTTGTAAGGCCTGTCGGAGGCCGTGAGTGCTTCAAATACATCCGCGATCGCCAGCATGCGTTCCGCGATACTCAACTGATCGCCAGAGAGCTTTCTGGGATAACCGGTGCCGCGCAACGTCTCGTGATGGGTCGACGCATAGCGCGGAACCTTCTTGAGTTCGTCCGGGAAGGGTAAGCTCTCTAGCATTTTTATTGTACTGATCATATGTTCGTTGATGCGAAATCGGTCTTCTTTTGTCAGCGTGCCCCTCGAAACACTCAGATTATAAAGCTCACCTAAGTTGCCCAAATGCTGGGGAATGTCCATATTGATGCCGAGCTCGGGTGGATATTGTGTTGATCGAGTACGCTCTAAAATATGTTCGGGTTTATCTGCGAGCAGCGGTTCTTCTGTTGGTAGAGGTCTGTCCGTGTCTGTCAGTCTTATTTCTTCTACTGGGGAGAGGCCGAGACGATCGTCAAAATGACGGGTCCAGGTTCGCTGCCCGATAGCTTTCAAGCGCTGCAGGGCGCTGTCGCTGAGAAATTCCCCACCTACGTTGCAATCGGCAACAAATCTAAAGTCTTCCTCAAGCTGATTTTGGGTTTTCTGCATTTGAGCGATCAGCTCGCGTTGATCCGCAGGATGCTCATTCAGCGTTCGCCAGTACTCGATCTCCGCATCACGCCACAGCACCTCGAATCGCATCCTGATCTCGTGTATGCGATTGTAAATGGTCTCTAGCTTAGAGCCTTTATCGACTATGTGCTCCGGGGTCGTGATTTTGCCGCAGTCGTGTAACCAGGCCGCGATACGGTACTCGCGCCATTCATCCTCTGTTTCCAGACTGAAACCCTGAAATGCAGGCAATTTTGAGTTTGATGCATACCTGGCGAGCATCATTGCGAGCTCCGGTACACGCCTACAGTGCCCGCCTGTGTAGGCGGACTTATCATCTATTGCCTCCGCTATCAATTCTATGAAAGCATCCATTAACTTTCGCTGGGCAAGTTCATGCGCCTTGATTGCATCCACCATCACTGTCATAGATTCGGAAAGCTCATCCAATTCCATGACGCGTGTTGTTATGCGCTCTACCGCATCGTAGTTGCGTTTGCGCACCTTGTCGTTCTGTACCGCCAAATGCTTGATTGGATTAACAATGGGATTTGCAAACAACCAGGACAGGGGAGCCAGACACAGTAAAAACGCGGCTGTCACCAGAATAGAGAGCTTCACTTCATCCAAAAACGGGCTTACGATATCATCAAGCGATCCACGAATGCCGAGGTAGAGCGGATTATCTGTCTGTCCATATTGATAGGTGGGTGCTACGTAGACTAGCCAAGATTCGCCCTCGGACGTTGTCTCAAAAATCGCGCCTTCTACGGGGTGATTTTGTGCGGCCCTG
Organism: Pseudomonadota bacterium; assembly: GCA_039178015.1. Lineage (GTDB taxonomy): Bacteria > Pseudomonadota > Gammaproteobacteria > Pseudomonadales > Halieaceae > JARRPM01. Next base: position 2,813 of record JBCDFM010000375.1, read on the forward strand.
ATCATTGCCTCGTCCGGGACCGCACTGGATTCCGCGCCAACTTGTGCTGAATCGAAGGACAGCCATTTAGCATTCAGGTAATCATGTTGAGAGGGTGTAATAGCCAAAATAGCCTTGTCGAGTAGGGCACGTAGCTGAGGTCTGTCATTGGGTACAACAATATGCAGGCTGTCTGGTAAAGGCTCTCCGTCTGGTTGCAGATAAGGAGCATAGTCAAAAGGGCCTAGAAAATAGTGACGCGATATGTATTGCATGATAATGCGGTTGTCGATGGCGGCGTCTACCTCGCCCGTGCTGAGCAATTCCAGCGAGTGTAAAGTCGAGTCTGTTTCAACAACGCGAGCGGCAGGATACTGCTGTTTTACCAAAGGGAGGATGGACCATCCTTTGGGAACTGCGACCATTTTATGCTGTAGCGTTTCACTGGTGGTGTGGTCAATCGACTCCATTGGTAGAGCAATCGCGAAAGGCAGGCGAACATAGGGGGTCCCTAGCAGTCCAAGATCACTATTTTGTTCATTCAAGATAGCACCGTGCAGCAGATCAATATCGCCCGAGACGTACTGCTCTGTTAATTCCGACCAAGTGAAACCATTCACGAACTGTATCTCCAGACCGATCATGTCCGTCAACAGGGTAACCAGGTCTACCGAGTATCCCTGTGGCTGACCGCTGTGCGCAAAGTCTATTGGTGGCCAGTCCAATTCATTTGACACTCGCAGTTTTGGAAGCGCATCGACGAACTGCTCTTCCTCCTCGC
>JBCDFM010000376.1:0-3563 GCA_039178015.1 Pseudomonadota bacterium
GAGTATGATGCCTACCCCGTTGATATTACGGAGGGGGATCAGTTTGGCAGTGGCTTCGTTGATATCAACCCAAACTCCAAAATTCCAGCGCTAGTGGATTACAGCAGCAACCCGCCTACAAAAGTGTTTGAATCCGGCGCGATTCTTCTCTACCTGGCGGAAAAGTTTGACGCGTTTTATCCCCAGGCCCTACCCGAGCGAACCGCTTGTCAGTCCTGGCTGATGTGGCAGATGGGCAGTGCACCTTTTCTCGGCGGTGGATTCGGCCACTTTTATGCCTACGCGCCGACGAAGTATCAGTATCCTATCGATCGCTATACGATGGAGGTCAAGCGGCAGCTCGATGTGCTGGACAAACGGCTGGGCGACAACCGTTTCCTGGCTGGCGAAGACTACACCATCGCTGATATCGCCACCTGTCCCTGGTATGGCGAGCTAGTCTTGAATAATATTTATGAGGCCGCTGAGTTCCTCGATGTAAAGTCATATCAGAACGTGATTCGTTGGGCGAAAGAGATTGAAGCACGTCCTGGCTATCAACGCGGTTATCGGGTGAATCGAGTGTGGGGGCCGGAGGAATCTCAGCTAGCAGAACGGCACAGCCCAGGCGACTTTAACTAGACGAATGCTACCCACTACCTGCGGACCGCCCGAGAATCTGAACCTGATCCCAGTGTCCGAATACCAAGAGTTTTAGCTTTGATGGCATTGTTTGGAAACCTAGGGCTGAATATCCCTAAGGATTTTCGAAAGCAGAATCTGTGCGGGTCGGTTTACCAGTAGTGGACAGAGATCCGTATGCTGCGACGCCACGCGCTGCATCCTGAAGACATCAACCTTACGATAGCCAGGTAGCCATCCGCTGAACACAAACTCTTGAGCGCGAGCACAACCGACTGAGCTATCTATGTAAGCGTCGTTCATAAGAAAATCGATTTGCAAGCAAGGAAGGTCCTTACTGGCGAAGTCTGCAATACGTGTCTCTAAATCCAGGCCGCCCGAGACAACAGTCAGCCGGGCAAGACCGCGACGATTTTCCAGGCGCTCTTCCACGACCGAAGTCGTGGGCGCGTTATCGGGTAGGGGTTTCATGTACTGTCTTTGCAGACGGCAGCTCTCGACATAGCCTTTAATTTCATCATGGAAATAGTCAGGTAGATAAATTTCTGAAGATTCGACATTGGCCCCAATCCGATGATAAACAATAGTTGCTCCCTGCCTTAACTGGCGGCGACCCGAGCGGATTTTGCCGTCGGTTTCTGCAGGTATATAACTGAGCATCAAACCGGTTTCATTGCCATGCTTCGCCGCCTCGCGCTGCATAACATGATGGTCTGTAGTTGGATATTGCAAGAAAGCGGTGTTACCCAACTCCTGACACCACTCGATGAGTTCCTCGCCCACTTTCCACGCGAGCCCCCTGCCTCTGGCAATCGGGTCAACTGCGGTGTTGCCCAGTTCGGGGGTAGCACCGACGCCGTTCGAGGTCATAGCCATATGCGCCAGAATACGACCGTCGTTCATTACGGCACCAACGGACATAACGTCTCCATCGGCGATCGCTCGGGCTAACATTTCGGGGCGGTGAAACAGCTCGTTACCGTAGCTCTCTCCATAGACTCGCCCAAAACACTCGACTATCGCGACAGCATCTGATGGCTTAAGTTTGCGAACTTCCTCGGTCACCATTGCAATACACTAAATGTGATCAAAACACCCAGCTTCTTGTAGCCTACGCATAATTCGCGTCAATAAAAATGTCAGATTCGGCGCAAACCATTAGTATTCCGCCGGATCAATCGACCAGTCGTAATTCTGCCCAAATCGCTCGATGAGAAACTCTATGAACACCCTGACTTTTGGTGGAATAAAACGTTGATAGGGGTGCACCGCATACAGCGTGGATGCTGTGGTATAAGGCGCGTACTTGGGCAGCAGTTCAACAAGTTCGCCGCGGGCGATCGACGGGCCCAGGATCCAGTCTGGCGACAACACCAGACCTCGCCCATTACGAGCGGCAGTGACCAGCATGTTGCCACTGTTCGCACTAAACGTACCTATGGTACTCGCGGGCATCGGCATTCCAATCATGGCTGCACTCATCGGAGGGCTAGGTTCCCGCCTCGGGAATCCAGTGCAGGCTGCCACCCTACTCTTGGCGCTCGCGTTTGCGGCCTCGACACGGGTATTGCTCATCCGGTCAGAACCAATCGTATCGAACCTGAAGGTCATACCAACCTATTACTTTCTCGGTGGTCTCTTCGTCGCATTCTATGTCATGTCTGTCACTTCTATCGCGCACGAGATAGGGGTTGGAAACGCCATCGTGCTGATGCTACTCGGTCAAACACTTGCATCGGCGATCATCGATCACTGTGGCTGCTTTGGTGCTCAAGAAACTCCCTTAACGATGAGCCGCGCGTTGGGGCTAGTTCTGATGCTCTGCGGTATCGTGCTCACACGGCGGACGATCGACATCAGTTATTGATACCGCTTCAACTAAGATCAAGCAACGACAGTAACGATTATTGCCATTATCAGGACTATGCATCTCTTAAGATAGAAGGGACTTTTGATGCCTTCGCTGGAATGATTCCGTTCACCCGCTACAAGCTTTAGGTTTGCTATGCCCCTCTTTCCGTAGTGCGTTAATCTGCAAAAACGGGCTGCCTTTGATCGACGCTTCAACTAGGATACCGGTGATGACACGCCTTATTAATCTTGGGATGCTGCTCGCTATCGCGATCCTTTCTGCTGTCGGCATCGCGATCATAAAAGCCATCGAGTCTGGGTTTACGCCTATTTTTATCGGCGCGGCTCGCGCCTCGTTCGCCTCGGCGGCGATATTCCTGTTTTGTGCGCTGTCGCGGCAGTCTATTCGACCGGCATTAGAACGATCCGGGTACATGATCATATTGGGTGCTGTTGGATTGGCAACCCTGTGGTCGATGCTTCCGATGGGCGAGGAACATATTAGCTCTGCGATGGCAACCCTGATGGTCGCTTTTGTGCCGTTCACCGCATTGATAGTGGTGGCGCTTCCCCCTATCTCCACACGTGTGCACTGGCTGGGTTGGGTGGGATTGATCCTCGGCACCTCAGGGCTCGTGCTGGCGTTAGGACCCCACAAATTGCTGCGCACTACATCAGAGCTTAGTGGCGTTGCCTGGGTTGCCGGCGGTTACGCGTGCTTTGGTGTGTACTGCGTGCTCGCTGAAAAGCTCACGCAAGGTTTATCTCCGGTGAGCGTTGCGGGCGTCTCTATTTTCTATGCCAGCGTGATTTTGTGGGTGTTGGCCTTTCTCTTCGAAGCACCTTTGATTGTGGAACCCAGCGTGAACGACTGGTCCGGGTTGCTCATTCTGGCCGTGATTTGTACCGCTATTCCCTACTTTCTCAACTTCGCGTTGGCACAGCGCGCCGGCGGTGTGTTCGTTAGCCTATATGCCTACATCATGCCAATCGTTGGCATCGGCATCGGCTACGTGTTTTTCCAGACTGCGATCGCATGGACACTGTTGATTGGACTCCCCGTCACGCTACTGGGCATGGCGCTGGTTCAA
>JBCDFM010000377.1:0-3525 GCA_039178015.1 Pseudomonadota bacterium
GAAGGATTCGATCGGTTCGGCCCAGGTGGCACCCGCATTGTTCACGAGAATATCGAGTTTACCTTCGCGCTCGGCGAACCAAGCGGTGAATTCATTGACTCCCTCTACGGTGGATAAATCAGAGGGATGCGCAATGCAGGTGCCCTCTTTCGAGAGCTTTTCCTGAATCGCCTCACACGCATCCCGTTTTCGTGACGTCACGTAGGTTTTAACCCCGGCGCGAACGAAGCCCGTGGCGATCATCTCGCCAATACCGCGCGTGCCGCCGGTAACGACAGCAACTTTACCTTTGATATCGAACATACTATTTGCCCTCGTAAGTCAGCGACCCATCGAACAGGCACATAGGGCCTTTCTCAAGGAAGGTAGAGACACTGTTTTTCTTGTCTTGGCTTTCAAATAGCTTGGGTGCACCGGCGCGGAGTGCGTCATCCGCCGCGGCGACGCCGCTGCGGCCATAGGCATTTATGATGCCCTTGGTGACTGCGTGGGCTGCGGTCGCCCCTGCCGCAAGTTGCTGTGCATACTCTAGAGAACGTGACTCAAGCTCCTCGTCCGGTACGACCTGGTTGATAATGCCCCACCTTTCCATTGTCTTGGCGTCATAGAGGCTACCTTCAAACACCATCTGCTTGGCTCGTGCAACACCGGCTCTTGCCGCGATGCGCTGAGCACCGCCGGCCAATGTGGTGGTACCGATCTTGGACTCGATCTGGCCCATTTGTGCACCCTCTCCTACGATGACAATGTCATGGGCCAACAAAATCTCCATACCTGCCGCAGCGCATACGCCATTAACAGCGACCACAGTAGGAATGGGTAAGGTCTCCAGCATATCAATCATATTGAGCCCGGTTGCCACCAAACCTGCGCCGGTGCGCTGAGTGAGCCCAACAAATATATTGACATCGGCACCGGCGCAAAAATTAGCGCCTGACGCGCGAGTCAGCAATGCTCTGGCATCACTCTCCGCAATGTCCTGGACGATTTTGAGCATCTCTTCACCAAGTTGGTGGGAGAACGCATTAACCGGGGGGTTGTCGATCGTGATGATCGCTAGATCGTCTTCTCTCTTAAACTCTACGAGTGCCATTTCAAGACCTCCTATTTGCGTAGTTATTGTGTGTCCCTTTGGATTGGGGGTTGGTTCCACCCTTCAAAGGACAGTTTGGGTCCTCGAAGAGATGCGTTAGGCAATACGATATAATTCCTTGGCCGCGGGAACATTGGCCTAGCATGGCGTTTTATTGGCCATTTTTTGCGAATAACAGTGCGATATAGTACCTATCAAAATGACCTACCCCGATGACACCTCAAAGGATTTCACGCATATCAGCAATGCCATCTCATTGATGCGTGGTGGCGCCGACCAAGGCATAGAACCTGAAAATCTACTTAAGTCTCTCGCGCTCGCTCCGGCGCTTTTGGCTGACGCTGAAGGCCAATTCCCGAGAAGAAAAGTCGGTGAACTGCTTAGGGCAATCGCCTCGCGCTTACAGGATGAAACGCTGGGTTTTTTGTCGAGGAAAACCAGGCCTGGTGGCACGGCCTTGGCGGTTCATGCAACCTTGACCAGCGAGAATCTGAGCGAGGCAATACTGCGTTGGCAGTCATTTTGGATGACGGTACAGGAGGACATGGACCTATCGCTCGAGATTCGGGGCGAAGAAGCGCACTTGATTGGACGCTCCCCTTGGAACGAAGCCAAGACGCTCGAAAACTACGCGTTTCTTATTTGGATAAGCTTCTTGCAGCTGCGCATTTTCATGTGGCTGATCGGAAAGCCCATACTCCTGGATCGGCTATGTTTTGAGTTTAGTAGACCGCAAAGCGCTGAAGAGTTTACTGAGATGTTCCCCACCCGTATCTATTTTGAACGGGACGCCAACACCATGGTTATGAGCCGGAAATATCTTGATATGCCGATTGTTCAAAAACCTACATCAGCGGCGGCATTCATAGATATCTTGCCCGATCTCATGACGACCCAATGGGCCGATCGTAGCGTATCGGGTAGGGTTAGCTTGCTACTGAAAGGCTCTGACCACCTCGATTTGATGACCTTTGCTAGCGCGGCACACGGCCTGCAAATGGCGCCGGACGTACTGCGTCGACGCCTGAAGAAAGAGGGCTACACTTTCAAGCTGATCAAAGAAGGCGTTCGAAGAGATCTTGCGATTTACCACTTGCAGGCCTCGGAACTGCGCATCAACGAGATCGGATACCGACTAGGTTTCTCCGAACCCGCAACATTCAACCGAGCATTTAAGCAATGGACGGGAAGGACCCCCGGCGAGTTCCGCAAAGAATCATCAGCTACTAAAGCAAGTAAATGACTCAGAGCTGGGTGTCAGACACGTAGTTCGCGATCTGACGATTAGTATCACTTATATAGAAGCTACAGTGTGTGGTTAATACCGCATATTGCTTTGGACCTATTAACCCTGCACGCAGCGGGGTGTACAGGTATACGTTATATGATACTGTAGCTAGACATACGCCGCTTTAATCAACACACTGTCGACGTTAGAACCGGGGGATGCAGTGGCCAAACCAGAATCTTTACGCAGCCAACAGCGCAGCTTCACCAGAACACGTTTTCTGGATGCCGCACTGGAGGTATTCAAGGAAGTCGGCTTTCATGAAGCCACTATCGATATGATTACCACACGAGCAGGTGCTAACCGCTCTACCTTCTATCTACATTTTAAAGACAAGACCAGCCTCGCGCTAGCGGCCTGGCAGCGCATCTCACCTTCTGGCCAGGAAACCTTCGCGCTCATTAATGAAATGGAGCAGCCCACTTTTAAGGCGATGCGGGCGTGGGTTGAGTATATGGCCAACACCTGGGTGGAGCACTCCGAACTTTACAGCGCTATTATGCAGGCGCAAATGACAGACTCCGCAATCACAACAAGAAACTATGAAATCATACGCGAGGACATGTCGCCCTATATCAACCGCTTCAAGGGCAAACGCAAAACCGAAGCTAAACGTCGCGTGGAGCTGTTTTGCATGCAGTTTGAAATGTACTTCTTCACAACCATCTGCCAGTACAAAGAAAAGCCCGCCTCGGACGATTTGGATTTATTGGCTGAGTTGTCGCTGTATACGCTGTTTCAAAAAACACGCGCATAACGACGGTTTCGCTGTGCAGGCTCAGGGTTGAGGTCCTCAAACTCAATAGCCTGCGAATGCCCACTAGCACTGTTTGATTGTCACGCTCTTCTGAAAACTCAGCACAGGAATAGAATCGACGACTTACTGGAGGCGAAGGGATGATAAAGAGCACTGCAACAGCTTTTTTCCAGGCAAATGACGCAGAAACGGCGTTCAAACGCCTTAGAGATACACATCACGCGGCCACTGAAACACGCGACGCCAAAGCGATAGCGTCACTGTACGCCGACAATGCTTTCCTATACGGACCCGGCGGTGGCGTGACAAAAGGCAAGGACGCCATCTTCAGAGATATGTCGGCGTTTTTCAGTGCTTTCGAGCAGTTCACAGGCAGCTTTGTAAGAC
>JBCDFM010000378.1:0-3513 GCA_039178015.1 Pseudomonadota bacterium
CAGTGTGTTATCTGAATTATGCACTGTCCAATCCCTCCGTTTTACGACGCTTTAAAATACCGTAGACAGACTATAGCAAAATTTGAACAAGTGACCGAAAACATAACCAGAAAAGTCGGCCAAGTTTGATTTGTTTCGCCAATGCCGACGCTAAAAAGTCGCGATATAGGCGGCGAGGTTGTCGATGTCGTTGGTGTTTAAAATCGCCGCCTGTCCCCACATCAGGTTGCTTTGGGGTCCGACCTCCTCTCCCGCCTGATATCGCAGTAACTTATCGACGATCTCCGATGAGTCTTGCCCCGCAAGCTTCGGTCCAATTCCACCTTCACCGCCGGCGCCATGGCAGGCCGCGCAACCGGCGTAGCTCATTTCACCCAACTCTGCAGGACTGGCTTCGGCTTTCATCGCGACTTGCGCCTGCGCTACCGCTGCCGCGCCTCCCGTTTCTTCTCGCCACTGCTCATAGCAACTACCTGTACAGCCGCTCACGACCGTTCGGTCATATTGATTGGTCTGCATCGCCCAGATGGGTAGCCCCAGCGCAAAGCAAGCGAAAAGAAGAATGAGAATCGTGTTGTTCACGTTAAAGCTCCTGGCATAGTTATGTTCAATGGAATGATCCGGGAGCGTTTACGCGCGAAATGCAAAATTGGTTTGATCTAAGGGAGTGCTTCGAACAGCGCTGGATTGAATGCGTGAATATCGGCACGTGAAGCTTGTTGTACCCAAACAAGAGAGCCGAAGTAAAGGGAGGTCTTATCACTGGCGCCTTTGGGAGCGGCGAGGTGCGTTGGAAGTGGTGCCGGGCGCTACGTGGTTGTAGCATATATTTTACGTACCGTTCGTGAATGCGAGCCTCAGAGATGGTTAGCAAAGGCGGCAGAAGACCCGTGTGCTAACAGGGTCCAGTAGAGGTTCGATTACTGGCTGAGTTCCCTATACTGGTGCGCATGCTGCGAGCCATCCAAAGGAGAATGGTTGATGGAGCTGTTTGAGTACATCGCAATCGCATTTTCGATGATATTTTCGTTTACCGTATTGCGGCTGGTGGGCGGACTCCCTTACGCCTGCCGACCGAGTGACCTTTACTGGCCTCATCTTTTATTCACGCTGACCACACTGGTGTATGTGCTTAATGCTTTCTGGGCTTTTTGGTCCTATAGAGAAGTACAGTGGACCTACCTGAAATACCTGATCGCGCTCGCTAGCCCCGCGGCCCAATACTTCACCATCGCTGTACTCATTCCAGTTCAGGCGTCAGACGTCACTTCCTGGCGCGACTACTATCAAAGCGTGCGAAGCCGGTTCTTTCTTGGGATGATTCTCGTGACCATCATCAGCGCTGTATCTACCACGGTTATTATTAATATGCCGCTCTACCATCCATTGCGAGCAGGTCAGATGGTCATCTTTGTTATCAGTGTAGCCGGCTTGATCAGCGCCAACGCCAAGGTGCATCTTTTCCTGGCGCTTGCGAGTTTGTTCGGCGTGATCAGCTTTGGTTTTTTGGTGCTGATGCAGCCAGGGGCACTTGAATAGTGTTGAAAATAGTGTCGAAGCGTGGGCCTAGTTGATGATCATGTGAATCAGCCATGAGCCAGAGAGCACCACGCCCAGGCTACTCATGGTGGCTACCGACGCCGCAATGACACCGCCCATGGGGTCCTGTACCCACTGTCCGAAACGCTGACCGAATGTTTGATTGCCCTTTGCCATAGCTTCATCTCCGCTGTCCTAAGTCAGGCCTGTTAGCCAGGCCACGCATGTAATTGGTGCGCAAGGATAGCGAGTCTGAGATATCGAACAACACGAAAATTACAAGCCAATACATCGGTTAAGCCGATGCATTGACTTGTACAGTCCAAGCCGTAGTCGCAATGAGCGACTTGCGTAGGATTGGGTGCAGTTTCTTATACGGTAACGGCGTTACCCCGAAATATTCGCGATAGGTACCGGCTTTCGGAAGGACTGGGTGCGGGAACACAACACTGCAGCACTGCATGCACGACGCGCTGCATTTCTTCCTCCAGTTCCTTATCGTTAGCGGGTTCCTCGGTGCGAGCTCGTCGTGTCAACTGCACCTGATTGACTGCGGGTACGGTTGGAAGTCTTTCCGTTTCTACGCCCAACGTTACCGTTAATGCGTGCAATGAGTTCTTGACGAACAGAGCAAGGGCAAATTCCTCACGCGAAGAAGCCATTGATGTATCCGGTGTGAGAAACACCAGTTGGCAACGCGGCACCAGTGCGGCGCGCTGCGCCACTCTGAAATGGTGAGTGAGCTGATCTTTTACCAGTTCGGCAAACTCGGTGTCCGATAGCACGCGATCCCAGCTTTCATCTTTCTCTGCCGCCAGTGCTTTCATCGGCAGCCTGACGAAGGGGCTACTCACAATGGCGTCGGCGCCACCCTGGCGTAAAGCTGCGTCCAGTGCACTTTCGATATCTTCACCAATGGCGGTGACTTCAATGTCCGTGGGCGCGCCATCCATTGCGATAGCGTGAGTTAAATCGCCCGCGGCCTCTCTACCTTTGGTGAGAATACGCAGGCTGGATACGCCGTGGTCGATGAAGCCTTTGGCGATGGCGGTGAGCTCCATGCGCATGGCGTCGCCGATGAGTATCACGCGCATACCTTTGAGTTTGGCTAGCTCCGCTTCACTGGGCGGTAACAGCAGCTCGCCTTCGGTGACTGATCGATCGAACTTGAGTCCACCTGACGGGTGGAAGGTTTCACCACTGACAATGTCATCTGCCAGGTGAAACACCGTGGACAGGCCCACTTGTTCGTCAGTAGGCATCTTGTGCAGGTGCAATCGATTGAGAATGCCGGATTCAATTTGTGCCGCTGATTTATTGATCGACTCTTTATCGAAGAAGGGTGCTGGGGCGTCCGTGAACTGCTCCATAAACTGGGTGGCCAGCTCTTCCGTAAAAAGCGAGCCGAGCTGTAGCCGGTGCATCAGCTTGCCCGCTAATTCCGCGTTCAGCAGACAGCGTGTTGCACTGCCGCTGCCCTGCGAGTCCGCCACCTGGGCAAGCAGCTTAGTGAGCGGTTTAGGCAGCGTATTGGCACCTGGCATCTTGGCCATATCGTTGATTGCCAGCACCAACAGCTCTCCTGCCGGCAAGCCTGTTTTTAATGCGGCCAGAATAGCGGCGTGGACTTGATTCAGGCGTTTGTTTTCCAGCACCAGACGTCCGCGCCGTTCAAACAAACCCGGCGCATCGCCCAGCCCGCGCAGTCTTGCGCCGTCCACTGGCCCCGGGGCAAGAGCATTGATCTGTATCTCCGGACCCAGATGACGTGACAGAATCTCCGCCAACACGCGCTGTCCTGCTTTTGAAACCGCGTAGTCACCGCGATTGGGGTAAGCCACCGCAACGTATTTTTCGCCGCCGAAATAGCTCGAGACATTGAGCACGGAGCCATATCCCTGCTGCTTCATCAGCGGTGCATACTTGCGGATTAATGCGTAGTTGGAGATGAGGTTGGCCTGCATGGTGCGATTC
>JBCDFM010000379.1:0-3449 GCA_039178015.1 Pseudomonadota bacterium
CCCGAATATCAATGTGCTCGCCCTCAGTGCTTTGATGCGGCCGTACATAAGCAAGCCCTATGATGCTGTCCATCGTAGGGGAGTATTCACATGAGGTGACATTGCCGCTGATGTCGCCCGCGTCGAGCACAAGATGTCCTTCCTGTGGCCGTGGGCTGTCAGACGGTAGCGTAAAGCCGACCAATTTACGGCGCTGCTCTGCCCGCGCTAAATACTCCACCGATCGTTTGCCCACAAAAAAAGGCTTATTCGCACTGACCGCCCACTCCAATCCCAATTCGCCTGGATGGCTCATGCCATCGGTGTCCTGGCCAACGATGAAATGGCCTTTTTCCAGGCGCAGCAGTCGCTGAGTCTCCACGCCAAAGGGCGTAATGTCGTAGTCCTTTCCTGCTGTCAACAGCGCATCCCAAAGTGCTTCACCTTGAGAGGCGGGCACGTGTAACTCGAAGCCCAACTCACCCACAAAGCCGACGCGAAGCAATCGAGTAGGAATGCCCGCCACCGCGCCTTGTCGACAAGACAGGTAGGGAAAGCCCTGGGGGCTCAGATCCACCTCTTCTACCAACTCGTTCAGTACCGAACGCGAGTAAGGCCCGGCGATGTTTACCGCGGCAAAGGCACTCGTGACGTTGACGATATCGACCTGTAGTCGCCACTGAGCGTTCCAATGCAGCATGTTGCGATACACCTGATCCACCCCCGACGTGGTTGCAGATACGTAAAAGTGGTCTTCGCCAAAGCGGCAGGCCACGCCATCGTCAACCACAACGCCCTGCTCATTGGTGAGCACCGCGTAGCGTGTTTTACCTACCGGCTGTTTAGCAAAGCCGAAGGTGTACATGCGGTTCATGAATTCGGCAGCGTCCGGCCCGTAAATCTCCAGGCCACCGAGGGTACTGATATCGATCAGGCCGACGCCACGTCGGACGGCGAGGGATTCACGGCACAAACATGACGCGCGCTCGCCGGCGGGACCATAAAACGCAGGTCGCCGCCAATTCCCTGCGGGCATCATGCTGGCGCCCGCCTCCACATGACGCTGGTGCATGGGCGTCACTCGCAAGGGGTTGAGATGACGCCCTGCCAGCACCGCCAGCGTTTCCGGCGTAAACGGCGGCCTTGCGGTGGTCACCCCCGTGTCGGACACACTGCGATCCGTCGCATCGGCGATCAGTCTTGCGGTCGCCAGCGCCGAGTGTCGCCCCTGTGACGGCCCCATACCCACAGTAGAAAAGCGTTTAACAAGTTGCACATCGCGATACCCCAGGCGCGTGGCATTAACAATATCCGCGATCTGTAGGTCTTCGTCGAAGTCGACAAACTCCTTGCCATCGGGGTGGGCAAAGATAGGCCAGTCGAAATTCAGGGCAGCATCACCGATGGGTTGCTCAGCAGGCGCTTCCACCAAGCCCATTTGGTGCAACGCAGACTGCGCGGCATGCTCGCCATCGGCCATCACCGCAGCCAAGTCATGATGGCCGTTCACGGAACCTGCGATGTGCAAATTGTCCGGCAACCCGTCGATCTTGAACGCCGCCTGCTGGTCAAGATAGCTGAGCTTTGCGCCTGCCTGACACAAAAGTTGGTACGCCGGCATATATCCGGCTGACATGCACAACAGGTCGCAGTCGATAACCGTCGCTGCCTCATTTACCTGACCGCGGCCTGAAATTTGACGAACCTCTACACCGCGCAGATGACGATTACCCGCCGTTGCCAGGGCTTCATACACTGTGCTCTGCATGCGGATCTCAATGCCTCGGGCCCTGACGGCTTCTGCCAGCTCGTTCTGCTGCGCACTGCTGCGCATATCAACTACGCAGGCGACGTCAATACCGCTGTCATCCAGGTCAAGTGCATGCAGGTAGATATCGTCGTTACCGCCAAGTACTACGGCCCGCTTACCCGGGCGAACACCGTAGAGATTGACCATGCGAGCCACGGCACTGGCCAGAGCAACACCCGGCAGATCATTGTTGCGAAACACCACGTGCTGTTCATAACAGCCTGAGGCCACGATGCACTGCTGCGCACGCACTTTGAACAAACGGTTACCCTGAATAACCGGTAGGTAGTTATCGCTGAACCAGGCGTTGCAGGTGGCGTCAACAAACACATCGATCGCCGGATGCGCGCTCACCTCGGCCAGCAGTGTTTCACGAGTCGGTGCGGCAAGCGCGCCCTCTCGATCAAATCGGTGATAGCAGAGCGCACCACCCACCTCGGGCTGTCGATCCAAAAGCATCACAGACGCACCACCATCCGCCGCAGTCAGCGCCGCGCGCAGCCCCGCCGGTCCTGCGCCCACCACCACAACATCGTAGAACAGGTATTGTTTGTCGTGATAGGCCACACGCTGGTTCAAGTCCAGCTTACCCAGGCCCGCGATCTGTCGGATGACCTTTTCCCAAAAACGCCAGAGGCCCTGGGGCTTAAAAAACGCACGGTAATAAAACCCAACCGGCAGGAAGCGAGAGAGCGAGCCCAGCAGCGAACTGAAGTCTCGCTGCAAGGAGCCAGCGTAATTCTGACCCTGCGCAGTCAGGCCGTCTGTCAGCGGCAGCATATCGGCCAGCACATTGGGTTCACCGCCCAACTGAATCAGCGTGTTGGCGTCCTGCCCCGCCATAGTCAGGGGGCCGCGCGGTCGATGGTATTTAAAGGAACGCGATTGCAGCCACCGGCCATTAGCGAGCAATGCGCTGGCCAGCGTGTCGCCTTGAAAGCCTTCGTAGGATTCGCCTTCAAATGTGAAGCGTACGGGGTGATCTCGATTGATCAGTAAGCCACGGGGCGCGTCTAGTCGATGCAAAGGCATAGACGCTAGTTTCCCTGTGAGGTTTCTAGTGAAGGGGGCGTTTCATTGGGATCCCAGGTGCGCAGGATCTCATCGCTGACGGTATTGCGCTCGGCGAGAAACCAGTAGGCGCTGGGCGCATGCATCCACCATTCGATCACAATGCCCGCGCGATTGTCTGAGTGAAACACATAGTCCGCCCACGCCTTGTCGCTGCAGCTGGCAATGTCGGGCATGGCCTTGACCTCGCCACCGTAAATAAACTCGCTGATATTGCGCGGCCCGTTCATGGGACAGGGCATGATCTTCACTGTCGCCTACTCCTCAATGGCTCGCCGCCGTGGCGCCCATCTCATTGATCTGGGCAAAATGGTCAAACCGCTCCAGACTGAACGGTGCGATCAAATCCGGCACCTTGCCACCGCTGGCCACCAGCTCTGCCATGGTCTTGCCGCAGATAGGCGTCGATTTAAAGCCCCAAGTGCCCCAGCCCGCGTCGAGGTAATAACCCTCTACCGGGCTCACCCCCATAATCGGACTGTAGTCCGGTGTCATATCGGTAATCCCCGCCCATTGGCGCAGTAAGCGCATATTCGCCAAAAACGGAAACATATCGATGGCGTGCGCAACCAGGGACTCTTTTAAATCC
>JBCDFM010000380.1:0-3437 GCA_039178015.1 Pseudomonadota bacterium
CGCCACAACCAGGCGATGATGATAAACCTACTGCTGGCGAACGGTGCTACTTTGGAAGACCGCAACAGCAACGAACGTACGCCTATTTTTCTAGCCGCACGTACCGGTGCCACCGAGGCTCTGGCGCTATTGATTGCTCGCGGGGCTGAGGTTGATGCAATTGATATCGCTGGCGGCACCCCTTTGCACGGCGCCATTCTCGAAAGTCGCGAACAAGCCATTACAATGCTGCTGGATGCCGGCGCCGACGTGAACATTCGCAGCAAAAAGGGTTCCGATGCCCTGAGCCTGGCAGCCACGGTCGGTGACCCTGACATCGTGGCGCTGCTAACCGGCGCACCGGGCGCTGGCGAAGGGGCCAGCGCAGGGGGCAGCAAAGGTGACAGCATGGCACTGTTCAATGCTGTGCAGCAGGATAATGTCACAGTGGTTAAGCAGCTGCTTTCAGCAGGTGCTGACCCTACTGTCGTTAACGAATGGGGCTTTACACTCTGGCACGCTGCGACCTCGGAGGGGGTGGGCAAACTTCTGGCACCCCTGGAAATTGACCTGAATGCGCTCGATATTGGTGGCAGCACGGCTCTTGCGATACAAACGTTCAATAAGAATGCCGAGGTTGCTCTGCTGCTCATCGAGCAGGGTGCCGACGTCAATATCACCAATCATTTTGGTACGCCCTTGCACATTGCAATCAGCAATGACTTACCCCAGCTGGCGGCGGCGCTGATCGCGGCCGGAACTGACCTTAGCCTGATGGATAACGAGGGCCGAACCCCGGTGGAGCTCGCCAGCAGCGAAGGTTCAGCCGAGATCAAGGCCTTGTTCCAGTAGTGCTTCAATGCAGCGCATAACGATCAACGGCCATCACAAAACTAGCCGCAACTCGGAGTGCCGTGGAGCAGCTGATGGATTGGTTTGCGCAGTGGTTTCAGGGCGGTATAAAAAACCGCAATAAAGATCCTTGCTCTCGTTTGCACTGGGTGCGACTCAGTACGATCCGACGCGCCTTGCAGTCTCGAGAGTCTCTGGTAATAGGCTTGCGCGCTTCATGTCAATCAGGCGGCTGGAGGCTAGTTACCGACAGAGCGAATCATTGATTATCCAGTGCGACGAGTGTTCAAACCTTCCTCCTCAGAGAGAAGGACGTTTGCTCACCAGATCAAGCGCGCTCTCCAGCGCATACGCCACGCGCAATACGTCGAGATCAGCTCCCGGCCGTCCGACGATTTGCAAGCCGACGGGCAGGCCCGCCTGCGTGAAACCACAGGGCACTGAGATAGCGGGTAGACCAAGCACAGAGATCACGCAGCAGATGGACATCCATTCCAAATAGTCCGTTAACGTTGTGCCTTCGATTTCCCTCACCCACTCGTTCTCAACAGGGAAGGGTGACACCTGTGTGGCTGGCAGCACCAAAAAGTCATGGCTTGCAAAAAATTGCAACGCCCCCTGATAGAGCGTCGTACGAGACGCGTCGGCCTGGGTGAGGTCTGCCGCCGTCAGCGCCATGCCGGTTTCGATATTCTCGATGAGGGTATCCTTCATCTTATCGCGATGCTCAGCCAACATCCCTGCACACATATGCGCGTAGAAACTGCCGCGCAGCACTCTAAACACCTTCATCGCTGCACGCAGATCTGGGTGCGCTGGAACCACGGTGAAGCCAAGCGCCTCCCATACGGTGCGTGTCGCCATGCAGACCTTAGCGACCTCTCTCTCAACAGGGAGAAAACCCAAATCCGGTGTCAGACCAATTCGAGCATTCGCAAAGTCATGCTCAAGAGGAGTTCTGAACGATGCTGCATCACTATCAATAGAGAGTGGGTCGCGCGGGTCCGCGCCAACCAGGACAGAGAACAGCAGCGCGCAGTCTGTCACATTGCGTGCCATCGGGCCTTCGATGCCAATGCGCGATTGCCATCCCAGAGGGCTGGGCCACGCGGGCACGCGCCCATGGCTGGGGCGAAACCCTACGACGTTACAAAACGCAGCGGGATTCCGCAGTGAACCACCCATGTCGCTGCCATCGGCGATCGGCAACATGCCGCTGGCCAATGCAGCGGCAGCGCCACCGCTGCTACCGCCCGCTGTCTTGGTTAAATCCCAGGGGTTGCGGGTCACACCGAACAAGGGATTAAAGGTGTGAGAGCCGACCCCAAACTCCGGGGTGTTGGTCTTTCCGATAACCAGCGCGCCAGCGGCTTTAAGACGCTGCACCAAGAGACAGTCCTGGTCCGGGATAAAGTCTTTGAAAATGGGCGAACCCAGGGTGGTTCTGATGCCAGAAGTTTGCGCGAGATCTTTGACAGCAATGGGTAGCCCATGCAGCGGGCCCAGTGGTTCGCCGGAGGCACGCTTGCGATCAGCTTCATCTGCGAGCTGCAGTGCGTCCCGCTCGGGTATTCGAGTGCAGATTGCGTTAATGGCAGGATTGACTGCCGCAATTCGCGCCTGAGTTGCCTCCATGAGCTCTCTTGCACCCAAATCACCGTCGTTCAGCCATTGCGCAAGTGAAGTGGCATTAGCGTACAGCAAAGATGCTGGGTCACTTGGTAGAGGCTTTTTTTCACCAGGCATTCGTCACTCCTAAACCGATGGGGAAAAGAGAGGGCAGCGCGCAACAGGGCCCACTCGATGAGCAGTGATAGCGCGAGGTGCATAGGTTTTCAAGCTTCAGCACCAAGAGCGCGGTCGCTGCAGGGATTTGGTCAAGGGATTGTCCGGTTTTGTCAAAAGAAATACCGCGACCCTGCGTATGATCAAGGTATGAAGAGTGGCCCAGAAACGCTCCCAACACTAACCTACATGAGAACTATGCAGTGAGACCAGTCATGAAAGACACCGTCACTTCGTTCAACTTTGCCCGATCAGGCCTTTACACTGCGCTGCTGTCAGCGGGCCTGCTTTGCAGCGCCACCGCCCAGGCGCAGACTGTGCTAGAAGAGACCGTTGTTACTGCCCAGAAGCGGACTCAAAACATCAATGATGTCGGTATCACCATTAATGCCTTCACCGGTGAACAGCTGCAGGAATTTGGTGTCGCTACCCCGGAGGATATCGCGCAGTTCACACCGGGGCTGACCGTGAACGAAACGGCTGCCACCGGCGTACCGCTCTACACGATTCGCGGCGTCGGGTTTCAGGATTACTCCACGGCTGCTACCTCTACGGTGGGACTGTATTTCGATGAAGTGGCTATGCCCTATTCAGTGATGACCCGTGGCCTACTGTTCGATCAAGAGCGGGTGGAGGTGCTAAAAGGCCCCCAGGGTGATCTGTTTGGCGCGAATACAACGGCCGGTTCCATTAACTTTATCAGTAACAAGCCCACGCAGGAGTTTGAGGCTGGTATTCGGGCGACCTACGGCAACTACGAGTCATATGATCTCGAGGCCTTTGTCAGTGGCGGTAGCGAACTGGTCCAGGGCCGACTGGCG
>JBCDFM010000381.1:0-3435 GCA_039178015.1 Pseudomonadota bacterium
AGCTGACCCTGCTCCAGGGTGGTCATGCCGGGGTCAGTGACCACATAGGATTCAAAATACAGCACTCGCTCGATGTCGCGCAGCGTCATGTCCAACAGTAGACCGATCCGCGAAGGCAGTGACTTCAAGAACCAGATGTGCGCCACAGGGCTGGCTAACTCGATGTGCCCCATGCGCTCACGGCGCACCTTTGCCAGAGCGACCTCGACCCCACACTTTTCACAGATCACGCCACGGTGCTTGAGGCGCTTGTACTTTCCGCACAAGCACTCGTAATCCTTTATAGGCCCAAAAATCTTCGCGCAGAACAAGCCATCGCGCTCGGGCTTGAACGTACGATAATTGATAGTTTCCGGCTTTTTGACTTCGCCAAAAGACCATGACCGGATCATCTCCGGCGATGCCAGTCCGATGCGGATTGCATCGAATTCTTCTGTTTGTCCCTGGGACTTCAACAAGTTCAGTAAGTCTTTCAAGGCCTTTCCTCCACGAGCTTAATTGCTATCGGGTGCGACGGCAGTCTCGCCGCTCCTACCATTGAGTCCAATGTTGGTATCGTTACTCGCTCTCCAGCTCGATATCGATACCCAGTGAACGAATTTCCTTCACCAATACATTGAAGGACTCCGGCATTCCCGGCTCCATTCGATGATCTCCATCGACGATATTCTTGTACATCTTGGTACGCCCAGCAACATCGTCGGACTTCACAGTCAACATTTCCTGTAGCGTATAGGCAGCACCGTAAGCCTCTAGTGCCCACACCTCCATCTCGCCAAAGCGTTGGCCACCAAACTGTGCCTTGCCGCCCAGGGGCTGCTGAGTCACCAAACTGTAGGACCCAGTTGAGCGTGCGTGCATCTTGTCGTCGACCAGATGGTTTAGCTTGAGCATATACATATAGCCGACTGTCACCGCGCGATCGAAGGGCTCTCCTGTGCGACCATCATACAAGACGAATTGTCCGCTTTCCGGCATATCGGCAAGCTTCAACAGTTCCTTAATGGACTCTTCAGCAGCGCCATCAAATACCGGCGTTGCCATCGGTACGCCATCGACGAGATTGTGCGCTAGCTCGATCACATCTTCATCGCTGAGTGACTTTAGATCCTCAATTCGGCCGGCACCGTTGTTGTATATTGTCTCCAAGAACTTGCGGATTTCTGCGACCTTTTTCTGCTCCCTAACCATCGCATTGATTTTGTCACCCAGGCCTTTAGCAGCCATGCCAAGGTGGGTTTCCAAAATCTGTCCCACGTTCATACGAGACGGTACGCCTAAGGGGTTGAGCACGATATCGACCGGCTCACCGTTTGCGTCATAGGGCATATCCTCTACCGGCATGATGACAGAAATAACGCCCTTGTTACCGTGTCTCCCCGCCATCTTATCGCCTGGCTGGATGCGCCGCTTAATCGCCAAGTAGACTTTGACAATTTTCAATACGCCCGGCGCTAGGTCGTCGCCACTCTGCAGCTTGCGCTTCTTATCTTCGAAGCGCTCTTCCAATAGCTTACTCTGCTCATCCAGCTGGCGCTGGGCGGAGGCAAGGGCCTCATTCAGATCAGCATCAGACAGCTTGAGCTTGAACCATTGCTCACGCTCAAGATCAGCCAGGACAGCCGCATTCAAGGTTGTACCCTTGCTGAGACCACCACCGCTGACCGTCTTTTTGCCACTGATCAGGTTTTCCAGTCGCGCAAAGGTCGCCTCTTCGAAGATCCGGTATTCTTCTCTCAGATCCTTGCGGTAATCGTCGAGCTGGTACTTCTCAATTTGCAGTGCTCGGGCATCCTTTTCCAATCCATCTCGGGTGAACACCTGGACATCGATTACAGTACCCTTGGTGCTGGAAGGAACACGCAGCGATGTATCTTTTACATCAGATGCCTTCTCACCAAAGATGGCACGCAGCAGTTTTTCCTCGGGGGTGAGCTGCGTCTCGCCTTTTGGGGTGACTTTGCCAACCAGTATATCGCCGGCATCGACTTCCGCTCCGATATACACAATGCCAGATTCGTCCAGCTTACCCAGGGCGCTTTCGCCCACATTGGGAATGTCACCTGTGATCTCCTCGGAACCCAGTTTGGTGTCACGAGCAATACAGGTCAGCTCCTGGATGTGGATGGTAGTGAAGCGATCTTCCTTAACCACCCGTTCAGACACGAGGATCGAATCTTCAAAGTTGTAGCCGTTCCAGGGCATAAACGCGATGCGCATGTTCTGACCGAGCGCAAGCTCACCCATATCAATAGAGGGACCGTCTGCAAGTATATCGCCCCGATTTACCGCAGCTCCCTGTTTTACGATAGGGCGCTGGTTGATGCAGGTATTCTGATTGGAACGCGTGTACTTCGTCAGGTTGTAGATATCTACAGGGGCTTCGTCGACCCCTACATCCGCATCGTTGACGCGTACTACGATGCGGCTGGCGTCGACAGAGTCAACCACACCGGAGCGATTGGCCACGACGCAGACGCCAGAGTCAGCAGCGACATAACGCTCCATGCCTGTGCCGACCAGCGGTTTGTCACTCACTAATGTGGGAACCGCCTGGCGCTGCATGTTAGAACCCATTAAGGCCCGGTTGGCATCGTCGTGTTCCAGGAACGGAATGAGCGCTGCCGCTACGGACACCACCTGCTTGGGAGACACGTCCATATAGTCCACGCGCTCCGGTGGCATGACGGTGAATTCATTGAGGTGCCGCACGGGAATCAGATCGTCGACGAACTGCATTTTCTTGTCCAGTTCGGCAGAAGCCTGAGCGATAATGTGCTCGGCTTCGTTAATGGCAGAAAGGTACTCGATATCATTGGTTACCTTACCGTTAACCACCTTGCGATAAGGGCTTTCCAAGAAGCCGTACTCATTGGTGCGTGCGTAGGTTGCCAGCGAGTTGATGAGTCCGATGTTCGGACCTTCCGGCGTCTCAATGGGGCACACCCTGCCGTAATGGGTAGGATGCACGTCGCGCACCTCAAAACCGGCGCGCTCGCGAGTCAAGCCGCCTGGCCCAAGGGCAGAGACGCGACGCTTGTGCGTGACCTCTGACAGCGGGTTGTTCTGATCCATAAACTGAGACAGCTGGCTGGAACCGAAGAATTCCTTGACTGCAGCAGATACCGGCTTGGCATTGATCAGATCTTGGGGCATCAAACCTTCACTTTCGGCCATCGAGAGTCGCTCTTTTACCGCACGCTCGACGCGCACCAGACCGACACGAAACTGATTTTCCGCCATTTCGCCTACAGAGCGAACGCGCCTATTACCCAGGTGATCAATGTCATCGACCATACCGCGCCCGTTCCGAATTTCTACCAGGGTGCGCAAAACATCCACAATGTCCTGTTTATCCAGTACCCCACTGCCAACGACTTCTTCACGACCCAGACGACGGTTAAACTTCATCCGGCCCACGGCTGACAGGTCATA
>JBCDFM010000382.1:0-3402 GCA_039178015.1 Pseudomonadota bacterium
ACGCGCTGAATGGGAACCTTCAATGCTGCCTAATCCTTTGTAAATACGGCCATTATTTAATCTCTGCCCGCGCTTGACAGGGTAGGGTGCGGTCTTTAGAATTCGCGTTCCTTTTTTCGGGGGGTTCCCTTGCGAGCCTCTGGTTTTTTATTGATTGGAGTTAGATACGATGCAAAATCAACGCATTCGCATCCGTCTGAAGGCGTTCGATCACCGGTTGATTGATTCTTCAACGCAGGAGATCGTAGAAACTGCACGCCGCACCGGGGCGCAAGTTAAAGGCCCGATTCCACTTCCGACTCGCAAAGAGCGTTTCACTGTCCTGATCTCGCCTCACGTCAACAAGGACGCGAGAGATCAGTACGAAATACGCACGCACAAGCGTCTGCTCGACATTGTTGAGCCCACGGAAAAAACCGTTGATGCGCTAATGAAGTTGGACTTGGCGGCAGGTGTGGAAGTACAAATCAGCCTGGGCTAACAACAATCAGCGATAGCAAGACCAGCTCGAGTTTGTAGAACTCGAGTGTGTAATGTCCCCGAACGTTAGGTTGGGTGAGGCAGCCATAGAGGGTAAGCCCCGTACACTGAGAGGTTAAAAGAATGACTATTGGTTTAGTCGGCCGTAAATCCGGTATGACTCGAATATTTACCGAGAACGGCGAATCCATACCAGTGACCGTAGTGGAGGTTTCTCCAAACCGCGTTACTCAAATCAAAGAGCTCGATTCTGAAGGGTATCGTGCAATTCAGGTCACAGCGGGCAGCCGCAAGGCCTCGAGAGTAAGCAAGCCGGAAGCCGGGCACTTCGCCAAAGCAGGTGTTGCTGCCGGGTCGGGATTATGGGAATTCCGACTTGAAGACGATGATGAAGCGCCTGAAGTCGGCAGTGAGCTGACCGTAGAGCGTTTCGAAGCTGGGCAAATCGTCGACGTTGCTGGACGCAGCAAAGGCAAGGGCTTCCAGGGTGGCGTAAAGCGTTGGAACTTCAGCATGCAGGACGCGACTCACGGCAACTCTCTGTCGCATCGCGCACCAGGGTCTATCGGCCAAAACCAAACGCCCGGGCGAGTCTTCAAGGGTAAAAAGATGGCTGGTCATATGGGTTCACGTAACGTGACCACTCAAGGGCTGGAGATCGTGCGAGTCGATACAGAGCGCAATCTGCTCCTGATAAAGGGCGCAGTCCCCGGTGCACCAGGGGGTAACGTTATCGTTCGCCCCACGGTCAAGGCATAAGGTGAGAGGGTCGCTAACGTGGAATTGAGTGTAGTTAAGCCAGGCAACTCAGCGGCCGGCACAGTGTCGGTTTCAGATGTCGCCTTTGCAAGAGAGTACAACGAAGATTTGGTCCACCAGGTCGTCACTGCATACCTGGCGGGAGCGAGGCAGGGAACGCGAGCCCAGAAGAATCGTGCTGCAGTGGCTGGCGGCGGTAAAAAGCCTTGGCGGCAGAAGGGCACAGGTCGAGCACGCGCAGGTACGATTCGTTCACCAATATGGCGCAGCGGTGGCGTGACCTTTGCGGCGCAGCCGCAGGATCACAGCCAGAAAGTGAACCGCAAAATGTATCGCGCGGCTTTGCGTTCCATTATGTCGGAGTTGGCACGTCAGAACCGATTAGTAGTGGTAGAGAGTCTGGATCTTGAAGCACCTAAGACCAAGTTACTGGTGCAGCAGCTAGGCGAATACGACCTGGACAACGTGCTCATTGTTGCAGACGAAGTAGGCGAGAATCTCTATCTGGCGGCGCGCAATCTGCACAAAGTCGACGTGCGTGATGTTGATGGCATTGACCCTGTGAGCCTTATTGGCCATGACAAAGTCATGGTGACTGTGGATGCTGTTAAGAAGATCGAGGAGATGTTGGGATGAATCAGGAACGGGTCTTTCAGGTTCTGCAGAGCCCGCATGTGTCCGAAAAAGCAGCGATAGCCGCAGATTCGCACAACCAGTATGTCTTCAAAGTGGCGCTGGATGCGAACAAGGCAGAGATTAAAAAGGCCGTAGAGCAGCTATTTAAGGTCAATGTTGTGAACGTCAGCACGCTGCGCGTAAAAGGCAAAGTCAAGCGCAATCGATTTGGCTATAGCACGAAGCCCAGCTGGAAAAAGGCGTATGTGCGACTAGAGCAAGGTCAGGACATCGACTTTGCGGCAGTCGAGTAAGGAGTGAATGCAAGATGGCAGTACTAACCAGTAAGCCCACCTCACCAGGACGTCGCCATGTTGTGCGTGTCGTCAGCGAAGGTCTGCACAAGGGCGCTCCCTACAAACCGCTGTTGGAAAACCAAAGCCGAAATGGTGGCCGCAATAACAACGGCAGGATCACCACTCGCCATGTCGGCGGGGGCCATAAGCAGCACTATCGTATTGTTGATTTTAAGCGAGCTAAAGACGGTATACCTGCCACTGTTGAGCGCATTGAATACGATCCAAACCGTACAGCACACATCGCGCTGATGCTGTTTGCTGATGGAGAACGCCGCTACATCATCGCACCTCGAGGCGTAAAAGCGGGTGATGTATTGCAGTCCGGATCGTCCGCACCCATCAAGACAGGCAACTGCCTGCCGCTGCGCAATATTCCGGTGGGATCAACGGTGCACTGCATCGAGTTAAAGCCGGGTAAAGGTGCACAGCTGGCGCGCTCTGCAGGCGCCTCCGTTCAGGTTGTGGCGAGGGAAGGTCAGTATGCAACGTTGCGACTGCGCTCCGGAGAGATGCGTAAGGTGCTTTCCGACTGTCGTGCAACACTTGGCGAGGTATCGAACGTCGAACACAGCTTACGCAAGCTGGGCAAAGCCGGCGCGGCGCGCTGGCGCGGAGTACGCCCCACTGTTCGCGGTGTTGCAATGAACCCGGTTGATCACCCGCACGGTGGTGGCGAAGGGCGCACCTCGGGTGGTAGGCATCCGGTAAGCCCCTGGGGTACCCCAACGAAGGGTTACAAGACACGCAAGAACAAGCGCACGAACAACTTGATTGTGCGCCGACGCGGTAAAAAGTAGTGCAGCTGAATAGAGCAAAGACAATAGAGGAATAGATCGTGCCACGTTCATTGAAAAAAGGTCCTTTTATAGACCTGCATCTGATGAAGAAAGTTGAAGCTGCGGTTGAAAGCAATGACCGGCGCCCGATCAAGACCTGGTCGCGACGGTCCATGATTTCACCAGATATGGTTGGTCTGACGATAGCAGTGCACAACGGCCGCCAGCATGTACCCGTGCTCGTGAATGAGGACATGGTAGGGCACAAGCTCGGCGAGTTTGCGACCACACGTACGTTCCGCGGCCACATCGTGGATAAAAAAGCCAAGCGCTAACCCTGGTGGAGTGAAGAGATGGAAGTTGCGGCAACACTAAGAGGCGCGAAGATTTCGGCGCAAAAAGCAAGGCTAGTA
>JBCDFM010000383.1:0-3372 GCA_039178015.1 Pseudomonadota bacterium
AATGCCGAAGGCCAATACTGTTGGGCGCGGTCGCGACTGATGCATCGCGCTGGCAAGCGTGGCGCAAAGTCCGCCGCGAGCAAACATTTCACCCCGCCAAATCGCGATTTCGCACTGATTGCGCGCAAGCTCACCGGCGTATTCACCTTTATCACCGTGTTGGAAGCGGAGTTTAACGCCCACGACTTGGTGGCTGCTCATATCGCCAGATGGCGCGCCAGGGAAACGCGTGGCCAAGCCTAGCGACAAGACGGACAGAGAGAAGGCGGTTCCTGCCTCTCGCGTCAGCCGTTTGGCCCGGGTGGCCCGTATGGCCGGCGGCGTCGCCGGCGGTATGCTCGCCGAGGGCACCCGTCAGCTGCGTTCCGGCAAGCGTATTCGCGCTCGAGACATGCTATTGACGCCTGCTAATGCGCGGCGTGTTGCAGACCAGCTTGCAACAATGCGAGGCGCAGCCATGAAAGTCGGGCAGATCCTCTCTATGGACACGGGTGACTTTTTACCCAAAGAACTGGCAGATATTCTGGCGCGTCTGCGCTCCGATGCGCGCTATATGCCGGCGAAGCAGTTGCGCAAAGTAATGGAAGAAGCCTATGGACCGGAGTGGGAGGAGCTTTTTTATACTTTTGAGATGACGCCGCTTGCAGCTGCATCGATTGGCCAGGTCCACAGGACAGTATCACCCGATGGGGACGATATCGTGCTAAAGGTGCAGTATCCGGGCGTGGCCTCCAGCATCGATGTTGATGTCGATCAAATCGCCAGATTACTGAGCATCTCCGGTCTGCTGCCAGCGACCTTGAATCTTGACCCGCTGCTGGCTGACGCAAAGCGTCAACTGCACGATGAGGCCGACTATTTCAAAGAGGCCAAATTCCTGCAGGCTTTTGGGGATTTGTTGCGAGAGGATGAGCGCTTTCTCGTACCTGAAGTATTACATGAGCTAACGCGGAAAAACGTTCTGGCCATGACCTATGTAGGTGGCGATCCAATCGAGAGCATCGATAGCCTGTCTCAGGAAGATAGAGATCACGTGATGACGGCGCTGGTCGAGCTTATGTTTATGGAGCTCTTCGAACTTAGAATGGTGCAGACCGACCCGAACTTTGCCAACTACCAGTACCTACCGGACAGCGGCCAAATCGTTCTGCTGGACTTTGGTGCCACCCGAAAATTCAAAGTGGCTTTTGTGAATAACTATCGCAGGCTTCTCAAGGCGGCCATAGCCAATGATGAGGATAAGCTCGTGGCCGCAGCCAACCGTATCGGCTATGCGATGGGTGATGACGATACCGAATATCGCGAGATGATTCTTGAGCTGTTTCTACTCGGGCTGGAGCCTGTTCGCTCTGAAGGTGTATACGACTTTGCGCGTTCGGATATGGCGAAGAACATGTCGCAGCTGGCCGAAGAGATCACGCGATTTCCAGATTTCTGGCAGGCCCCGCATTCAGAAGTCGTGTATTTTCATCGCAAGCTAGGCGGTATGTTCATGCTCGCCAGCAGACTGAAAGCGCGAGTAGATGTGCATGGCCTCGTGCAACAGTGGTTGTAACGAGGTTCATTTGTGGCAGCGATGGCATCCAGCGACCCAGGTTTGCAGAACCTCAAAGTCCTTATTGAAATGTATGAAGTCCGCTCTATATCCCGGGGCAATGCGCCCTCGCTCCTTATCTAAACCCAAAGCGCTAGCCGGGTATAGCGACGCCATTCGCAAGCACTCTTCAACCGCGATGCCAGCGCACTGATGCGCAAAACGAACAGCGTCGATCAGAGCAATAGCGCTGCCAGACAAGGCACCTTGCGCGTTCACCAGTTTGCCATCTGTTTCAGTAATTGTGTCGCCGTACAGTTCGAAATGGCCCTGGCTCCCGCCGACAGTGGCCATGGCATCGCTCACCAATAATAATTTGCCAGACGGTTTGCAGGTATGCGCCAGACGCAGGGCGGCGGCGTGGACATGGTGTCCATCAGCAATGATGCCGGCCCAAAGCCTATCCGCCTCCAGTGCAGCGCCTACCGCGCCGGGTTCGCGCGATGTCAGTGGGCTCATAGCGTTAAATAAGTGAGTGACGCCAACCAGGCCTTCATCAATCGCGCCCTGCATTTGTGCATAAGTCGCCTGCGTATGACCGGCACAGACAATCAGGCCACTATCGCATAGTGCTCTTATGTAGCCCCTAGGCATTGCCTCTGGAGCGACGGTAATGAGAACGAGCAGGTCCTGTAGCGACAGCAGCCAGTCAAGGTCTTGCTTGCTGGCCGGTCTGATTTTGCTGGCGCAATGTGCTCCTCGCTTTTCCTGCGCGAAGTGGGGGCCCTCCAGGTGGAGACCTAGTACCGCGCCATTGCCTTCGGCGATGGCTTGACGAGCAGCGGCCACAGCGTTGCGTTGCACCTGCAGTGAGTCACTGATCACGGTAGGCAATATTGCCGTCGTACCTTTGGCGAGATGGGCCGCGGTGATCCGTTGGATGCTGTCTGCTGTGGGCCTGTTGTTGAATAGAACGTCGCCACCACCGTTCACTTGCAAATCTATCAACCCAGGCGCGAGCGCTCCCTGCGAAAGTGAGATGTGTTGTATGAAATCAGGGCAATCAGACAGCGGTAAAAGCTGCGCCACCTGTCCGTCTCGTACGGTGACGCAGTGATTAGATAAAAATTCCGCACCATCAAATATCAACGGTGCGCTGACGGCAAATTCGTTGCCGTGCTCTGGCATAGGCTGATCCTCCGAGTAGCTAGTCTACGCCACTTAGTTCGCGGTTGCTGCCTCGCGCTCGTGTTCGGCCCGCTCCCGCTGAATACGTATAATCAGCGGAACCAGCACGATACCGAGCAGGGGCGTGAACACTGCTAGAATCAGCAACAAGGTCGACTCCATGCCAATACTATCCAGGGCGTAACCCAGCAGCGGTCCTGTCACAATAAACATGACGCGCACCCCGAGGCTCACCAGTGAATTCACGGTCGCCCGAAAATCACCTGGAACACGGCTGTTTAGCGCCTCGTAAAACAAGCTGAGGCTGAGGCCGCGGGACAGCTGGATCAGCAGCCCAAAGGCGACGCCGATCCAGCCGCTACCCAAGACCATGCCAAGCAGGCCGAGCAGTGGCATCGCGGCGATTAGGGCCAATAGTTTATGCGTGCCTAACAGCTTTTCGAGGCTCCCGGCAAAGCGGGCAGATACGCTTACCGTTAGGGCAAACGCCGCCCATATATAGCCGTAGGACTGCAGCGGAACACCCTGTAATTCCCAGTACTTTTGATAGATCCAGAAAACATACAGCGCGAGCAGGCTGAACACCGTGATGGCGAACGCAGTCCAAAGCACAACGGGCTTACCGAAGATCAGTAATTCCGCGATCTGGC
>JBCDFM010000384.1:0-3354 GCA_039178015.1 Pseudomonadota bacterium
GGCAAACGCAATAGCAGCCTCGGTCGCCTAGCCAGTGCCTCACAGCGGCTTTTGCTGGAGCTGGAGTATCTACAGCTAGCACCGGCTTGCATTGACTATCTCCGATCAGAGGGGAAGCTGCAGCTCGCATCCACTTTGCAAGAGGCTTGGCAAGAGAAGCGCGCACAACTTCCTTCGCTGATATACAACGCAACTCTCGCCAGCCCCGAATTTCGCCGGTTCTGGAAAACACCCACTGGGGTTGGAGATTATCCCGCAAATACCGGAAGTAATGTGCTAAACAGCATGGCGGCATTGAACGACAATGTTCGTCGTTGGCTGTCCGACGACTTCACTGGCGACAACCTAACGTTAGAGTTATTGTTGAGCGATATTCTGAAGGGAGATGGCGGAGCGCTGCGACTGGCACTCGCGAAACAGGCTCTTGCGCTCGAGGTTGCCGACGGTTTGCTGAGCGCGCGAATGGATCGCGGACCTCTGTGCGCCCCACCATTGCGTCCGGCGGCCGCAGATATTTTTGATACTGTCGTAGAGAAGTTTTTCATCGCCGGCACACAACCACGCGCCGCGGCTCTGAACAGGCGCTACCACGATTTGTATCCGAATATTGCGGAGTTAGAGGGCTTACTTGAAGATACCCTGCCAGCGTCTTATCTCAGCTGGCAACAGCAACGCGACGCTGAATTAACGCGCTGGATTGCAGCTCCACGTGCGCACGTAGACCGTATTATTGCCATTCAAAAACCCTGTAAAGCAGGGGAACAAATAGGCTCATAGCGACTCAAAGAGCTACAATACCTTGACCACTAACCACCCGGGCTAAAGTGAATGTTGCAGCACAATATTGTGTGCACTGAACCTAGTGCCCACAGCAGGTAATCAGACAAGGATGGAGAGTTAGATGAAACTGACAAAGAGAAATGGACTGCGCGCAATTTTTGCCTTAACGGCCGTGTCTTTGGTGGCAGCATGCGCCACCACGCCGCCTACACCGCGTGTTGACTATAAGCAGGATTATGATTTTACCGACGTTAAAACGCTGGCATTTTATGATGAATCTGGCATGGTCGGCGGCAACAACCCTGTGTCAATCAGCGACATGGAGCGCGAGCGAATCGATTCCGCATTGGAAAATGCGTTCGAACTGAAGGGTTTTAAAGTCCTCGATCAGGATCAGGCCAGTGAGGCAGATCTGCTCATTAGCTGGACCTTGATACTCAACAACAAGACCGACGTGCGAACCTATCAGTCACCCAGTACTGGCTTCGGTTATTCTCGCTGGGGCGGTTACAACCGCTATAGCCTGTATAACTGCTGGAACTGCACGCAAACTGAAGTCTCGGTTAGAAACTATACAGAAGGTACGTTTATCGTTGACCTGATTTCACCAACGCTTAAGCGCTCGGTTTGGCGTAGCGAAGTGCAATCACGCCTGAAGGGAGAACCCTCTCATGACCAGGATAAATACAACGCCGCTGCCGAACGTATCCTGGCTGCTTTCCCGCCGCTGCAGCTGAGAATGGATCAACCGGTAGCATCCTACTGAGTGCTCGACAAGCGCTTGTGCGAATAGCCAATTTGGCGGGGCAAGTTCGGGCCTACAACACCCGAATGAGTCCTGCCGCACTTACGGCTAGTAAGCCAATTCCAAGATAGCGAAAAAACACTTTCGTATCGCTGCGCAGCGTGTAGTCGTGAAAACGTAATCCGATAAAGTGCCCTACTGTCGCACACGGCAGCAGCCAGAGCTGATGGCGCCACTGTAAGTCAACGCCAGTCCAGATAAACGCGGCTAATTTGAGCGCGACAAGAACAAACCAAAGCACGAACAAGGTATCACGCAACTGGTAACTCTCAACTCGCGCCGCAGCCACAGGTACCACCAGGGGCGCCGCAATAAGTGAAGTGCCACTGACATAGCCACCCATCATCATAAAGAAGGCGTTAACCCACTTGTTCCTACTCTTGATGGGTCGATCCAGGATATAGCTCACCGCATACACGGCGACCACAACAAAAATAAAACTACTGACTATATCCGCAGGCAGGGTGATTACGCCGGCTACTCCGATCAGTTTTGGAATAATCATCAAGGCAAACGCATAACGCAAAAACGGAAGGTTAATGGTGCTTTTACTTTCAGCGTGATCATATGCCCGCATCTTGCGATGGGACTGCAACACCGTGATAAACGAAAAAAACATCAAGTGAATGGCAATGATTGGCAGGAAAACCAGCGGCGCGTTGTCCACCATCAGCAAAAAAGGTAGCGTAAGTACCGCGCCACCGAAACCCAGTCCGGAGCGAACAAACCCGCTCCAGACAAACAGTATGCCGATGCACACCAGCTGCCAGGTGTCCAGATTTTCCATGATTCAGATAGCGCTGACGCTGGATAGCCAGATAACAGTTTGCCACAGATTGTTAGCGATGTTTTCAGTCCAGGCTTATGTCTGTGATGAAAGGGAGGCAACCCAAACGCCTAGTGAATATCGCTCCGGCGGCATACCGTTTTGACAGAGGAGATCGGACTCCTCTTGTAAACTCTTGCTTGAAGCTTGAGCTGCTGGCGATCGGGTCGCCGCCGGCCGTTCTATCAATCGCGTTGCCAACACCTGCTTTCAGCAACATCGGTTGATTCAGATCGGCTGCTAGACTGACCCAAGCACATCGCCAATCTAAGCAAGTGAAAATCAATAGGGACGCTTTCTATGGCCGCTTACCTAGTCGTTAACTACACCCTGACCAATGAACATGCATACAAAACCAACCCCCGCGGTGCTGCCGACACTGAAGGCACATAACGCTGAGAATTTGGCGGCGAACTACGCTTCTGAAACCGTTGAAGGTCAACCCGGCACGACTGTCATTATCATATTTGCATCCAAGGCGGCCGCCCATACTTGGTATCCGTCACCCGAATACCGAGCCATCCTCGGCTTGCACACAGACAATTCTGAGGTCATTGCTATGCTCGCGATAGGGTTCAATTTAAAAGATACGCTAAGCAACCTCGACTCGCGGTAGTTTGGCGTGGTGACAACAAGCGTCAGACTGTATGTAAGCAGCTATCGACCGGCGTCTCGCCCGGTTATTAGATAATGTTTGAAGGCCTGCCTGTCAGTGCCCTATACATCCGCAGGAAAGCAGCCTACCCAACCCCCCAAAATCGTTCTCCCGAAGCCTAACCAAGTATTGAATTGACTTCAATTCAATACTTGGTTAGGCTCTTTAGCGTCTCCACGAGATTGATCAACATGACAGCAGTCGCTAAACGCAATTCCACACGGACTCGAGAGCGCATCCTGGCCGCCGCAAAGCAACTGTTGTGCGACGGGGATGGTGATTTTGAAA
>JBCDFM010000385.1:0-3343 GCA_039178015.1 Pseudomonadota bacterium
ACATCAACACGCTACCAAACGAGAAACGCAAGATGAAAAGTAAGTTGGAATACATCTGGCTTGACGGCTATACCCCAACCCAAAGCCTCCGCAGCAAAACTATGGTCCGCGAAGATTTCGGCGGCAAGCTGGAAGACTGCCCTATGTGGTCTTTTGACGGCAGCTCAACCGAGCAAGCGGACGGCAGTGCCTCAGACTGTCTGCTCAAGCCTGTGGCTATCATTCCAGACCCGGATCGCAAAAATTCCTACCTGGTTATGACAGAAGTATTAAACGCCGATGGCACACCCCACGTGTCCAATGGTCGCGCGACCATCGACGAGGGCGAGGACGACGATGATTTCTGGTTCGGTTTTGAACAAGAATATTTCCTGTGGGATCCGTCAACTGATCGTCCCCCAGGTTTCCCAGCAGGGGGCTATCCGGAGCCGCAGGGTCCGTACTACTGCTCAGTTGGTGCTAAAAATGCCTACGGTCGCGAATGCATCGAAGACCATCTTGATCTCTGCCTGGAAGCAGGTCTGAACGTAGAGGGCATCAACGCTGAGGTAGCAGCAGGGCAATGGGAATTCCAGATTTTCGCGAAAGGAGCGAAGCGCGCGGGCGATGAAATCTGGCTGGGTCGCTATCTGCTCGAGCGCACTGCGGAAAAATACGGGCTTGCCATTGACTATCATCCCAAGCCGCTGGGCGACACCGACTGGAATGGTTCCGGCATGCACGCTAACTTTTCAAACGGCGCGATGCGAGAGTCAGGCAAGGAAGAAACTTTCACCAAGATTTGTGAAGAGTTCGGCAAGAATATCGAGCGTCACATCAGCGTTTACGGTGCAGATAATGACCAGCGTTTGACAGGCAAGCACGAAACGCAATCTATCGATGAGTTCAGCTACGGTGTATCGGATCGCGGGGCGTCTATTCGAATACCCGTAGGTACAGTCGAGGATGGTTGGAAAGGACGACTTGAAGATCGCCGCCCGGCCTCAAATGCAGATCCGTACAAGGTAGCCGCTGCGATCGTTAAAACCACAAAAGAAGCGGGCTTCTAATTCAAGTGGAGTGTAACTGGCCCGGCAAATGCCGGGCTTTTTTTTGCCCAACATAACCTAAGCGTGGCAAAACGGAAGGAAACAGCTTTTTGGTGCTGCGCATTTCTGGAAAACCACATTGCACAATTCAGGCTTCAATCTTACTGTCTCTGAACAGCGCCCTTGAATACAATGGTCGCTATGAAATCGGCTTATCCCGGCATTGCGTTACCCACGTTTGTGACCTGCCGTGTCAGCGCTTCATTTGAGCGGTATATTCTGATTCTTGTGCTGTTATGCGCACCCGGTACTCAAGCGGGTGGCCTGTGGCTTAATGAATTCGGTGACTTTTCAGGTGGCAGAGCAAGCGCGGGTGCCGCTGCCGGTACAGATGATGCGGCAACCATCATCCATAACCCAGCGAGCGCGACGCGCTTGGATAGCAAGCAGCTGTTCATTGCCGCAGGCCTGCTCGCACCGCGCGCCAAGTTCGAAACTCAGTACAGTAATCCTGTCAATGGATTCATCAATCCAGGTGACGCGGGACGATCGGAGCCCTTCGGTAGTATCGCTTATACGCAGGACCTCTCAGACAGCCCGTGGTCGACGGGGTTTTACATTACAGCGCCAGCTGGTGCGAAACTCAAATATGGGAGCACATGGTCAGGTCGCTACCAGGCCGAAGATGTATTTTTCGTTATCGCGACTGCTGCCTCATCCCTGTCCTACGCGGCGACCGACCAGCTCTCCCTTGGCTTTGCGCTCCAAGTTTATTACGCGGATCTCAAAATCACCTCAGCAGTCCCCCGGGCCAGCCCTGCTCAACCGGATGGCCGCGCCACGGTGGATGGGACAGATGTTGGGTTCGGCTTTTCAGCGGGTGCGCTCTACGAATTCAGCGAACGCTACCGGCTTGGCATTACATACCAGAGCGAACTCAAGCCGGATTTTGGCGGCAGCATCAAATTAAGGTTTCCGACCTCACCGCCTCCGGAGAGCAGCGATCTGCAGGTGGCTGCAAATACCGAACTGGTGATGGCCGAGTATCTTCGTCTGGCATTACACCACAGCATCAATCAAGACTGGTCCGTCGACCTCACGCTCGGTTGGGATAATTGGAGTGCGCTCAAGAACGTGCTTCTCTCTACACAGGTGGGCAGCCTTGGTATTCCAACAAAGTGGCGCGACACTTATCACTATGCCATCGGGGCTCAGTATCGACTGACACCCCAATGGACGTTCACTTCAGGAATAGCTTACGACACCAATCCCGTTAGCGCGCAGAAGCGCACAGCCCAACGGCCCGTGGATCGCCAGATTCGCATGGCGGTGGGCGCTCGCTATGCTGTGAACACACAGCTGAACTTTGGCGGCTACATCAACTATATCGATCTCGGCAAGGCGCGCATAGAAACCAGCGCATTCGGCGGCAAATTTGTTGAAAATGACGTCTGGCAACTTATGGTGAATGTCAGCTGGCTTTTCTAGGGGTAGGTCTGCGGCATCAGTTGACAGCATGCCTAGCGGGCCTATCTGCACTGAGCCGAATCTTTTAGCAGCTCGCCTGATCAACCTGCACTGGGTTTCACAAGATGGTCTGACTGGATAGCCTGCCCCCTATAGGGGACGTACTATTCTGCAAGCGCTGATGCGCAACACACTCGCCTTGGTCTATCGGTATGAGCTAACATCCACTCGAAGCGGTCTGGTCCACACCCGACCACGTCGGTTAAGCAATGAGGCAAACTCTCCATGAGCGAGTACACCAAGATTCAGCTGGACGAAAGCGAGATTCCTACTCAGTGGTATAACGTAGTTGCCGACTTGCCAGAACCACCACCACCCGCCCTGCATCCCGGTACGCATGAGCCTGCTACGGCCGAGGATTTCGCTCCTCTGTTTCCACCTGCCTTAATCGAGCAGGAAGTCAGCACTGAGCGCTATATCGATATTCCTGGGGAGGTCATAGATGTGTATAAACTATGGCGCCCTACGCCTCTGTTTCGAGCTAGAAGACTGGAAAAAATGCTCGATACTCCGGCAAAGATTTTCTACAAATATGAGGGTGTAAGTCCTGCGGGATCGCACAAGCCGAATACTGCGGTACCACAGGTTTGGTACAACGCTCAGGCCGGCATACGCAAACTGACGACGGAGACCGGCGCTGGACAATGGGGTAGCTCCCTCGCATTTGCCTGCGCGCAGTTTGGGTTGGAGTGCGAAGTTTGGCAGGTGGCAGCCAGCTTTCGCAGCAAACCCCACCGTCGAACCATGATGGAGATTTGGGGTGGCACCGTTCACCCCAGCCCGTCTGA
>JBCDFM010000386.1:0-3342 GCA_039178015.1 Pseudomonadota bacterium
AGCTTGGCATCGGCCTCAATTCTTGTTCATGGTGTAGCGGGCCATCAGTCCTGAAATACGGCGTAGCAGCCATTTTGGTGTGGCTCTACCCGTCACGGTAGCCGCGACATTGACCGCGCCAGGGACACATATCGCATCGCCTTTCAGGCACGCGCGATAGCCTTGGGCGGCGACTTCATCGACATCACCAACAAGAAAGCCTGGAACTGAGAGGCCCTCGCTTTGCTGTTGCGCTTTATCTAGCATGTTGGTCGCCGTTACACCGGGACACAGCGCTGTCACTGTAACGCCGCTACCCTCGAGTTCAGAAACCAGAGACTCGGACAGTGACAGCACGAAGGCCTTTGTTGCCGCATACACCGCGAGCGTCGGGATAGGCTGGAATGCCGCAATTGACGCGACATTCATGATGCGACCGCGACCACGTTGCACCATAGGCGGCAGAAAATAACCGAGCAGACTTGTCAGGCCGCTGATATTAAGGTCGATCATATTTTGCGAGGACTTTGCGGCGAGTTCGATGAACGGCCCATGTTCAAGAACACCTGCACAGTTAACCAGGATATCGACCTCTGTAGACTGTTCACTAAGAGCTGAAAAGAGCTTTTTGGCTGCACCACGCCGTGCCAGATCAGCAGGTTCAATTGCGATACTAACCTTGAATTGCTCTGCAAGCGCATCGGCCAGTGCAGCGAGCTTATCTTCACTGCGTGCGACCAGAATGAGGTCGTGGCCTCCCTCGGCAAAATGTTTGGCCAGGGCCTCCCCAATACCTGATGAAGCGCCGGTAATGAGTACAGTTTCGGTGGGCATGGCATAGTCCTCATCAGTAGTGAATTCAGAGCTTGATGTGTTGAGCGAGATTATAGAGTAGATGAGCCGTTCTGGCGGAAACTGTCTTGCCGTCAAACCGGTTACAGCCCGGCAGATCTTGCGTAGACCAACGAAAATCTGTGCACTTTAAACCGCATAGGTCTGATCGATACAATCTAATGCAACGCTACGCGCTGGAAGTACTGTCTCTCAGGAAACACTTGCACGCCTGTTTATGCTGTTAGACCAGCGCGAAGACAAGCGCAATGCTGCTGTCCCTATGCAGTAAGTATCTGAACACTGATACACTTGCCATACGAGTAACTGGATGCCTATCAATGTCTCATGATGACCATCACCATGTGCCCTCTGATACTGCGCTGCGAGTTAAAGCACTCGAAAGCGCGCTAACAGACTTGGGGCTCGTAAAGACTGAAGATCTGGATGCGATCGTCGATCTTTATCAGAACAAAGTCGGCCCCAGAAACGGTGCCAAAGTGATCGCCAGAGCTTGGGCTGACCCTGGTTTTAAGGCGACCTTGCTGTGCGACGGTACGGCGGCTATTGCCGAGTATGGATTCCCTGCGCTACAGGGGGAGGACATCTGTGTAGTTGAAAATACGCCCGAGGTGCACAACCTGGTGGTCTGCACCCTGTGTTCCTGTTATCCCTGGCCCGTTTTGGGACTGCCTCCCGCCTGGTACAAATCCTCCGCCTATCGGTCACGGGCCGTCAGCGAGCCGCGCGCGGTGCTTAAGGAATTTGGTATTACATTGGATGAAGACGTGGAGCTTAGAGTTTGGGATAGTACGGCAGAAACCCGCTATCTGGTGCTGCCGATGCGACCGGAGGCTAGCGAGGGTTTGGAGGAAGATGCCCTCGCAGACTTGGTCACCCGTAACGCGATGATTGGTACGGAGATATTGGATTCTGTAAAGATCGGTTCGGGAGAATAAGCACCCATGGATGGCGTACACGATATGGGGGGGATGCATGGATTCGGTAAGCTGCCCCTGGAAGAGAACGAGCCTGTGTTCCACGAAGAATGGGAAGGCAGAATGTTTGCGCTCAACTGGGCCATATCGGCATTCGCCGGGAGTCCAATTGATGCGGGGCGTGCCGCCATCGAGCAGATAGCACCAGCAGAATATCTCCGCCTGCCCTATTTTGGCCGCTGGTTCCACGCCCTTTGTACCTCCCTGGTCGCTAGCGGCCTGCTCAGTCAGGAGCAGATGTCTGACATCCAGGCGGGTACAGCGCCTGCGAACCTGGGGCCGCTAGAAGGTATTGCGCTGCGCGATGGCGCTTTGATGGAATTGGCTAAAACGGGTAGCCCGCCGAAGCGGCAAATCGATACTGCAGCCTGTTTTGCTATCGGCGAGCCGGTTCGTGCACGGCTTGATTATTCAGCGACACATACGCGGCTGCCACGCTATGTGCGGGGTCGTTTGGGTGAAGTGGTTGCTGATCGCGGCGGCCATGTTTTTCCCGATAGTAACGCCATCGGAGAGGGAGAGAATCCTCAGCGCTTATATGCGGTGAGGTTTATGGCGCGCGACTTGTGGGGCGAACAATCTCCTGAAAATGACAGTGTCACGCTCGATTTGTGGGAGCCCTACCTTGAATCCATCTGAAGATGGTGCGCAGCGATTCCGCACCAATATACCCGGCAACCTGCTTGAGGACGGCGAGCCGATTTTTGCAGAACCCTGGCAGGCACAGGTATTTGCCATGACGATAGCGCTATATGAAAAAGGGCTGTTCAGCTGGGATGAGTGGGCGGCAGCTCTCAGCGAACAACGTGGCTCTAGAAGTCCGGCGTTGGATGACGGGGCCCAGCATTACTATCAGGACTGGCTTAGTGCGCTGGAAGGCGTGGTAAGCAGTCGCACTGATGCTGATGTCGATTTGTTGGCAGGGCTATCCAAGCGCTGGGAACAGGCTTACCGTTCCACGCCTCATGGTGAGAAAGTGACGCTGGACTGAGCTAAGCCACCACTCCCAGTGCGCGTAAATTCGCCAACTCCTCAGCGGTAATATCAAGCTCGCCGAGTATCTCAGCGCTGTTCTCCCCTACCTCGGGAGCGGGGCCCGGAGGCACTTTTGCCACGCTGGAAATGAAGACGGGGCTGTCCACCGTTTTACCGCTCGCATCCGTATAGTCTCGCAATAAGCCGGCCGCTGCGACTTGCTCATCGTCGATCTGATCATGGCATTTCGCGACGCCGCCGCAGGTAATGCCATTATCTGCGAAGGTTTTTTTCCAATAGCTCCAGTCCTTGCTGGCAATGGCTTCTTGTATACCCGTCGTGAGTTCACGATTGTGCTCATGTCGAGTGGCGGCGTCTACATATCTGGCATCGCTCAACCAGTCTTTACGTTGTAGACAGCGGGCAAGTGTCGGCCAGATCTTGTCTTGTATTTGCGGCAATATCGTCAATAGAAACCACCTGTCGTCTCGGCATCGATACAGCTGGGTGAACGCACTGCGTTTTTCGGAATCGAGGCGTGCGTCGGTATTAGCGCCAT
>JBCDFM010000387.1:0-3338 GCA_039178015.1 Pseudomonadota bacterium
ATACGCAAGTGCACGCCGCCGTTGATGGCTATATTTCCAATATCAATTTTCAGATCGGCGATCAAGCGGTTGCCAACAATCCCATCGTTGCTCTGGTAGACAGTAATAGCTTCTGGGTTTTTGGTTATTTTAGAGAGAGTGAAATCGGGGATATTGCCATTGGCGATCAAGCCAAGGTCACGCTGATGGCGTATCCGGATCAACCCCTGTCTGGCACGGTTGAATCCATTGGCTGGGGTATCGCCCCTTCCGATGGCAACACGGGCTACAACTTGCTGCCCAGCATCAAGCCGGTGTTCCAGTGGATTCGATTGGCTCAGCGAATCCCGGTGCGTGTCGAGTTAGGGCCGCTCCCGGATAACGTTGAGTTACGTTTCGGCTTCACCGCCTCGGTGATGGTTATGGCCAACTAATCCGGTTCAAACGTGGCTAAGGTTTCTCACCACAACAGTTTTATATTTCTTACTTTGGCGTTGATTGCGCTGTTGCTGCTGGCGGCTGTCGGTCATTCCTTTGCCATTGGATCCAGTATCCACTTCAGTCAGGGCTTAGTCCTGATTACGCTAATCATTGTTTTTTTTACACTGGACTTCGGTCATCGCTGGCAGCGATTTGTCGCGATCGTATTTCTGGTCATTTTAGTCATCACAACTTTCAGTTTCTTTTATGCCAACCCCTGGTTAACGCTGGCTTACAGGCTCGTTTCGCTCGTGTTCTTTTTGACAACACTGATCGTATCAAGTCCGGCGGTGTTGTTTTCCGGCACGCGCACACGTAATGCGATCATGGGGACACTAGCGCTGTATTTGCTCCTGGGCATTGTCTGGGCACATCTTTACGCGCTGATGCTTTTTTTCATTCCCGATGCTTTCAAAGGTCTCGATCCTCAGCCCGGCGCGGATCCGCTGCCGCAGCTGCTATATTTCAGCTATGTCACGCTCGCGACCCTGGGCTACGGCGATATCAGCCCCCTCGCTCCTATAGCTAAGACTCTGGCCTATTTGCAAGCGATCACCGGTACATTCTACCTGGCAATTATTGTCGCCAGCTTGATCGGTTCCCGCTTGAAGCGCTAGCCAGAGAGT
The DNA here is from genome assembly GCA_039178015.1 of Pseudomonadota bacterium. Classification (GTDB taxonomy): domain Bacteria; phylum Pseudomonadota; class Gammaproteobacteria; order Pseudomonadales; family Halieaceae; genus JARRPM01. The sequence goes on from JBCDFM010000387.1 coordinate 1,086, forward strand.
ACTCGAGACAGTGAGCAGATGCGGCCGTGCCCTTGCCGCCTAGCGAGCTTCCCCGAGGCCAAAAGCGGATTGCCAAATCCGAGTCGTTAAGATAGCCAGAGTTCCAGCTGTGGCTTAAAGACGGCCTAGCTCTGGTGTTTTCGTCGCCGCTGCACCGCGGTAGCGAGTGTTTTTAGCACTAGCTCGGAGTCCTGCCATGCCATACAGGGGTCGGTAATGCTCTGCCCGTAAATCAGTGTCTGGCCCTTGACCACATTTTGTCGCCCCTCCACAAGATTACTCTCCAGCATCACGCCGAAGATGCCGCGATTGCCACGGGCCACCTGCGTGGCGATATCGTTTGCAACATCGATTTGTCGTGCGGGAATTTTACGGCTATTGGCATGGCTGGCGTCTATCATGATACGCACGGGAAGATCAGACTTCGTCAGCATCGCTGTTGCGTCGTCCACGGAAAACATATCGTAGTTAGGCTGCTTGCCGCCGCGCAGGATCACATGGCAGTCTTCATTGCCCGCGGTTCGAAAGATCGCGGAATGACCCTTTTTTGTTACAGACAAAAAGTGATGCGGTTGAGACGCTGACTTGATAGCGTCGACAGCGACCTGCACATCACCATCTGTCGCGTTCTTGAAGCCCACCGGGCAAGATAGGCCAGACGCTAGTTCTCTGTGAGTTTGACTTTCTGTCGTACGTGCGCCAATCGCTCCCCAAGACACCAGGTCCGCATAGTATTGAGGGCTAATCAGATCGAGATACTCCGTGCCAGAGGGCAGACCCATTTCAGCCAGGTCCAATAGCAGTTGCCGGGCCAAATGCAGGCCTTTCGTAATCTGGAAGGTATTGTTCAGGTCGGGATCATTGATTAACCCTTTCCATCCCACTGTGGTGCGCGGTTTTTCAAAGTAGACGCGCATAATGATCAACAGATCGTCGCTGACCTGATCGGCAATGGATTTTAGACGTTGTGCATAGTCCAGCGCCGCAGCCGTGTCGTGAATAGAGCACGGGCCAACAACCACAACCAACCGATCATCTCCCCCCTGCAAAATACGATGTATGCCCTCTCGCGCTCGTGCGACAGTCTCCGCCGCTGATGCGGTGAGACTGATGTCGTCTATCAGTGTCTCCGGAGAGATAAGCTCGTTCGTCCCGCAAATTCGCAGATCGTCTGTGGTACTTGTTGTCATAACACTACCCGAGTCGCAATGACCTCAGAAAAAGCGCGACAATATACCACTGATGAGACGCCTTTGGCAGCTCAACATAACGCTATCTACGCGCCCTCAGAAGAGAACCAGGTTAGACCAATGACGTTATGCAGCGCTTCCAGATCCACTTGCACTTTGTGCACAAATTCACTGAGCGCGGGTCCTTCGAGAGATTGATAGCCCATGGCTTTCACACGGCGTCGCACTCGCTTGATTTCGCGCAGAGCGCGCTGCTGTTCAGTCAGCGGCGTCATACCGTTTTCTAGCTCCCCCAGGCAGTGGGTAACGGCTCTGGGAAATTCCTCGCTCAGAAACAAAAATGCCAGTACGTCTTGAGGATTGACCTGCCGCTGTACAGTCAGTCGATACATCTGATAAGCGCTAAGTGACTGTAGAACGCTAATCCAAAGCACATTTTGATAGGGAGATGCCTCTTCTTCCGATCCAGTCAGGCCGGCAGAAGCGGCGTCAACAATTCGCGTGCTCATGTCTGCTCGTTCCAGGTTGCGTCCAATGCGGATGAATTGATAGGCAGCGTCATGGTTCATGGTGCCCGCTAACATACCTGTAATCTGCTGACAGGACTGCACGATATTGTTCAGTACGGTGTGCCGAGACCCTCGAGGTAAGCCCTTAAGACTTCGTCTGGCGACGCGCAGGTACAGGCTGTTAGTTTGCTCCCAGGCCTCACTCGGCATGATTTCTCGGGCGGTCCGCATATTTTCACGCGCACTCGATAGTGAACTGATGATAGAGGAAGGATTGTTCCGCTCGCCAAATACAAAGCTAATGATGTTTTTCTCATTCACTGCGGTGTGGCGTTTGGCGAATCGTTCTTCCACGCCCATGACCTGGAGAAGCAGATCCCACTGTGGCTGTACGTGTTTGGGGAGATCCAACACAAGCTGATGCCTTACGAGCATCAGCCGAGCCGTATTTTCAGCGCGCTCAATAAACCGTCCCAGCCAATAGACGCGTTCGGCGGTACTGGCGAGCATTAGGTCGCCTCCGTATCGACGATCCAGGTGTCTTTGCTGCCACC
>JBCDFM010000388.1:0-3327 GCA_039178015.1 Pseudomonadota bacterium
ACACAGATACGGGTGCCGTAAAATCGGAGCGACGCGTAAGAAAGGCTGTGGCACCCAGTATGCGGCCTTCGCTCAGCTCATCAACCTGCTCATTATCGAGTGTAACCCTGGCGTGTCCGCTGACGATAACTGTCAAGTCGTTCACCGCCTGCCCCTGTTCGATCAGCGCCTTTCCGGCCTGCACATTTTGCCAATTGCCCAGCTCGAATAGCCGCAGGGCTTCTCGCCTGGTTAGATTGCGAAATGTCGATGCGTACAGTTTCTCTTGCTCTTCGGAGAAGGCGACTGGCCGACGCTCAAGGAAGAGCTTTACTATCCAGTAGAGGTTGATCGATAGAAAAAGCAAGTTCCAGCCAATTGGCCCCCAAAGCGTGCTGGGTTGCAAATAGTAGTAGGGCATAAGAACTGAGATCCCAATGATCGTCAGCACCCGCAGCCAAAGAATATCCCGCATGCTATAGGACGCGAGATACGCAATGTTGGCGATAGCGAGCAGGATATCGAGACCGAGCATGGCAAAACCTCCAGCAGGCGCATATGTCACTCGATTCTGCCTTAATGAAGGTGACTTAGCACCAATCTTACCTGGCAGCGCTTAGTATCTTGTGGGCCATTGCGAGTATATGTTAAGCGTGTCTTGCGGCTCTGGCCCAGAGGTTGAGCATCCTGGTTTCATTAAGAAAAGGGTGGAGAAATCCTAGGGCTACCTACGCTCGCTCGTATCTACCATCGATGACTCTGCGTTGGCTTAATTTTGTGTCAGTGGCGTAGGCTTAGGACAGTACTGCATCCAGCTGGACCAGCGCAGCCAGCCTGGACGGGCCCAGCAAGTCCACCACATCGGGGGCCTGCTTACTGCCAGGACGGGATGTTACCAGAGCAACATCCGCGCCTTTCGCACACACTACTGCGAGCGCGTCGCGTGGCGTGGCTTGCAAGTCGATAGATGCAAAGCTGATCTGTTCAGGCCGTGCCTCCAGTCCTTCAGCGCATGGCGAGTGTCTGATGTCGCTTTTGGTCATGGAGGTGACGTAGCCGGCCATGCCGGTACACGCGGCTGATACATAGTATTGTGGGTTTGTCGCGGCCGAATCCTGTGACTGTCTCGCCAAAAGCCTTGACGGAAGGCGGCATAAGGTGAGCGGCAGTTGATTAAGATTATTTGCGGCTTTTGTCCGCACCGACATGAGTGCGCGACCGCACAATTCGACGACAGGAATCCTGTGCCGTCTTGCCAGATTGCGCTTAGCAAGTCTCGGCGTAGCGCATGATTTAGCGACCGCGCCGCTCGCGTGCAGACTGAATTATGGTTATGTACAGCGCCGATAGCCACGCTATGAACGCAGGCTCATGTTCGGACAAGCTGAAAAGCGAATGTAGGGGCCCCCAAAGACTATCAGGCGTTACCCGTGTTCCCATCGGCTTAAAGAGCATTACCACGACAGCACGCCACACGGTGGTACCTAATTTAAGTTGGAGAATGTTGAAATGAAAATGCATGCCATGGATTTTCGTCAGACGGTCAAAGCGCCAATCGCGGGACGGTTTATTCGTCGATATGGAGCAGACCTAGCGTTAGCGCTCACCATCGGCACGTATGCCACAACCGCGAATGCAAGTCTGGATGATTACGCCGGCTCCATGGGGCTGCCGCAGGAGTTGACTGTTTCCGCGTCTTGCGGCCTGGTGATAGATCAGCCGTTCACCACAGTACAGTTTGAAGACGATCTGTACTGTGAAAGTGCACCAGCCCTAACCGTTGAGGCGGACGATGTCACAATTGATCTCAATGGAAAAACGCTGCGTGTGGACGATTTCCAAGAACACGGTTGGGCGATTTTAGTACGCAACTCAGATCGCTATACGATTCGTGGCAACAACGACGTTCGTGAAGATAATTACCCTAGCACCATAGATGGCAACGTAGGGGGCGGGATCGGTGTGAGCAACAGCTCCCATGGGAGTATCTACGGCATAACCATCAAGGGAGCGCCTGTTACAGGCACAGGGATTGGGCTGTACAAAAACTCCTATGACAACAGAATACGATTTGTTGATATCACCGCGAAGTCGGTCGCTGGCATGGTAATCTCCCAAAATTCAGAAAAAAATGTGCTGGCCGATTCAAAGGTTGAGTACAGCAACGTAGGCGTTAGTGTCGAGTCGAAGTCGCACGGCAATAGGATCATGAACACTAATTTCTACGCTGTGGATTACGCGATCGCGGCGATTCTGGTGGGCGCCTGGCCTTTGCCGCCCGAACAGGCGGAACCTGTTTATGACACCGTGGTTGTGAACAACCGGATCCGCCACGATATCGCTATGTGGGGTATCTTTTTCGCCCAGGAATCAACCGGCGAAGCCGGTCACAACTTTGTTGACGGAGACACTTCTCGCTGGCACATAGAGGCGGAGAATATCTCTTTGTATCTCGGAATGCACAACTACGCCGCCTACTGTTACCCAGATTCGATATGCAAGCCCAGTTATGGCACTTAGTTGGTGGTGTAAATATTCCTTCGCTTTTTTCTGTATGCGCAATATTTAGCCGATCCCGCGGGGCAGCAGCGCTTCCATATCCTCCATGCTGGTGGCCTTCGAGAGCTCAGAAAACGCGCGGCACAGTGAACGATATGGCTCGAGGCCGTTGGCCCTGGCCGTCACGATAAGTGCCAAGGTGACGGACTAAACCATTAAGTTGGTTAAGATCTGTGGTGGCTACGCTGCGCAAGACTGTATTTTACATCGCACTTGTGCAGTGCTTGCACATCAAGACAGTAACTCATCCGACTTGATTAGGGCAGCCAGCTTGGACGGTTCCAGCAAACCCACCACATCGGCGGCTTGCTTACTGCCGGGATGGGATGTCACCAGCACAATATCCGCGCCTTGCTCGCACACCACAGCAAGCGCGTTTAGTGGCGTTGATTTCAAGTCGATCGATGCAAAGCTGATCTTTTCAGGCTGAGTCTCCAGCCCTGTGTCGGATGTGGTCGCGGTAGCGCGAAGCACCGTGTCTATTGTTCCATTCTCGTTCGCTATAATGGCGGTCACATCGCTTGGTACCGATGCGTCGAGAGTCGTAACGCGAAACTGCTTGCTCATCATGTCTTCAATCCGTTCTGTAGTCAGAATCGCCGCGTGGAGACCTTCCGGTACCGTATGTCTGCGGGCGAGAAGCTTCATGGTGTAAATGCTTTCGTGCATGATGGCCTTGCGCAGCGCGTAGGCCGTGGTGCAGGTAATAATCATCGGCAGTATGCTTGGATAATCCCGCGTCATTTCCGCTAACATGATGATGCCGGTCAGCACTGCGCCGGTCGCACC
>JBCDFM010000389.1:0-3326 GCA_039178015.1 Pseudomonadota bacterium
TCGAGCTCACCGGTCAGTTCAATATCGACGATCCAGGACTCACCCACCACGCCACGCTGTCGATCCAGGAAGGAAAAGTCCATCACCGTCAGGTTATCTACAAACAACTTTGCCACTTTAATCCTCTAGCTTTTTTTCTATCACTTTTCCCTGCTCAGCTTCGGGTATCTGCATAGGGTAGAGGGTCATGCGCTTTCCGCCATAAATGATATGTTGTATCATTTTTTCTGTCAGGTAAGCTGCGGTGCATCCACAACCACCAACCCTATTGAGCAGGGGCCCGTCGCCTGTACATTTTTTGCGGCCAGCCAATGCAGGTGCAAAAGCCCGACAAACAGGCTGTCGTACCTTAACCGCGAAATAATAGCGAGGGAAAAGTAGCATGTCCGCCACGCTTATCAAACAAGCGCTTCTAGTCAATGAAGGCGAGGCCATAGAAGCAGACTTGCGAATCAAAGACCAGCACATTGAAGCGATAGCATCTGACCTTAGCGCCGGCCCCAACGAGGAGGTAGTGGAAGCCAACGGCTGCTATCTGCTTCCAGGGATGATTGATGACCAGGTGCATTTCAGAGAACCGGGCCTTACTCACAAGGGTAGTATCGCAAGCGAATCACGCGCCGCAGTGGCGGGCGGTATCACCAGCTTCATGGAGATGCCCAATGTAAGCCCTGCTACTACTGACATCACCGCGCTGGAAAACAAGTTCGAGTTGGCATCAAAGAATGCCATGGCAAATTATTCCTTCTACTTGGGCGCCACCGAACACAACCTCGAGCAGATCAAGAAACTCGATCCGACCAGGCACTGTGGAGTGAAAGTGTTCATGGGTGCATCAACCGGTGATCTGCTAGTGGAAGCGCCCGATGCACTGGAGGCAATCTTTCGTGAATCACCCACGCTCATTACGACACATTGCGAAAGTGGGTCTGTGATGGCCCGAAATGCAGCAGATCTTCGGCGCTCTAAAGCGACACTCACCATCGAGGATCATCCCATAGTCCGAGACGTGAAGGCCTGCTATGCGTCCTCCTCGTATGCGGTTGGCCTCGCGAAACGGCACGGCAGCCAACTGCATGTCTTGCACATCACCACAGCAAAGGAGCTAGAACTGTTTGAATCGGGCCCTGTCGACGGCAAGTCCATTACCGCGGAGGCCTGCGTCCATCACCTGTGGTTTACACAGGACGACTACGCGCGGCTGGGTAACTTCATTAAATGCAATCCCGCCATTAAACAACAGAGCGATCGTAACGCAATAATCGATGCGCTTAGCACGGGCCAAATTGATATTATCGCTACCGACCATGCGCCTCACACACTTGAAGAAAAACAGGAGACCTATGAAAGCGCGCCAGCCGGACTCCCGCTGGTGCAGCACGCACTTCTTACTCTCATGGACCACGTTCACCATGGTCGTCTCAGCATTACCCAGGTGGTAGAGAAAACCGCGCACAATCCCGCAAAGCGATACGGCATTGTGCAGCGAGGCTATCTCCGTGAGGGCTACCACGCCGACCTTGTTTTGATCGCGCCCGATGCTGCCACTACAGTGACCGATAGCAACATTCTCTACAAATGCGGCTGGTCTCCTTTCAGCGGGCACAGCTTTGCATCGACAATCAAAGGTACCTGGGTGAATGGTACTCGCGTATTCGATGGCGAATCGGTGGCCGACATTGAGCCGCCCGCAGTTCGGTTAGCCTTCGACCGCTGAATGCAACACTCCGTGCGCAGACCCGAAGCAACTCTACGTTAATTTAATCAGCGGTAGCGTCTTCTACCTTTTTGATGCGGAGCTTTATTCGTTGGTAAACGTATCGTGTTCTGATAGATTCAAGCTCAGCTCTGAGCAGTGGCGCCTGTCTTTCTGCTCCTAAGCAGCTTTCTGTAAAGCGCTTGCGCTATCCTATTGCTAATCGAATCAACAATGCTAGGTGAGCTAAAGCCGACGGCTGCGGCGTTGATATCACTCAAGACGTACTGGTCACGTCCCGCAGGAATGGAATCCATGCTCCATATGACCGGCAGGTCCAGGCCATGAAGCTCCTCTTTGATGCGGCGCAGGCCCCAGAGGCTAAAATCAATCACGGGCTGCCAGCGGCTTAACCTCTCGTCAGCGGTGTAATGTGCACCGCTGAACAACGCTGCTGAGAAACTATCCTCTTGTGGCTTTTTGTGTAACACGTAGACCGGGTCTTCATGGACAAAAAACACTCTCACCTCACCTTCGCGAATACCCGGCAAAAAAGGCACATCGAGTAAACCCTCTCGGCCTGCGAAGTAGGAGCTTTTGTCTACTATCCCGCCAAAAAAGTTTGGCTGCAGAAACTTAAACAGGGCCGCAAAATCGTCAAATGTCTGCGCAGTGTTATCCGCGGCTTCAGTACAGGCAATTCGCTCACCTTTAAGCAGTTCCAACTTCCAAACCCCAACTCCTGTAGAGGTGAAGTTTCTTTTCAGTACCCTGGGGCCAGTCATTAACGATAGGGGCAGACGATTGCGCATCGCCTCCAGAGACGGATAAAAGTCTGTTGCTGCTGACGAATAAGGCGAATCGCGCAGTTTATAAATGAGATCTTTGAAAGACAGTATGCGCATCACTTCGGGACGCGTCTCTACAATAGCTCCACCCTGTTCCAGTTGATTTAGAAACTTCCAATAGCTATCGATCTCCACAAGATCACCCGGATTGATGCGGCTCAGGACAATACTCGTTTTACCCAGATACCGCCGCAGCAATGCCTGTTCCTTATCCGGTGAATACTGGACTATCTCACCGGCTACCCCGTGGGAGTCGAATGCACCAAGAAGAGGCATTGAATCTGCTCTATTGCCCGAGGCGTTCTTATCGCGTCCTCCCGCTACCTCAAACAATAAAACCTTGTCTTGCATCTAGATCTTTATACTCATTACACTGATGTTTCAGCTCAGTAGTATTGTGCAGCACTCTTCTTGAAAACAAAGAATTTTTTATTCGATACCAAAAACTTAGATTCGATGATCTCTGAGACGCAGTCGCGCGACCATAAAATGGTCCGCGCACTGGGTCCCTGGGGAGTCACGATGATTGGCATAGGCGCTACCCTGGGAGCGGGTATTTTTGCCACCATCGGCACCGCCACTGCAGGGGATGTCATCAGACCAGGCGCTGGGCCTGCGCTATCCATCTCGTTTCTGATCACCGCCGTGGTCTGCGCCATGGTCGCGATTTGCTATTCGGAGCTTGCCTCCATGATCCCGATATCCGGATCAGCTTACACCTATTCCTACGCGACACTCGGTGAAATCGTGGCCTGGATCATTGGTTGGGATCTGATCATCGA
>JBCDFM010000390.1:0-3247 GCA_039178015.1 Pseudomonadota bacterium
ACGCACAAATGCAGTTGCCGTGCAGCGCTACATCGACGCCGGCGCGATTGTTTTCGGCAAAACCAATGTGCCCTTTATGAGCGCCGATTTGCAGTCTTTCAATGAGGTCTATGGCGTTACCAACAACCCCTGGAATACTGCGAGAACTTGTGGTGGTTCGTCCGGTGGCGCGGGTGCCGCGCTGGCGGCCGGGCTTACCCCCTTGGAGTTGGGCAGTGACATAGGCGGCTCGATTCGCACACCCAGTCACTTCAACGGCGTCTTCGGACACAAGCCTAGCTACGGCATTGTCTCGCAGCGCGGGCATTTACCTCCCGGGGAGACCATTCTCTCTGAGTCGGATTTATCCGTCGTAGGCCCTATGGGTATCAGCGTCAGCGATCTCGAGCAGGCGCTGGATATACTCGTTGGTCCCAACGAAGAAGATGCCAAGGCCTACCGCATCAATCTACCGCCCCCGAGGACTACAGACCCTGGGAAGCTGCGTGTTGCAGTGTGGGCAGATGACCCTACGGGCCCGGTTGACAGCGACATACAGACGGCGATCCACGCCGCCGCAAATGCTCTGGAGGCAGAGGGGGCACAGGTTGATCGCAGCGCGCGACCTGATATCGACACTGAACACAATGCTCAGAACTATATTCATCTACTGATGGCGGTACTGGGCGGCGGCATGCCAAAAGAAGTCTACGAATTAATGCGAGACATAGCTCAAAACGCCGATCCAGAAGATGTCAGCATCCCTGTATTGCAGGCCAGAGGCATTGCCAGCAGCCACGGCGATTGGCTTCGTGAAGGTGAAAAACGTGAGCACATCAGGCAGGCCTGGAGTCGTTTTTTCAAGGATTTTGACGTTCTGCTGTGCCCTTGTACTAACGTTACCGCCTTCCCGCATGATCATGAACCCGACATGGCGAAACGCACGCTTCAGGTCAACGGTGAGTCCCGCCCCTACTTCGAGGTGCTGGCGTGGGCTGGACTGACGCTTAACGCATTCCTGCCCGCAACGGCGGTACCTATCGCAAACAGCAGTGAAGGGCTGCCGATTGGCGTGCAGGTTGTCGCGGACTATCTTGAATATAAAACGGCGCTAGCGGTCGCCAGAATGTTGGAACAGCACCATCGCGGGTTTATGCCCCCGCCGGGATATTAAGTGCCGCCATGATTTGATGAACCGGCAACACACCACCGTCCATACCTTGTGTTACTGCCCGGTTCTTTAGGGTAAAGTTAGGCGCGTTCTCACCAGCGAAGGTGGAAACAGCTGAACTACTGGCTGCTTTCTATCATGTAGTCGACTGCAGCAATCACTTCTTCATCAGAACAGTCCATGCAACCGCCCTTGGCGATCATGCCCGTGCCAGGTACGCCATTCACCCCGGCATCATGCAACGCTGCTATCCCTTCTGCTATGCGCGGTGCCCAGGCGTCGACATCCCCGAGCATAGGCGCGCCCGCGACGCCAGAGGTGTGACAGGCCATGCAAGCGGCATCGTAGACCTCTTGACCTGAACGAGGCCCAGCTGCAACGGCCATGGCTCCGCCGCCGCCACAGTCGGTATCTCCTACCAGGCAAACCTTACCTATGGGGGCGATACGCTCCTCTATCGCTGCCCGCTGTGCGTCGGTCAGCTCCAAAGCCATTGCGCCGATGCACACGCTGGCAAACAGTAATCCGATAACGATTCGCATTATCACCCTATGGTCCTCTATTTTGCAGGCGCGCATTATAGCCAGTTCCCGGGCTCTCGAAAACTCGCGGATTGGAACTTATTCGATGCCCTCAGCAACTGGCGCTAAAGCTCAAATCGCCCTACCATCTAGCAATACAACAAGCCAACAGGCCGTCGCGCATGAAGCTCTATACGTACGATCCAGCACCCAACCCAAAAAGGCTCACGCTATTCCTGCAGTACAAAGGTATTGAACTAGACACCCAGCAAATAGACCTTGGCGCAGGAGAACAATTAGGAGATGCGTACCGTGCGATCAATCCTGAGTGCTCTGTGCCCGCCTTGATACTCGATGACGGCACGCTGCTCGCCGAGGTGATTGGTATCTGCATCTATCTCGAAGCACTGCACAGTGATAAACCGCTGCTAGGTTCCACCGCGAAGGAAAAAGCTCAGGTTATCAGTTGGGATCACTACCTGCACACAAATGTGTTTGCCGCCATTGCCAGCATGCTGCGCAACCGCTCAAAGGCAATGGTTAATCGCGCCCTTCCTGGCCCGCTAAACTTGCCACAGATACCAGAGCTTGCGGAGCGCGGAGCGAAACAGCTTGGCTTTCAGTTGCCCAAGCTGAATAGCATACTGAAAGATCGTCCATGGCTCGCTGGCGATAAGTTCTCCTTCGCCGATATCGATTTACTGGTATCCGTGGACTTCATGGCTTGGGTGAAAGTGCAGATACCCGAGGAGTGCACGCATCTGCGCACCTGGTACGAGAGCGCGAAGGCTGAACTCAGCCTTTGACCAGCTACAGGAGATGCGAGCAAAAAAGATCAGGCCTCGCTCACAAGTAGATAGCTCGATGGCCGCGATCAACCTTGTAGACAAGCTGCCATGCGGACATGCACGTATCCGGTAGTCTTGCCAGATTGAAGTCAACACCAAACTTGCCCACCCTCAGGCTGTGGTACTGAACATTCTTTACACCGTCTTTGCAGTTGTGCACCTTCGTATGCGGCTAGCCCTCGCCTGGCAATGCTTTTTTTCGAAGTCGCTTTGTCAATCTTCATATCTATGATCGTCAGATAAATCATCGGGCTAAACGACTGCAAAGATAATGAACTGACAACTTTCCTGCTGCGTTATAACTACACCATGCAAACATCTACCGAAGGTTCCACCTTGAGCCCAATGGGCTTACGGTGCACAAAGAGGTCCTATCACTGGCTGGGACTGTTTCTAACCGCAGCATTGACAGCTTGCGCGGAGCGCGGCTTTGACGACGCATTTAGCGAATATCACGAGCGCTTGTCGCGAACGCTGTCAGTAGACGTTGTGAAGGCTGCACCCGTAAAAGTTACCGCGCTGCCGCCCGCACGCGAACTTACGATCGATATTAAAGGGAGCGACATCGACGTTCTTGATTTTCTATCCCTAACCGGTTGTCAACTGCAGATCACCATTGGCAAACGCAATAGCAGCCTCGGTCGCCTAGCCAGTGCCTCACAGCGGCTTTTGCTGGAGCTGGAGTATCTACAGCTAGCACCGGCTTGCATTGACTATCTCCGATCAGA
>JBCDFM010000391.1:0-3246 GCA_039178015.1 Pseudomonadota bacterium
ATTCCATAGAAATCTGCCTGTGAAATAACCCTGTCAATCGAGGCTGCATAGGGTATCAGGCAAAGTGGGGAATGCTTCAGGTGTATGGCGCATACGATGCTCTAAGGTCGAAGTGTATGTTGGCATCTAGATTGAGTGATTTTCGAGCTTTCGTAAGCGGTAAGTCGCTAAAAAGACGAGCGTTACGCAGTTCGATATGGACCTTCTTTGGTGCTGGTGCACAGTACAGCCTTCGGCTGGTCTCCACCCTTTTCCTGACACGTTTATTGGACCCAGAAGCTTTCGGTTTGATGAGTCTTGCGACCGTATTCATGTTGGCAATAGGTTTAATGAGCGATATCGGCACAACGCCATCGATCATACGCAGTTCACGAGGCGAAGATGCTGTTTTTCTTCGTACAGCCTGGACAATTCAGGCCATTCGAGGGGTGCTGATCACCATAATTGCCTGTAGCCTCGCTTGGCCGGTTGCACAGTTTTATGGTCAGCTACTGCTTTTCCCGATGATCTGTCTGCTGTCACTCACAGCACTGATTAAGGGTTTCACATCCATCGCTGAGCCTTTGGCTAGGCGAGCCATGGCTCTCCGCAAGCTTACGAAAATCGATCTGATTACGCAGATCGTCACCACACTGTTAACGATCGGTAGTGCGTGGGCGCTGGAGTCAGTCTGGGCACTGGTGATCGGCGCGTTGATTGGCAGCGTTTTACGATTGTTTCTGACCTATAAAATGCTTGACCCGTTTGCACATAGTTTCGGTTTCGAACGTAAGGCGCTGTCCGAGATCGTAGTGTTTGGCCGTTGGATTTTGCTGGGTACTTTTCTCACATTCTTAGGGGGCGAGGGTATCCAAGCGGTTTTTGGGATTCTAGTGCCGGTCGACGTGCTGGGCATGATTGCCATCGCTCACACCCTTGGTTGGGCCCTCGGAGACTTGATGAAGAAGGTGCTCGGCAATGTGGCTTTCCCTGCGTTATCGGAAGTGATACGAGATCGCCCTCAGGACGCTCCACGCGTCTTGCGCCAGATCCAGCTAATGCTCATTACAGGATGTCTGCCGATATTCATCCTGCTATCTGTCGTCGCTCAGGATCTGATAGATTTGATGTACGATCATCGGTATGCGCAGGCGGGCGTATTCCTCTCGATTTTGGCTTTAAACGGTGCAATGGGCACTCTATCGATGCCGTATCAGAGCGCGCTGCTCGCTGCTGGGGAAAGCCGTCTACATGCGATTGTAATGGGACTGGCTGCTGGGTTGAGGATTATCGCAGTCTTTGTGGGCTTTCATTTTGCTGGCGTTGTCGGCATGCTAGCTGCACTTGGTGCAGCGACAGCGCTTGTATTTTTGGTCTCGGCAACATTCGCGCATCGCCGTGGTATGGCAAGTTTACCGATCGATTCTATCGCCCTTGTATTGCTTGGTGTGGCTTATGTAGTGACTTTACCCTATGCCATCGGGAGTTGATCCTGCGCTAGAGGCCAAAGAGGATGATCAAGCCATCGAAAGATCTGTGTTTCCTTGTTGATGCGCCGCGCAGCGGAACCACTTGGATGCTAATGCGGATGCCAGGATCACTATCTCAAGAGCGCAAAATGCTGGGTAGCAGCTGCCTCGAACAGTCTAATCCAAAGTGCGCGGGGTGAACTTATTGCCCGGATGGACGCCAACGACATCTGCTTGCCTGACTGGTTTGCGAAGCAGGTTTCCTTTCTTGATCAGAATTCGCGTTACGTGTTGATAGGCGGGTGTATTGCAACGATGGATGCAGATGCTAGGCCCATTGGCAGCACTCAGATTCCGACAGAGCATGAAAAGATCGACACTCAAAATCTTCGAGGGACTGTGTCTGTCTTGCAACCGACCGTCATGATCCGCCGAGAGGTTGTGCTGAAGTGTGATGGACACCTAACTGATATGATCGCTGCCGAAGACCTCGATCTCTGGTTTCGGATGGCTGAGATCGGTCGCCTCGCAAACCTGCCAGATATCGTCCTCAAATATCGTATCCACGATCAGAGCATTAGTGGGTCTAAACAGCACAAACAGCGTGAAATGCGCCGACTTTCTTGCGAGGCTGCCTGGGCGCGACGAGGGCTGACCGACACCAGATTTGACTACGGCGAATGGCGCATGGACGGTTCGCTCGATTCGCGCCGCACTTTCTGTCGCAGCTACGGGTGGCAGGCATGGCAACACGGTCATCGTGCTACGTGGCGTCACTATGCACTATGCTCGGTTGCACTTGCGCCGTTTTCAAAGGGCGCCTGGAAGCTGTTGATTGCTGGGGCGATGAAACGGCCTCCGGCAAGTTCGCGAGCTTCCGATGAGTGACGTGGCCATCGTCATACCTGCAAGAAACGCCGCCGATACAGTTGGTGATGCGGTACAGTCAGTAATTAATGCGCCGGAAGTGGGCGAAGTGATCGTCGTGGATGATGGTTCAACGGATGGAACAGCAGCAGCTGCAAAAGTGTCTGGCGACCCGCGCATCAAAGTCTTAGATGGACCCGCGACGGGCATTTCAGGAGCGCTCAACGTTGGTTTTGCTGCTGTGACATTGCCTTTCATCGCACGTTGCGACGCGGATGACTGGTTTCCTGGTGATCGATTAAGATGGCAGCGAGCCTGGTTGAATGATCATCCTGATGCCATAGCTGTATCTGGCGGCTTCACACATGTCTTTCCAAACGGACGAATTGCAGCGGATTTGGCCTGTAGAGGGGAGCCCCGCGATGTCACCGATGTTTTGTTAAATGGTCAGCCAGTTACGCACTTCTGCGCTTGGCTCATTAGAACCCATGCGCTTCGCCAAACAGGCGGGGCTCGCGAATGGTTTCGTACGGCTGAAGATATTGATTTGCAACTTCGTTTAGCCGAGCATGGGCATATCTGGCACGTACCAAAGTCAAGTTACTTTTACCGACTACATCAGGACTCAATTGTTCATAGTACACCAAAACATATAATAAACTTTTATGATCAGCAGGCAAAGCTTTTTGCTAGGCAACGAAAACTTGAAGGTATTGACTTACTCCAAGCGGGGAAATCACCTTTGCTACCCAAATATGAGATATCTAAAATAACTAGATCCCCGGCTAATACGGCCATTGGCCCTTTAACGAGTGATATCTGGGAAAAATTCAATAGCGGAAAAAAACGATTTGCATATTACAATATGTATTTAGCCATAATAAATTACCCTCTGAGCTTAAAATTATGGTTAATATTTATTAAAATTCAC
>JBCDFM010000392.1:0-3233 GCA_039178015.1 Pseudomonadota bacterium
CGAACAAGCACCTAGCTATACCCTGGTTGTGTCTAGCCCGGACCGTGTCGGCCTGGTGGCTGCTGTCTCCGCCTTTGTTGCCGATCGCGGCGGTAGCTTGATGGAATCAAGCAACCATACAGACCTGCAGCAAAGCTGGTTCTTCATGCGCAACGTTATCGATGCCAGTGACATTAGCGAGGGCATCGACAGTCTACGCGAAGCTTTTGCCGAGCTTGCTCAAGAATATCAAATGGAATGGTATCTGCGGGACAACAGCGAAAAGCAGCGAGTGGTTATCATGGCAAGTCATGCGTCGCACTGCCTGGCGGACATTTTGCATCGTTGGCAGAGCGGCGATTTAGTATGCGACATCCCCTGCGTAATCTCCAACCACGAAAATCTGCGCAACATGGTGGAATGGCATGGCATACCGTTTCACTATGTGCCGGTCCCTAAACAGGAGAAGGCAGCAGCGTTCCAGCAGGCAGCCGACATTTTAGAGCGCCACCGGGCCGAATCGATCGTACTGGCTCGCTATATGCAGATCATGCCGCCTAATCTCTGCGAACAATATGCGGGTCGTCTGATCAACATTCACCATAGCTTCTTACCCTCATTTATCGGGGCTAACCCCTATCAAAAAGCCTACGAGCGCGGCGTGAAGTTAATCGGTGCCACCTGTCACTACGTAACCGAAGATTTGGATGAAGGGCCTATTATCGAACAGGATGTGGTGCGCGTAAGTCATTCGTGCACTAAGGATGATCTGGTGCGTCTTGGTAGAGACGTGGAACAATCCGTGTTGTCCCGTGGTTTGCGCTATCATCTTGAAGACCGCGTCATTGTACGCGGAAATAAGACCGTGGTATTCACCCGCTAACCGCCTGCGAGCCGCGACCATGACCAGCACACCGGAAGAGTCTTTAATGAAGAATACAGGCAGCTTCCCCAGCGTGTGTCCCCTGGACTGTGCCGATACCTGTAGTCTCACGATCGATGTGGGCCAAGGGCGCGTGCAGAAGGTGCGCGGGAGCCGCGGCAATCCGTTCACCCGGGGCAAAATATGCGCGAAGGTCGCGCAGGGACTGCCGCATCAGGTTCACGGCCCTGACCGGCTGACAACGCCTTTGCTAAACGATGGCCCGAAAGGTGCTGGACGCTACCGCCCTATTGCTTGGGATACCGCACTGGATCTCATTCACCAGCGTTTTCAGGCAGTTATTGAATGCTTCGGGGCGCAAGCGATTGCCCCACTGACCTATGGCGGTCCAATGGGTTTGCTGGCTAACGGTTCCATGGATGCTCGATTTTTCAATCGTTTAGGTTCTAGCCAGGTTGACTCGACCCCGCTATGCGCAGGTACATCGAGCGCAGCCTGGGCAAGCGTTTACGGCGATACAGGCGGCATTCCCTACACTGAGATGGCGCATTCGAAACTGATCGTGGTGTGGGGTAATAACATCACCGCCTGTCATTTACATCTGACCACCCTTATTCGCGATGCCCGTCGCCGCGGCGCTAAGCTTGTCGTTGTGGATCCCAAGCGTACGCGAATCGCAGATGATGCGGATCTACACTTGCCAGTGCTACCGGGGTCTGACGTGGCACTGGCTTACGCGGTAGCTAGAGAAGTTTCCCGGCGCGGCGGCCTGGATAACAGCTTCATCGAGCAAAACGTGCATGGCGTTGATGAGTTTCTGGCAGCGGCTGACGAATACACCCTGGATCGCTCGGCCAAGCTGTGCGGCGTTGAGGCCGACGATATTGCTCAGTTTGCTCGCTGGTGGTGCGACCTTGCGCCGGCAGCAATTTCTTTGGGTGTTGCTCCCGAGCGCAACCGCAACGGCGGTTCAAGCATCCGAGCGATACTGTCTTTACCCGCACTTACAGGAAATATTGGTCCACTGGGGGCCGGTGTTTGCGATGTGTCCAGCTTTTTTCCGATCCAGCGCGATGCGCTTTCCCGGCCTGATTTGGTTCCCGCAGCCACGCGCGAGTTGAATGTCCTCGATATTCCGGACCTGGTGCTGGACCCTGGCGAGCAGATCCCGCTTAAAGCGCTGTTTATCTACAACCACAACCCTGTCGCAGTTCACCCGCAACAGAGTGCAATGCGGGCGGCCTTGCAAAGCGAAGAGGTTTTTGTGGTTGGGCACGATATCAGTATGACGGATTCAATGCGCTGCGCCGATCTGGTGTTGCCGGCGGCTTCCCATCTCGAATACGGCGATTTGTATAAGGCTTATGGCCACGCCTTCCTGCAACGCTCGGAAGCTGTGATTGACTCGGTAGGGGACGCGCTGCCAAACACAGAGTTATTTCGGCGGTTAGCTCAGCGTTTTGGTTTTTCAGAAAGCTGTTTCGCCGATTCGGATTTGCAATTAATGGATCAAGCCATTGACCCCGGTGAGAGCGCTCTTGAAGGACGCAAACCCAGCGAGCTCGTCGCAGGTGAAGCGGTGGATATGACTAATCCTGCGCCGCCGACGCTGCTACGCGGAATTCGACCCGATACACCCAGTGGTAAAATCGAACTGTGCAGTGCGACGCTTGCGCAAGCGGGTGACCCCGCCACACCGCAATACGCAGAACTGCAGGCACAGCGACGTTTTACTCTTGTAAGCCCGGCATCAGAGCGACGCATTAATTCCACGCTGGGTGGTATAGACAGCCACGACCGAGATGTAGTCTGTGAGATGTCTCCGCTTGATGCGGCGGAGCTGGGGTTGAGAGATGGTCAGCGCGTCTGCCTCTTAAACGATCAGGGTGAAGTCGAGCTAACCCTCATGCTGTCAGACCGTATGCGCTCCAATGTGGTCTTTGTGCCCAAAGGTGCGTGGCTCAAAAATAGCGAGACCAACCAGACTGTTAACGCTTTGATACCGGGTCACAGATCTGATCTTGGCAGTGGTGCGTGCTACTACGATTGCACAGTGGACGTTGTTCCAAGCGAGCACACTCCTGTCGTATAGGCGCGGTAGTGCACCCCATTAGTGCCGGGCTACCCTCTGCGGCTCACTCATCCGTCTATTCTCTGGAGTCGGTTTGGCTCGTTACGACACTGTTATTGTTGGTGCAGGCCACAACGGCCTCGTGTGCGCCAGTTACTTGGCAAAAGCCGGCCAACGGGTACTCGTCCTGGAGGCGGCGGAGCAGCCCGGCGGTTTCGCCTCTACCAGGGAATTCCATCCCGGTTTCCACGCCAGCGTAGCCCACAGCCTCAGTCATTTTTCGAAGAAGGTCTCAGAAGA
>JBCDFM010000393.1:0-3222 GCA_039178015.1 Pseudomonadota bacterium
ATCACGAAGGGGCAGTCAGGTACTATACCCGGGAGCAACCGGCCTTTTTCGTGCGCAATGCAGATGCCATTAGCCTGTTGCTGACCGTGCTTGCTGGCATCTATTCGCTGTTTATCGCGGGCAGACAATACATCCGCAGAACGCTGAAAAATCGTGTCGACTCCTACCTGGTGCAGGTGGATCGTTTATCTTCCAACATCAATACGCTCACAGTTCCGCAACTCAATTCTCGTCGAGCGTCGCTGGAACGTTTACGGCGCGAGGCTTTTTCCGATTTGGTATTAGAGCGCGTGCTCGCCGATTCTGCATTCATTATTCTGCAAAACCATCTCCGTGGCGAAGTGAAGGAGTTGACACTGCGCATCGAAAGAAACGCCGATCGTATCAGTCGCCGGCAAACGACACATCGCAACGCTCGCAACTAGCGCTGCGTAGGTTACCTGAGGCCAATAAACGTGAATTAACAGGGAATACGCTAGCCGCTATTCAATACCAGCCATCATTGTAGGTAATAGCAGCCATGGGACAGTCGCTTCGTGAATTTATGGGTTCCATAGCAGGCGCCGCTGGCGGCCCGCTTATTGCCAACAAGGCCGCAGCCAGTGCCGGCCAGACGATTGCGCTCTAACTGATCAGAGCTAATATGCTGCCTTCGGACCCATCATTTGCGTGAGCGAATCGCATATTATCGGCAAGAAGGTCGCTGGCCAGCATCAAGGTTCTGGCAGCAACCAAGCGGCACGCAAGCGCCGGCTTCCGAACCAATGTTTGCATCTGGAGGTTTGTGATCGACGATAGGCGATTGCCCTTTTTTATGACCCTCATCTTTGGGTCGTTGGCTAGCGGCACCATCTACGGCTACCACGCCGGCGTCTACACCGGCGTACTGCTGCAAATGACGGATAGCCTCGAGTTAAGCGCCGGCGATCTGGGTAATCAATTCGCTGTTTTTTTCACGTTTGAAATTATCGGCACCCTGCTTGCACCCATGGCTGATCGCTATGGACGCAGACGCATGCTGCGCTACAGTGCAGCCATCCTGACGTTAAGCCCACTGCTGTTACTGCTGGATGGAAACTACGGCATGACACTGCTTGAACGCGCCTTCAGTGGCCTGGCGGGTGGCATCACCTTTACCCTGGGACTGGTTTTTGTTTCAGAGATTGCAAAAAAAGGGCATCGATCACTGCTGCTGTCTTTTCTCATGATTGGCGTCAGCCTGGGCTACATCCTGGAATACGAGATGAGCCTGATCCTGATTGAAGGAGAAGGCTGGCGCATGGCAGTCGCGTTGGCATCCGTGCCCGCGTTAATGCAACTGATTGGCTTGAGTTTCATGCCAGAATCGCCGAGCTTTTTGGTCTTGCGTGGAGAGACAGCAGCTGCCAAGCGCGCTGCACGCTGGTATGGTCTTGAGGGAGAGGAAAACAGTCCCCCTTCTCAGCCAGCCGCTGCGTCACTCAAGCAGCTTTTTATCGATCCGCGCAATCGTTTAGCGCTGAAGTTAGGCCTGCTGGTGGTGCTCGCGGGCAGCATGGCGGGCATGAGCCTCATCACTTTTGGCCCCATCATACTGACGCAGCTAGGTGGCTTGGAGACCCAAAGCTCGCTAGCGCTGCTTGAAGCTTTGGCCGTGATCGGCTGTCTCATCAGCCTGACTGCATTAATCCCCATTGCGAGGGGTTATACAGCTGAAGTACTGGTGGCGGGCCTGCTGTTCTCGAGCTTGAGTTTACTGTGCCTCGCTCTGGTTAGAGGTACCCCTGTGGTGATTCTGTTTGTGGTATTCCAACTGGCATTCAGCTTCGGTATTCGAACGACTATTTTCCAAATCCTCCCGCGCTTGTTGAGCGACCACGCCCGCGCCAAGGGGATGGCCGTGTTTAATATACTGTGGTCACTGCTAACCATCATGAACGCAGAAATTACGCCACGGTCACTCGAAGTCACTCCAAGTGCCGCATTTACCGTGTACGGGATTTTTGCCCTGTTGCTGGCGGTCGCCTGCTGGTTATTTCTGCGGCCTCACCTGCGCCCCTGATTGTGCTGTACGGCCGCGATTTTGGCGAAAGCGCTTAAACATCAAACGCCGGCGCGTCGACAAACCTAATCGGCTGTGACCGCGGCGCTCTCTGCGCTGGTTTTTGTGACTGGCACTTTTTCATCCAGAAATTCCAGCACGTCCGTACGGATCTGCGCATTCTGAAAGGGCAGCCTCGAGAGGCTGAGAACCGGTGATATGTGTCCCACCGAGTACAGCTTGACGGTTGCATCCCCTCCCTGCGCATTCACCTTATCGGCCAATTTTTCAGAGTGCCGTGGTACAACCACCGTGTCATTATCTCCATGCACCAATAGCATGGGCGGCTCATCACCGCTAGCGAAAACGTAAGGACGCGTGGGCGAAAAATCGTCAAGGTTGCCGAAGATACGGCGGAACTTATCGGTGTCCGGGGTGTAGTTGTAAGGGCCGGAAAGCCCGACAAAGGCTTTTATCATCGAGCGATCAACATTGCGATCTTCGAGGTAGTGATTATCGCTGACCAGTAAGGCAGCGATGTGCGCGCCCGCCGAATGACCCATCAAGATAAACTCATCGATATCGGCGTAATCACCAATATTGTCGGCAAGCCAGGCGAGGCTGTCGGCAGTATCGTTAATAAAAGCGGGAAAAACGCCCTCGGGATATTTGATGTAATCGGGTATGGCCACCGCATAGCCTTGAGCGGTGAGCGTTTCAG
This sequence comes from Pseudomonadota bacterium, assembly GCA_039178015.1. GTDB lineage: Bacteria > Pseudomonadota > Gammaproteobacteria > Pseudomonadales > Halieaceae > JARRPM01. Next base: position 2,742 of record JBCDFM010000393.1, read on the forward strand.
CAACGAAGTAGTAATTCGCTCTTTCGCCCCGGCTCCAGCTTCCGCCGTAGATAAAAATCACCAACTGACCTCTATCCTCAACGGTTTCTGGCGGCAGATACAGATCCAGCTTCTGATCGTCACGATCGCCGTAGGAAAGGTCGCGAATCTCGCGAACGTCGCCGGATAGATGGCTGGGCGCGTTGACAACGCTAAAGCCAGGATTAGAGCACGCGTTGAGAAAAGCAGTCATCATGATGAGAGCAAACACGGTTAAAAGCTTCTTAAACATTGGGAGAGTCTATACGCTGTGGACTGTCGCTGGTACCGATGGGACACCAAGCAAAGCAAAAATACTGCAGATTTTCATGTGGCATATTACATACCTTTTTGTGCCCTCTTTTAGAGTCCTAGCCTGAATAGTCTGCGCGCAGTACGCTGACAGGCCGTTACTCACGCGTCTGCGTGCTGCCATGGGCAAGGATTCGATAGCATGCATGCA
>JBCDFM010000394.1:0-3203 GCA_039178015.1 Pseudomonadota bacterium
ATGCAGGTTGAGGAGATGGTTCAGGTAGATAAGATCGACCTCGTCAGCACTTGCGAACATCATTTTGTCACGATCGACGGCCACGCACGGGTAGCCTACATACCGGCGGGAACCATCATAGGTTTATCGAAGATTAACAGGATCGTACGGTTTTTCGCGCAGAGACCACAAGTTCAGGAGCGCCTAACACAGCAAATCCTGGTCGCGCTACAAACCCTGCTGGATACTGATGATGTCGCCGTCACCATCGACGCGGTACACTATTGCGTCAAAGCACGCGGCGTAATGGACAGCAACTCGTCAACGCGCACCACCGCACTGGGTGGTGCATTCAAGAACAATCCAGCAACACGCGCGGAATTTATCCGCTAAGTCTCCGAAACCTGACAACCCCCCGTCAGGTCAACCTGCGCCCGGCTGTGCCGGGCGCTTTTTTGTTGGTTAACCCGCCCTTCCTCTATCTGACGCTGAATTTTATCCATCGGGAGTCGCCAATTCATCGTCAAGGCCCTGTGATATAGTGCCGTTTCCGGCTACTGGAGGATCAGCTAACAGGCGCTGATCACGTTAACCATACCCTTTTTCATGTTGCAGTATTTACCCAATTTTCTCACCATGTCGCGTCTTCTATTGGCCGCGCCTCTGGGCTACCTAGTGTGGCAGCACGAGTACGAATGGGCCTTGGCAATCGGGCTTTTGGCCGGTGCGACCGATGCAATGGACGGCTTTTTCGCCCGTCGTCTCCACGCATTTTCCAGGCTAGGAGCGGTGCTGGATCCTATCGCGGACAAAACCCTCATCACCGTGACCTTTGTCAGCTGCGCCAGCACCGGCTTGATTCCCTGGTATTTGGCGATTGTCGTGATGCTAAGAGATGCGATCATTGTGGCTGGCGCTGCTGCTTACCACCGGTTTATAGGTGAAATCGAGTTCTCAGCCACCCCGCTAAGCAAGGTAAACATGGTCGTTCAGATTGTGTTTTGCGTAATGGTAATCGCAGCTCAAGTCTGGGTGTGGATCCCCGAAACAGCCATCATGGCAGGTTCAGCGGCGGTACTGTTTTTCGCCGGAGCCAGCGGCTTTGATTATGTCATGCAATGGTCGATCAGGGCGTTTACACAGCACCGACTAACGGATAAACAAGCACCAAAAGGTACTCGAGCAGGGGAAGAAGGTGAGCGATAAGATCCACGTTCTGACCTACAACATTCATAAGGGTTACAGCTCTGGTAACCGCCGCTTCGTACTTGATTCAATGCGTAAACGCATTGCAGAGTCCGGCGCCGACGTGGTGTTTTTACAAGAGATTCACGGCACCGCTATCGAAAGCGATGCCAAGCGACGGCGTTTTTCTTATCCCGATCAGCCTCACTTTGAGTATCTCGCCGACAAAAGCTGGCCTCACTATGCCTATGGACGCAATTCGATCTACCGCAAAGGTGACCACGGAAACGCTATTTTGAGCATGTACCCGTTCCTGAGCTGGGAAAATATCGATGTTTCCATTTTCCGTCGATCAAGCCGCAGCATTTTACATGGCGTCATAGAAATCCCAGGCCGTTCTCTTAGACTGCACACCTTGTGCGTTCACCTTGGCTTACTGGAACAGGAACGTCGCGAGCAATTTCAGGCTCTGACCCGTCGTATAGACCAGCATGTTCCAAAGGATGAACCTATGATTATTGCTGGCGACTTTAATGATTGGCGACGTAAAGCGGAAGACCATTTACATCAAGATCTGGGCTTGGAAGAACTCTTCGTCAATATGCAAGGACGTCATGCGCGCACATTCCCGGTATGGGCTCCTATGCTATCGGTTGACAGGATTTATTATCGCGGATTGAAACCGATATCATGCAAGAGGATGTTCACAGGCGAATGGCGCGACCTCTCGGATCACGCAGCCTTATTTGGTGTATTTAGCCTGTGAGCAAAAATCTGTAGTCTAAACCGACAGGGCTCGTACTGCGGCCACTTGAAAACTGAATTCAGCGGTCTGTTCGAATACACTCATATCGAACTAGCCGCCCAGGGGTACGTGACCTTGACAGCCCAAACTGGTGCGAGACTGCTTGTTATCGCCTACTTTTGCTGTCTCGACACATATATCGATCCGGCCAAAACGCATCTTTGTTGCGAAGGACGCCTAAACTGTGGTTCTTTATACAGCCTTGCCGACCTTGAACTTAACGGCTATCTTCTCCTGACAATAACACCTCTTGGAAATCACTTATGAGCTTGAGCGATATCACCTCTGCCCTGGCGCAGGTTCCAACCCTTCTGAGTCTGGCAAAAGAAATTAAGCCGCGTCCACCATCAGTGGTCGACTCCCCTGGCGCTCGTGTCGAGGCCACTGCCTTTAAATATCCCGATGAAGCAGCAGTCATTTTTGAAGGTAAGAAATTGAGCTGGCGCGAACTCAACGAGTACGCCAATCGCTATGTTGGAGCACTGCGCGGTATGGGACTAAAACACGGCGATACCGTTAGCGTCTTAATGGAGAACCGCATAGAGTATTTGACTACGATTATCGCATTGAGCAAGCTGGGTGTAACCGCCGCCTTGATCAATACGAACCTCACCGGCGCTCCGCTGGTCCACTGCATAAAGATCACCGACTCGCGTATGTGCTTGTTTGGCGAGGAAAGGCTGCAAGCAATTGAACAGATAAAGGAAGATGAAGGCCTGGCTAGCGTCGAGAAGTTCCTGTTCATTCCAGATACAAAAGAGCGCACTTGTCCCGCATGGGCCATCGATCTGGGAGAAGAATCCGCCGACGAAGATTACCAGAACCCCCCAGAAACGGGGAAAGTAACCTTAGGCGATACAGCACTCTATATATTTACCTCTGGCACTACAGGGCTACCAAAGGCAGCGATCGTATCCAATCGCAGGCTCCTGGCGAGCTCAGCAGCGTCATACAAAGTTGGCCTGCGCTGTACAGTCGATGATTGCATCTATTTGTGTCTACCCATTTACCATGGCACTGGACTGTTTCTTGGCGTTATCGCTGCCTTCACCACAGGCGCAACGCTGTTTATACGGCGGAAATTTTCAGGAAGTAATTTTCTCAGAGAAGTGCGTGAGAATGGAGCGACTTGTTTTATCTATATCGGCGAGCTTTGTCGCTACCTGCTGAATACACCAGAGCAGCCCGATGATGCCAACTCGCCTCTGGTGACAATGATGGGCAATGGTCTTCG
>JBCDFM010000395.1:0-3174 GCA_039178015.1 Pseudomonadota bacterium
AGGAATTCAGCCTATTCAATGCCGTGCTGTATGTGCGTCGAAACCACGAGGGTGGCATTCGCACCGTCGGGCGGGGCAACCTGATTCATATCGACCTTGAAGGCAATATGACCGGTGAGTCTATCGCCGAGCCTGAACTGTCTGAGCTGTTGGTTGAACAGATGGGCTTATCCGAAGAAATAGTCAGTCGCCTACCCGCGGATGACGGTGGCGCGACCTTTGGCAATGTGAGTTGAGCAACGGGTTTCAACTGCCATGACCACGTCAACAGATTTTGATTGGGACTACCTTATCCAGCGCGATCGTGTGCATCGTGATGTTTATACGGACCCGCAGCTTTTCAGCATAGAGATGACCAAACTCTATGGTGGTCTGTGGACGTACCTTTGTCACGAGTCCGAGATTCCGGAGCCTGGCTCCTTTCGCAGAGCCAAACTGGGTTTGCGAGAAGTGATTGTGAGTCGCGGTAAGGAGGGGGATATCCATGCGCTGTTTAATCGTTGCGCCCATCGCGCGGCGGCGGTCTGCATGCATCCATCGGGTTCTGCTTCGCGCTTTGTGTGTCCCTACCACGGCTGGACGTATGGCTTGAACGGTGATCTGCTTGCAGTGCCCTATGCCGATGGTTACGGCGAGGATTTTGACAAATCGACCCGACATCTACCGCGAGTGCCTCGCGTAAAATCGTTTCATGGCTTTATATTTGGAACGCTGAATGAGGCCATGCCTGAACTGGAAGACTACCTGGGTCTGGCCGGAGATGTGCTTAAAGAGTTCATTAACCGCGCGCCGTCGGGCAAGCTTGCATTGAACGCGGGCGCCTATCGCAGTAGCTATACGGGTAATTGGAAACTAGCCTGGGATAACGCTGCGGACATGTATCATGTGTTTTTTGCGCACCGTTCTTTAGTGGACATCACGCGAGCACGAAATCCCGGCGGTGATACGGGCGCGACCTATGCGGCTCGCCCCGACGAGTCGCCAATTTATTCTTACTACCTGGGTCAGGGGCACACGTATCTGCATCATCGCCCGGGCATGGGGCCGTCTATATTTGAGCGAGCGCGGCCTGCTCCTGGCATGGAAATCGGTGCTACAGCGCTGCGCGAAACAATGGGTGCGGAAGCGGCAGCTGATTTGCTGGAACGTGTGCCGGGCCAGGGTATGAACCTGAATATCTTTCCGAATCTGATGATCATTGCATCCCAAATACAGGTGGTTGAGCCGGTGAGCGTGGACCGTACGCAGTTGACCTGGTATGCGACAACGCTCAGTGACGCGCCTGCGCAGGCTAATGTTTTGCGCATGCGCATCGCCGAGGACTTCCCGAATTTTGGGGAGGTGGATGATTTGGAGATGTTCGAGCGTTGCTGGCAGGGTCTGCAAGTCCCGGAGGCACCCTGGGTGGATTACTCTCGAGGTAATCATATCCCATTGGCCGATATTACGCAGAGCAACGGCGCTCAGAAAGCGCCGGGCACGCATGAGCATGCATTGCGCGGTTATTTGGATGCGTACAAAGAGTATATGCAAACTGACATGACGCTGACGGCGGCATGATGGAGAAACGATTAGGCGGACCATGAGCGAGCGCTTAGGCAACGGTTTGAAGTTAACGGCGGAGTCTGGCTATCTGACGGATGCCTTTTATGCCGACTTGCTACGCGATAGAGACGTGCTCCTCGAGCAGGGTCCGTGTACAGATACCGCCTTGAGTGCGGAGTGTGCTGCTCTGCTCTATTTTGAAGCGCGGCTGCTAGATCAGAAGCGCTATGAGCAGTGGTTAGACCTGTACACTGATGACGCAATCTACTGGATCCCCTACGACGATACCGCAGACGTTCGATCTCACATCAACTTGGTATTTGATGATAGGCGCCGGTTGGAAGACAGGGTGCTGCGGCAGAAGAGTAGCCACGCTCATGCTATTCAGCCAGATCCCAATTATCAGCATGTGGTCTCCAATGTGGAAGCCTGGCAAATGCCGGATGGTTGTCGCCGGGTACTTGCCAGTCAGGTAGCCTATGAGTATCGCTACGGTCACGAGGTTCATCGCTACGTGTACCGCACAGATCACACCTTAAAACAACATGAAAACAAGTGGCTTATCGCTGTGAAGCGATGCACGCTGATCAATATTGATGCAGCGTTTGAGCCCCCAACACTGCTGTAAGCGCTCGCACTGAAAAAAGATTTGCAAAAGCTTTTAAACAAAGGTAATTTATGTTGTACAAAAAGTGCTCAGCTCTATGAGGGGGGAAATATCATGAGCTATCCAATTCCAGCTCCATTACGGCACAAGCGTCTGGCATCTGCCGTGTGCGTGGCAACGTTGATTCTGACTGGTCATACGTTACCTGCCTCAGCCCAAGAGCAGCCTTTGCGCGCCACAGGGCAGTTAGAAGAGGTTGTCGTCACGGCACGAAAGCGCGAAGAGAATTTGCAGGACACGCCGATCTCTATTCAAGCTTTTACGGAAGCCGGTTTGGAGATGCGCAACATCACTGAAGTTTCGCAGATTGGCTCTTTCACGCCTAATATGGTGTTTGACCGGGCGGCGGCCATTGGTGGCAGCAACTCCACTGCCATTGTATACATTCGCGGCATTGGCCAAGACCAGGCGATTCCCACCGTTGATCTGGGCGTGGGGACCTATGTGGATGGCGTGTACCTTGCGCGTGCCGTTGGCGGTGTTTTTGATCTGGTGGACGTGGAACGTATCGAGGTGTTGCGCGGGCCGCAGGGCACGCTGTTTGGCCGCAATACGATCGGTGGTGCGCTCAGCGTAACGACGCAAAAGCCGAGTGCAGATTTCTATTCCGATCTGAGCGTCAATGTCGGGACCGATGATTTGAGAAAGGGTCAGGCCTCTATCAATGGCGCCCTCACTGATAACCTGTTCGCGAAAGCTTCTTTTCTCGCGAAGAAGCAAGATGGTTATGTTGATCGCCCCGATGGTACGGACCTCGGTAACGAAGACACCCTTGCAGGTCGACTCGCGTTTCGTTGGGAGCCCTCTGATTCTGTGGTGGTTGATCTAGCCGGAGACATTACCAGCAGTGATTCCAACGGTGCGCCCTGGACACTGGTGGATCTCGACACCAGCCCACCGTTTCCAACATTCTACAATGCGTTTCTTGTGGATCCATCTGAAGGGTGCTTCGGACCGAACGG
>JBCDFM010000396.1:0-3147 GCA_039178015.1 Pseudomonadota bacterium
CCACCCTAGGGTTAGGGCCAGTATCGCTCTCGACAATTCGTCGGCACATACTTGAGGTTCGCGTTGCTGACGTTGTCATCCTGTCCGCAGCGCCATGTCAGTTGGCCGTTGATGATTTCGGGATCCAGCTGAAGTTCAAGCTGGCTGGTTAACCCCAGAGCATCCTCCTTAAACTCGATCTCTATTCGCTGATCAATATGCCAATCAACAGTGTCAACATAGGGTGTATCGTACTGCTGAGTAATACCGGCGAGATCGTTGTTGCCACCTTCCGGCAGTTCGCCATTGACCTGGTAATACTCAGAAACACTGGTTTTCGCAGACGCTGCGGCGGCAACGCCTTCGGTCACTTTAGCTCGAATGGTGTAGTCTCGGTAGGCGGGTAGCGCAATACTACTGAGTAGGCTCACGATAGCGATCACTATCATGAGCTCGATGAGCGTAAATCCGGCCTGTTCACGTTTAATCACAACAAACTCTCCCCTGAAAATTGCCCCGCGCTCCACCATAGACACTGCTGGTAGCCGTTTGATCTGGCTTGCCTCTCAGGCAGCGAACGGCGTATGGGCCTGGCGCAGGCATCCCTCAGGCGAAGATATGCAATCCTCGTGCCATCAATAAAAACCTATTAAAAACAGATACTTGAAAATGATTCGGTTGGTCTTACTGACATTTTCTGTCAGTGACTGTCGGTGGTGGTCATGGGCTCTCGGGAGGATGCTCTGGCGCTTGCCTCAGCAGTCGTTATGGACTGAAAACGCCTCTGCTTGGGTACTTTTTGAAGTATTTCTCGGCGGCCAGAGCTCGCTCACATACCGGCAAATCCCAGAACATACCCGGCATCATGGTGCCGTTGCTACGCCGCTTGGCGTTGCCGTAGGTACGATAGTAATTTTCGCAATAGCTGGGGTCCTTGCGTTTTTCGTTTATGCAGGTCTCGATTGCCTGAGCCCGCAATGGAGCAATCTTCGCCTCACGTTGTTGTTGGCATTGGGCGAGAAGTGATGGGAGAGCATCTCGGGTGACTTCCTCTGTGCTGGCTGCGCTGGCTGCTACTGATAACGATAGTGCAGCGAGCTTCACTGTTATATTCATTCCCAGTCTCCATTCGGTATGTGGAATATTCCTTCGTGAGTGTAGCCTACAGTTGCCCGGTCTCGATTCTAGCAGCGATTAGCTAGCGCACACTTGACCTTGCGGCTAAGCTCGACGCACACGACCGTGTCGCGAGTGGAATAGCTCAGATCAGCTTGCAAAATCTGCTTATTGGGCTTCGCTCAATACGCGCTTTGGGTGCATGCCATTGCACATACCCATGAAGGGTGGATGTATGGAATAGCCAAGCATTCGCCGTATATTCTCAGATACTTCACACACGGTTTTTCGGGAGACGGAGAGAAAGAAGTTTTCCTGGGTACGCGCCCAGGGTTCGCAGTATTGCGCCGTCAGTCCGAGACGATCGGCGCGACTGCTATTTTCGCCTCCACCGTGCCACAGGTTGCCCAGGAATAATATGCATGAGCCTGAGGGCATGATGGCTTTGACTCTTTTGTCCTCCGCCCGAGGCCCCCGCTCTTGACCCCAACGATGGCTGCCCGGTATGGCAACGGTAGCGCCATTGTTATCGGTGAAGTCGTCGATGGCGAAAACCGTGGCGACGCTGATTGCTGGTCGTGGCCTTGGCCACGGGTAGAAAGCATCGTCCAGATGAAGTGGTTGGGCCGGGGAACTGTGTTGAATATTGATGACCTGTACCTGCGATAGCAGATAGTTCGGAAGCAATAGTCTATCCAGGTGCGCTAAAATGAGAGGGTGCTCAATAAACGGATCTGCGCTGCGCATTTTTTCAGGCACGGCGTAGATGCGCTGGGTGCGTTCGCCTTCGAACGAGTTGCGACCCTGCTGTTCCAGATACTGTTTTGCTTGCTCGCGAAGGGCATCGAGCTGTTGTTGAGTAACCATGTCGGGAAGAATGATGTAGCCGTCGTGCTGCAACTGTGCCTGCTGCTCGTCCACAAGAGCGGTGTCGATGGCCATCGCCTCTTCGCTGCGAGTAAATCCATGGGTGCGCGCCAGGTCAACGTTTGCATAATCGGCAAATGAATCGACCTGGCGAAATCGGGAATCGTTGCGACCGCTATTAGACTTGCTCATGCTGCCTCCTGCATACCCAGGCCCCGGCGTACGAAGAGCCAGATAGTATCTGCGAGCTGATAAGGCTCGTCAGGTTCAGACTCACTCAGCTCACAGACTACAGCAGTGCGTACTGCACCTAAGGCCATGGCGGCCAGCGTCTTAGGGTCTGAGGTATTACTTATGACGCCCCGTGATTGCCCCTCTGCCATATTGCGAGCGCCCGTTTCGATCAAGGATTGCCAGCGCTCTGCGTCCACTGCAGCCACGGCAGGCGTACCCGACATGCGCAGTATTACAGCGCTGGCCAATGGGTCCTCAATAAGGAATTCTATATAGCGGCGGGTGCGTACACGCTCTCGTGCTTCCCAGTCTTCTATATCGCTCAGGGGTGCCATCAATACTGCGTTTTCCACACGGTCGTAGAAGTCATTAACGACAGCGCTAAGCAGACCCTCCTTGGATCCGAAGTGGTGGTAAGCGAGCCCTGCCGACACATTGGCGGCTTTTGCCACCCAAGACATTTCAAAATCACCATCCCCGTCGCACAACAGCCGCTTTGCGGCGGCCAGGATGCGCTCTCGAGTCCGTGTGGAATTGCGTTTAGCGACTGCTGTCATGTTGATCAATCTCTTGGACACGTTAGAGAGCCTAACCAGATATTGAATTGAAGTCAATTCAATATCTGGTTAGGCTTCGGGAGAACGATTTTGGGTGGTTGGGTAGGCTGCTTTCCTGCGGATGTATAGGGCACTGACAGGCAAGCCCTCAAACATTATCTAATAACCGGGCGAGACGCCGGCCGATAGCTGCTTACATACAGTCTGACGCTTGTTGTCACCACGCCAAACTACCGCGAGTCGAGGTTGCTTAGTGTATCTTTTAAATTGAACCCTATCGCGAGCATAGCAATGCCCTCAGAATTGTCTGTGTGCAAGCCGAGGATGGCTCGGTATTCGGGTGACGGATACCAAGTATGGGCGGCCGCCTTGGATGCAAATATGATAATGACAG
>JBCDFM010000397.1:0-3131 GCA_039178015.1 Pseudomonadota bacterium
GATGGCCTCTGGTGCTAACTACGGCTATGCCCGATCTGTTCCGCATATGGCCGGCATTATCGCGGGTTTCGCAGTACTATTACTGCTAGTCGGTTTCGGTTTGTTCGAAATTTTTGAGACGGTACCGGCTACCTATCTTGTGCTAAAGGTATTCGGTGTAGCCTATCTCTTATACTTGGCTTGGAAGATCGCCACGGCCGCAGCGCCGGATAGCATCAATGAGGAGGTTGGCAAACCTTTTACATTTTTGCAGGCAGCGCTGTTTCAGTGGGTAAATCCGAAAGTGTGGACGGTCTGCCTGACCGCGATCGTCGTCTATGCGCCCTCTCGCAGTTTAGGCGCGATTTTGGTCTTGCTGCTCGTCTTCTCGATGGTAACGCTGCCTTCTATCAGTATCTGGACTCTTATGGGGCAACAGGTCCGAAGCTCGTTAACCAGTAACCTGCGGCTGCGTATATTCAATGGCACGATGGCGGTATTGCTGGTGGCATCCCTTTATCCGATGCTTGCACCCGCTTAGCTAAACCGATGCGACCACGTCCTGCAACATCGACCAGAGCCTGGCCACGTGCTCCCGCTCGGTGTGCTCTACCCCGACGGACACTCTGACCATCCACTGGTCATCGAGCACCGATGGTGAGAGAAATGCCGCCCCGGAGTCGTTGATCTGCTGCACCCAGCGCAGCGTGTGTTCGTCCAGCGCATTGCCCGACAGTGCCTCGCCGGATGCATCCTTGGGCACGTGGCGAATGCATACGGTCTGCAGTGCAACCGGGGCCAGCACTTCCCAGCCAGGCGTGGCCTGGACCTGTTTTGTCAGCCACTGAGCATTTTCCAGATCGCGTCTGAGTCTGGCCTGGATTGATTCAACGCCATCCAAACGGAGTTGAAACCAGAGCTTCAAGGCGCGAAAACGGCGACCTAGCGGTATGCCCCAGTCGCGATACTGTGTGGTAGCACCGTCTGCTTGAGAGCGTAAATAAGCCGGATTGGTGGACATGACGCGCTCCAGATGCTCCACATCTCGCACATAAAACAAAGCGGTATCCAGTATCGTTCCCATCCACTTGTGCGGGTTCCAGGCAATGGAATCAGCCATCTCTACGCCTTTCCAGAGATGACGGCATTCGGGTAGCAACATAGCTGAGCCCGCCATGGCGGCGTCTACATGCAGCCATATCTTGTAGCGATTGGCGATCTCTGCAATAGCGTCGACCGGGTCCATGGCTGTGGTGCCGGTCGCACCGACCGAGCACACAATTCCCGCGGGTATTTTTCCGGCAGAGACATCGTCCTGGATGTTGGCCTCCAGCGCGTCGGGGAGCATGGCTCGAGTGTGAGAATCCTCGGCAACATAGCGCAAATTATCGTTACCGAATCCCGCCAACTGCACCGCTTTGGCGACAGACGAATGCGCCTGTGCGGTACTGTAAACGATCAGCGGAGCGGATGACCCAGGTAGCCCTGTGCCATTCTTGCTAAGATGACTCGCCCGTTCGCGCGCGAGGATAACGGCCGTTACGCAGGCGGTAGAGGCGGTATCGTGTATCGTTCCGCGCCAGTTGTCACTGAGGCCGGTGAGTTGACGCAGCCAGTCGCAAACCACTTCTTCGACTTCAGTGAGCGCTGGACAACTCTCCCAGGAAATACCCAGCGTCCCCAGTCCTGAACTGGCGATATCACCCAGTACTGACGATAGTGAGGCGTTGGAAGGAAACCACCCATAGTGCATGGGATGCTGCGTTTGCGTTATGCCGGGAACGATACGCTCTTCCAAATCCAGCAGTAGCTCGTCGAAATCGCTGATGACCTCCGGTGGTGTTGGCGGAAGTGATGCGCGAACGTCACCGGGCTGTACCTGAGCACGCACAGCGCGAGAAGGTATGGTTTGCCTGTAGTCGGCGATCCAGTCAATCAATTGATGTCCGGCCTGTCGAAACTCTTCTGGTGTCATGCTCTGGCTACCTATGGTTGATGCTGTGATTAGCGCTGGGTATTACTGCACAGTGCAGGGGCAATTTCGGGCAGTCCCATTTGCGGTAAACGATCGTATAATCGACTGCGATTATCCCACGAATAAGGAAAATACCTATGTCAGACATACTTACCCAGCCGTTGACACTGCCCTGTGGAGCGGTGCTCCCCAATCGTCTGTCCAAGGCGGCAATGACGGAAGGTCTTGCGACACCGCTGGGTGTGGCCACGCCTGAACTAGAGCGTCTGTATGGTCTGTGGAGCGATGGGGGCGCGGGTATGCTCTTATCAGGGAATATTCAGGTCGATGCAAAGCATCTTGAGAGGCCGGGTAACGTGGTGATCGATCGCGAGCCTGATGAACAAACGGCGGCAGCACTGGCGCGATGGGCGCAAGCGGGTACCCGCAACGGCAACCACTTTTGGGCACAGATCAGTCATGCCGGCCGTCAGACTCAGAAACTGGTGAACCCCACGCCAAAAGCGCCGTCTTCGGTCAAATTGGGCTTGCCTGGGGGACAGTTCGGTCAGCCCGTAGCTCTCACTGTTCCCGAAATTGAAGACATTGTCCGTCGCTTCGGCGTCTGTGCGGCGGCCTGCAAGGCGGCGGGATTTACCGGCGTACAGGTCCACTCAGCGCACGGTTATTTGCTGTCACAGTTTCTCAGCCCGCGAAGCAACCAGCGAGAAGATCAGTACGGCGGGTCTTTAGAAAATCGTGCTCGCGCCCTGCTTGAAGTGGTCGCTTCTGTGCGCGCAGCCGTAGGGCCAGAGTTTCCAGTGGCGGTAAAGCTGAACAGCGCTGACTTTCAAAAAGGCGGGTTTGACTTTGAAGACAGCCTGCAGGTGGCCACCTGGTTGGAGCAGGCCAGTGTCGATCTCATTGAAATCTCCGGCGGTACCTATGAGCAGCCCAAGTTGCTGGGTGTAGAGGGTATTGAGGAGGAAGCTGAGCAAAAAGTAGCTCAATCAACGCGCGCGCGTGAGGCTTACTTTGTCGATTTTGCTGTGGCTATGAAAGAGAAAGTCACGGTGCCATTGATGGTCACGGGCGGCTTTCGGTTGCGGGAGGTTATGGAGCAGGCTATTGAAAACGGTAGCGCGAACCTGATTGGTCTGGGCCGACCGATGTGCGTTATGACAGACGCGCCTGCTCA
>JBCDFM010000398.1:0-3114 GCA_039178015.1 Pseudomonadota bacterium
CGTTTGGCTTCTAGGTCGTCAGAGCGCATGATTGACCAGTGGATGCTGCGGTAGAATGGTTCCGCTTCTTCATCTAGTGCACCAAGCGCTTCCAGGCGCTGGAAAAGCTTTGCTACGGCAAGGCCGTGCTGAGCTTCCTGTTCCAGATTACCCAGAGGCTCAGTGCTTTGCATCATGATGGCAAACAAAATATCGGTTTTGGAGCTGAATAAATTGTAGGGTGTTCTGGAACTTACCCCCGCTTCATCAGCCAGATGCCGCATAGTCAACGCATCAATACCGTCTTTGTGAATGATTCTAATAGCCGCATTGATGATGCGAGTCCGCTTCTCCAGCTTGTTTTGTTCCCGTTGCGTTAAGATAGCGCATACTCCTATTGGTTGGCTTTTATGCCATGGTCTCGTGCGGTCACGTTACTCCGACTTACTGATCGCCGTGAAATCATACGGTCGACGCAAACCTGTCGCAAACGCTTTTCGGCCGGTGCACCCTTGTCGAGGGTAAGGGTTAGCAGCGCAGGCCTGTTATTCTCATTAAGCCGCTTTCACGTGATTATGTTGCCTTCCCAGCGAGATTGTACCGTCGTGACTCACGATTTCGATTTCGACTAAATCACCCGGTTTAAGGTAGTCGGGTCGCTTCTTCTGCGCATGGCGTAGTTTATCCTTACGCCGGCTGTCACGCCGCAAGTTGGACAGGATCGCCAGGCCCGTTTGCAGGTCCATATTGAAGGCGACACCGCCAGGAGTCCCCGTCAGTAGACAGTCCCCCGGACGCATATTCGCAAACCGCGAAAGATAGCTCAGCGTGTCATGAGGTTTGTGGATAAGCTGAGAGGTGCTAGCCTGTAGGCGGAGATGACCGTTGACCCACAACGAAATCGTTATGTCGTACAAACAATCCAGTTCACCATCCTCGAGTAGATAGAGGATTGGTCCCGTAGGGCAGAAGGTGCGATAACTCTTTCCCTTAAACCACTGCATACCGGGAGCTCCCATTTGTTGGTCTCGGGCAGAAACATCGTTGCAAATAACCAGTCCTGCAATGTACTCCTTCAAGGCCGCGGGCGAAATCGTGATCGCTGAGTCAATGGTTTTGCCAATGACCAGACCGAGTTCAGCCTCGTAGTCCAATAACTGACAATCAGATGGTTTCTGGATGTCATCTCTTGCGCCACAGATTGCCGCGCTCGACTTAACAAAAATAAGATTATCCTCGTCACAGCGAGCATTCTCATCCAGCCCCACCTCGCGTTGATGCTGAGAATAGTTAAGACCCTGACATAACAGAGTCGTGTCCAGAGTCAGCGGGCTCAGCAAAATGACCTCAGACAAAGCAAGCTGCGACCGGCTCGCATTGTGTCGAGCGCTGTTTAGCCTGTCTGATTTATTGCTGAGGATATCGTGCAGCGATGAATCCTCCCAAGGGAGCTCAAATATACGTTCGCCATTGACTTGTCCCCATCGCGGGGCACTTGTCTGCGTAGCTTTGTAGCGGATGAGTGATATACCCAATGCGTTTTCCTCCTGTAGCGCCAGTTTCCATGATTCTAATTATAGGTTCGATCCTTAAAATTACAACGCGTTGCATTATTATGAAAAATGACGTAGCATGCCCATCCGAAATAAAGGAGATAAGAAATGGAAAGCCTGTTTGACCAAAATATGGTTGCGCGCTTGATACTTACCGTGATCTCTATTGCTCTTTGCATAGGGCCTGCAAAAGCAGACTTCAACTCTACTCACGCCACAAATCCGCTATGGCCGGGTCATGCTCGTTTTCATGTTGTATGGCAGGTTGTCACGAACAGCAGCAACTCACTTATTCTGCTGGCGCTATTGTGGTTTCCAATCGTGCAGTATGACCTTCAACTGAAGCTTGCAGTGGCTTTCATCGCCATAATTCTCGGCTCGTTTTACGTCACACTGGCCTGTATGAGGCTGTTTGATGGTTCCTTGTCTGACCCGAATGGCATAAAGCCTGTCAAATTTAAATTCCCTGGTCGAACAGTGCTAGTCGATACAAATCTATTTGGGTTTAGCGTGCTATCGATTCTCCTGGTCGTGGGCGCAACAAACATTGCCGGGGCCTAATCCCGAAAGTGATAGTGAAACAAAAGAGGATGGCCACAATGCATAACAAGGTGGTAAACGAGCATTTGCAGACTCCGGTACTGATTGTGGGCTGTGGCCCGTCTGGAATGACGATGGCTCTCAGCCTGAGTCAATTTGGGGTCAAATCACTGCTTATCGATCGCCATAGTGAAATTTCTGAGGCACCCAGAGCTCATGCGCTTAACTGCCGTACACTGGAAATATTTTCATCGTTAGGAATTGACTTAGACAGGCTGCGCGAATTGGCGACTCCGGATTCAGAGAGTGGCTGGGTGAGATGGGTGGATACCCTGAGCGGCGGCGAATTCGGTGTTGTGCCTTATGAACGAATTCACGCCGCTGAAACTGTGCCTACGGCACATCCACTATTCAATATAGCGCAGCCCGCTGCAGAAGCGGTCCTGTTTGAGGCCGTCCGCGCAGACGACAATATACAGACTGAACGGGAATGGCAGTGGGAGAGCTGCGAACAGAATGGTTCAGATGTGCGCTCACTCATTATGACTGGAGATTCTCGGTACATAGCGATTCATAGCAACTATCTAGTCGCCGCCGATGGTGCAAATAGCACTGTCAGGGAGAGTCAAAACATCGCCATGGAAGGACCGGGTGTCATACAAAAGTTTAAAAACATCCATTTTCACGCTGATTTGAGCGCGCTGGTACAGAACAAGCCCGCCATTCTGTACTGGGTGCTTCACCAGTCTTGCCCGGGCACCTTCATCGCTTACAACATGCGCAAAAACTGGACCTTCATGTATCCCTACGATCCGGCCAATACCGACCCCCAGAGTCTCACCGAAGAAGCCTGCTTGTCCTTTACCAAAAACGCGATCGGGGACCCGAACATCAAGCTGGAGATTGTCAGCATTCGCGATTGGGAGCTGACCTCGGAGGTCGCAAGCAGCTATCGCAGCGGACACGTCTTCTTGGTAGGGGATGCGGCCCATCGATACCCTCCCAGCGGCGGACTGGGGCTAAACACAGGTGTGGGTGATGC
>JBCDFM010000399.1:0-3105 GCA_039178015.1 Pseudomonadota bacterium
ACGCGTTGGCGTGTTTTCTTGGCAGACTCCAGCGATGTCACCGAAATCGTCGACGCAGATGAGGGTAGCCTGGAGGATCTTGAGTTTGTCTTTGACTTGAGTCTGGATGAAGAAAATACGGCACTACACTTGCATCACGAGACGCGCAGTCTCAATCTGGGGGAACGATCGCATCACTATCTCTTATTACACCTCGCCAGGCACAGAGCACTGGAAGCCATAGGTGGGCTGGATACTAAAAATCAGGGCTGGGTTGATAACGACCAGTTAGCTAAAGACCTGGGTGTTGAGATGACGCACATCAATATCATGATCTTTAGGGCACGAAAACAGATCGCTCAAGCCCTGGCAGGCAAAGTCAACTCTGAATTACTGGTCGAACGTGGGCGCGGACGAGTCCGCTGCGGTTTTCCACGCTTTAGAATCTACAAAGGGGAGGAGCTCACCTATCGTCTCCCGCTGGTCGATACCGCATCGGCCCAGGACACATGACCACGAGTAGTTCCGACGGCAGTCAAAACAAGTATGAAATCCTCAGGGCCTTGGGCAGGGGTGGCATGGGCGAGGTCTACTTGGCCCGTGATCTTCGCCTGGATCGCCTGGTCGCCGTAAAGTACCTACGCGCCGATCTGGATCAGGAAAAGTGGCGAGCCCAACTCGCAAAGGAAGCTCAATTCCTTGCGAAGTTGAGCAGCCCAAATGTCGTGCAGATTTACGACATTACGGAGCTCAACGACAAAACTGCGCTCATCATGGAATACATTGATGGCCAAAACCTGCATATCTGTCTGCGAGAGCAAATGCCGCCACTGCAGCAGCTCCTGCAGTGGCTCTCGGAGGTTGCCAGCGGCCTGGCTGCCGCCCACTCGGTGGGCGTTGTCCATAATGACCTGAAAGCAGAGAATGTGCTTATCGGTCAGGACAATATTGCCAAAGTATCAGACTTCGGCATTGCAGGATTACAACAGGAACCACCGGAAGACATTCTCGCCTTAGGCAATCTCGCCACGAGCATGCTCGCCAACCAACAGCCGCTACCGCCGACACTAGCTGAGCTGCTGACCGAGCTAACCCACAGGAAGCCGTCGAAACGGCCTGGCGCGGAGCAGGCCGCAGAACGCCTCAGACGCGTCTGGCTGGAAAGTACGCAAGCGGAGACGCCACTCCCCGAGCCGGCTTCGCCAACATCCCATAGACCTTTGATCGCCATCAGTGCAGCCTGCCTGGCCCTACTTGTGGTCGCCGGACTATTTTTATTCCAACAAGCAGGGAGCGCCAATCAACGCACCTATGTCACTGTCCTGCCCACTACGATTGAGTCATTCGACGGTGAGTTGACCGAGCAGCAGCAGTTCTTGAGATCTAGCGTACAGCAGGCGATCAGAGAAAGCGTCATTGACGCTCAACAGCTCGCCCTGGTTAGCGATCGGGACCTTGCGCGCGAATCGCGCAGCGTCGGGGAGTTGCGCACTGCGCTGGGCGCAGACGAGGTGATCCAGTCGCGTGTGGACTGTATCAACACCCGGAATTGCGAAGTGACCATAGAGCGTCTGGGCGGGCCCAATCTCGACGTGATCAAACAGCGAAATACCGCCTTGCTGGTTGATTTGACCTTGGAGTCTTACGCCATTGTGCAGCGGCAATGGGCACATCTGTATCCAGAGGCGGTAAACACGACCGATGTCACCTCGCTGATCTCGGATGAGGATTACCTGAAGTTTCTTGCGATTTATGAAGCCGCTGAAACCGGGAAAATCAATTCGAAAACCGCGTTATCCGATCTCGAATCATTGTTAATCGACAGTAATCGATTCGAACCAATGTACTGGCTTTACGCGGAAACCGCTATGAACGCATATGACGAAACTGGCGATGAAGAGTATCTCCGAAAACTGGATCGATTACTGAAATCGGCTGAAACCTGGGCGGGAAATTCTATCTTTCTTCAGCAAAGCCGATTTAATCTTGCTCTTGAGCGGGGCGACTTCGATGCCGCTGCAACCATTCTGAACGATATAGAAGCCTTAGGTGCAGATGATTTTCTGCTGAATGACCTGAAAGCCGATCGTTTCCGGTATATGCAAGAATATGATCAGGCTGCTCGACACTATGCTATTGCGATTGATATGAGGCCGAGTCAACGGCTCTACCGAAACATAGCGCACAACTACTACCAATGGGGAAAGACTGATACCGCCAGGGTACTCACTCAGAATGCATTGCAGGAATTTCCAGAGGATACAACACTGCTGGGACTGCTCGGTCTAATCTTGACAGAGCAGGGTGATCTATCAGATGCAATCGATGTTTTACAGCAAGCGAAAATGCTCGACACCCATTCGGTTCATCGACTCAACCTTGGCCTTGCCTACCTGCTAGACAGACAATATCCAATGGCAATGACTGAATTTGACGCCGCCTACAGTAACGGCTTCCGTGGACCCACCATACTGCTCAATATCGCAGATACTCAGATGTTAATGGGCAACACAGAAGCAGCTATAGCCACCTACAATGAGATTATCAATACCTATTCAAGGAACATAGAACCGAATAATTACGGCGTACTCGCTCAGGCCAACGCGCATGTGGGAGACTTTGAGTCGGCGATCGCGCTATTGAACAAGATAGAGCACGATGAAGCTATAGGTGCATTTGATTCTGCGCTTGTATACACGCTGGCAGAGCAGGATATAGCAGCAATCGTCCAGGTCGATCGCGCAGTTTCCTCGGGTTTTGGAGCCGCCTGGTTCCGTCTACCCTGGTTCGATCGACTGTGCACTCATGAAAATTTTGCAGTCGTTTTGAAGTCCGCAGGCGAACCAAGCCGATGTAATATCCCTTGAAAAGCCGATCCGGATATTCAGTTGCGCCTAATGACACCTCTTGGATCAGCCGACGAAAAAATTCTGCATTCTCCTGAAGTATTATCTCGACAAAGCGCTAGGAAGCTGTAGTTAAATTGCTCTTCCAGATCGGACAAGCACTTTATAGAACCCACTATCACCTTACCGTCGTTGATCAATTCAAATTTTATTCGATCTAAATCGTCGGCTTCATTTTCGCAATAGATCAGTCCATTGTGAATAAAGCGCCAGCTGTGGG
>JBCDFM010000400.1:0-3105 GCA_039178015.1 Pseudomonadota bacterium
AAGATCGAGAATGAATATGGCCGCAAGATCGAGTCTTACAAAGGCAGTATCGAGATTGACGGCGTTGAACGCGACGTGAGCTTTCTGTTGGTAGGGAGGGTGTCGTTTCTCTATCAAACAACCGATACCGAGATGTCAGGAGCTTGGGATCAGGCCAGCCGCAGCTGGGTACCGCTGTCCCGGGGCGAATACAGAAGTGCCATCATGAGAGGCCTGCGCATTGCCCGCAAAGAGGCCACAATCGACCTGATGAACCTGCCAGTTGCTGCTCCGGAGGCTAACTAATGAGTACACCATTTGTTAAGGCCGCCGCATTCGCCGCAGCCAGTATATTTGCAATCAGCGCATCCACGGTAAGCGCTCAAGATGATGAGCAGGCGCGCTCCCTCGATGAGCTGCTGGAGTTCGTCAAGCAGGGCCAGGCCACTCAGGCGAGTCAGAACAGACAGCGAGAACAGGCTTTTGCGCAGGATAAAGCCAATCAGGCGGCGGAGCTGCAACGGGCTGAGGCTGAGCGCACACGCCAAGAGAATCTCAGTACGGAGCTGGAAAATACCTTTGAGGAGAACGAATTGCTGCTGGTTGCCAAGCAGGAGCAGCTGCGGGAAAAACTGGGCACCTTGACTGAGCTATTTGGTCATTTGACCTCAGCCGCTGGTGACCTGGCTTCCACCCTGGAGTTCTCCATTACCAGCGCGCAATACCCGGGTCGCGAGGTATTTCTGCGAGATCTGATCAAAAAGATGAGCGAAACGGATCAGCTTCCCAGCATCGAGGAAATCGAGCGGGTTTGGTTTGAAATGAATCGTGAGATGGTGGAGACCGGCCGAACAACCAAGTTTACAACTGAGGTCTCCGCTCCCAATGGGGACAAAATGGACCAGGAGGTGGTTCGCATCGGTGTCTTCAACATCATATCCAACGATGGCGACTACTTGCAGTACGAGCCTGACAAGGGCTCTCTTGAAGTCCTGGCGCGCCAGCCCTCCGGCCCTTATCTGGGCTGGGCCAGATCACTGGCCGCCTCCACTGAAGGCCTGCATCGCTTCGGTATCGATCCCACTGGTCCCAGTGGTGGTTCTTATCTGGCAGCGATTATCAACAGTCCGACGCTGGAAGAGCGCTGGCATCAGGGCGGCTATATCGGCTACGCCATCACGGCAGTAGGTGTCTTTGCCTTGATACTCGCTCTCTGGAGATTGGTCATGTTGTTCTTAGAGAGCTCCAAGGTTAGTGCCCAGCTGAAGTCAGACAAGGCGAAGGAAAACAACGCTCTCGGCCGCGTACTGAAAGTACACGAAGACAACCCCACTATGGATACGGAAACGCTAGAGCTGAAGATGTCTGAGGCCATCCTCAAGGAAACTCCGAAGCTGGAGTTTGGTCTCAACTTATTGAAGATTATCGCGGCGATTGCTCCGCTGATGGGTCTTTTGGGTACGGTGACCGGTATGATCATTACCTTCCAGGCCATCACAATTTTCGGTACTGGCGATCCCAAAGCAATGGCGGGTGGTATCTCCAGCGCGCTGGTGACCACGGTGCTCGGTCTGCTGGTAGCGATTCCGGTGGTGCTGTTGCACACCGTGGTGAATGGTCGTGCACAGCGCATCATTCATGTGCTGAATGAGCAGACCACGGGCATCGTGGCGGAACACACCGAGGGCAGCCAGAGGGCTTGATATGTACTGGTTGGATGATACCTATCAGGCACTCACCCGCTTTATGGAGATGGGCGGAGACGTCCTGTGGCTGATAGCACTATTACTGCTGGTGATGTGGACGCTGATATTCGAACGGGTTTGGTACCTCAAAACCGGCTGGAAGTCGGATGTCAGCAAAGCAATCGAAACCTGGGAATCGCGCCCCGAGCGCAAGTCTTGGAATGCCAAGCAGATCCGGCAAAAATTGCTCTCTGAGGCGCGTTTGCAGCTCAATCAATATATGCCGGTGATAAAGACGCTGGTGGCTCTATGCCCCTTGTTGGGATTGCTAGGCACGGTAACTGGCATGATTGAGGTGTTTAACATTATGGCGGTGACTGGCGGTGGTGATGCGAGGTCGATGGCTGGCGGCGTGTCCAGAGCGACTATACCCACTATGGCAGGCATGGTGGCGGCGATATCCGGCGTATTCGCCAATACCTATCTCACGCGAAACACCCAGCGACAGAGCGAGTTTTTAGAAGACAACCTGACTACTGATCACTAAGAGAGTTTGTAGATCATGCGCAAAACCAATCAAGCAGCCTCCGAGGATGAAGCTCAAATCGATTTGACGCCCATGCTGGACGTCGTATTTATCATGCTTATCTTTTTTATCGTCACGGCCGTATTCATTAAGGAAGCGGGTGTAGAGGTAAATAGACCCGAGGCGTCTACCTCTGATCCTGTGGATAACGTGAATATTCTTGTGGCAGTCAACGCTAATAACGAAATCTGGATGGATAAACGCCGCATCGATGAGCGCGCCGTGCGGGCGAACATCGAGCGCCTGCATGCGGAAAATCCAAAAGGCGCTGTCGTTATTCAGGCCGATAACAAATCGAGCACCGAGACTGTGGTCGCAGTGCTCGATGCAGCACGTGAGGCAGGGGTCTATAATGTATCTCTGGCCACCGAGGATGACTGAGACATCATGACTGGTAATTTCACAAGACTCATATTAGGCGCCGCGCTGGGCCTTCCGGTCGCCGCCGCTCTTTTCTTTATCATGCAGTATTTGATTATCTCCGCGACGCCCGATATCAATGAGGAACCGCGCACCCGCCTGGCCGATATTCATATGCCGGACAGAGAAATCGAAACCAATATCGAAGAACAAAAACCAGACAAGGTGGATGACCCGGAAGAACCTCCACCCGATCTGGATACGCCTGATTTGGATATGGACATGAATATGGACATCGTCAATGTGGCCCCCTCTGCCAAAGTGGACCTGGTTATCGACGGCACCGGCATGTCTACCGGGGATGGTGAGTACCTGCCGATCGTCAAGGTTGCCCCTATCTATCCGCGACGCGCCCAATCTCGAGGCATCTCGGGCTACTGCATAGTTGAGTATACCGTGACAACCTCCGGCGCGATTCGCGATCCCCAACCGGTC
>JBCDFM010000401.1:0-3076 GCA_039178015.1 Pseudomonadota bacterium
CCTGATAGGGCCGATCTAACCTCGTTCCCGTTGGCCTTTCCGGAGCTTGCGTGATCTGGCTCGAAAAGCACTTGTTCACTGGCGAGGATGCTGCGATACAGTAGGCGAAATAGCCAGAAGGTTTGCGGGTTGCCGGTTTCTACAGCATGACTTGCGGGGAGGTCGGCTATCAGCCAATGGTCTTTATCTATCACCTGCAGATGACTGCCGCCATCGGCGAAAGGCGCTATCGCTGCTTGCAGGCTCGGCGGGCTGTAGATCAGCCAGGGCGGGGCAAGGGTATCAAGCGGTTTAACGTTGCCCAGCGTTTCGAATTTTCCACCGGGACGCTGGCGCGCGTTGACCAGAAAAAAGCCCAACCTATCGCCGGTACTTTCTATGGGGATTTCCAATTCCAGGTTGTAGCCTTTGGCGGTGTCTTGCCAGACACCTTTTATTCGGTGGCCATCGGTTGAATCGTTTAGTGGTCCCTGTGCGATAGCGCGGACTCGCCCCGGGGCGGAGGTACTGATGATATATTCCTGACGCTGACCGTCGCGCCAGGTTCTCAGAATAAGACGATCCCCGTTTGGTTCGCGCGATACGCCAGGATTGTGGAACACGACCTCGTCATCGCTCACCATCATCATCAAGTAAAGCGTATCCCCCCGTGTAGCCACCTGATACGTAACGGTCAGGGGTGTCGAGCCGGTTGCGCTGCGCAATTGAGTCGCGTCTATTTCCTCCCAGCCATCGGCGTAACCGTCAACGATGATGATTTGATCGATCGGATGGGCGTAGATCGTACCCGTTGCATCTGCTGGAGCAACTCGTCTGGCGGGCGTCGGATACAGCAGCTCTTCTTGTTGCCCAAGCACCGCCGCAACGGCCTCAGCAGTTGCGCGCAGTGATTGCTCTTGACCCAGGCGCAGAGCGCTTTCCATTTCCCGGATAAACTGGCAGCCGGCCCAGGGCAGTGTGAGCAGTAGCAGGCTGACCAGCATCAGCTGTCTGCGCAGGTTTAAGGCGGGCCAGCGGCCTGTCAAAAGTTTAATCCTCTATCCAGCGATAGCCCACTCCATAGGCCGTGTCGATGGCAGCAAACTTCGCGTCTACCGATTGAAATTTACGACGAATACGCCTGATGTGTGACGTGATCGTGTTGTCATCTAATACCACGTTCGCCGACTCCATCAGTTGTTGCCGATTTTTAATATGGCCCGGATGTTTGGCCAATGCATGAACAATCCAAAACTCCGTAACAGTCAGTTCGACCACGGTGTTTTGCCACAGACTATGCATGCGCTCGAGATTGAGCTTGAGAGAGCCGCGCTCTATAGTCCGATCTGCGTCTACGGGCTTGCGCAACGCCTGTACGCGGCGAAACAGCGCCACGATGCGGGCCAGCATATGGGTCTGGCTGATGTCCTTGGTCAGATAATCGTCGGCACCCAGTCGCAAACCGGAAACGATATCCAGTTCGGTATCCCTTGCGGTGAGAAATACGATAGGCAGCTCGGGCGCGCGACTGCGCAAATCCCTGCACAGTTCGAAGCCGCCCTCTATGTCGTCTCCCAGGCCCACATCGATAATCGCGAGATCAGGGAGTTGCACCGAAAACGCATCGCTAGCACTGGCGCGATCACGGTACAAAGACACGCGAAAACCCTGTCGTTGCAAGGCATCGCGGTAGTTTGCTGCGATGTTTGCCTCGTCCTCTATGATCGCTATGTGATGCCCCATCTGAAAAACTAAGCCAACCCCTGACACGCTTCGGCGGTCATGTTTTCAAAAAAAGTGGCGAGTCACAAGCGCTTGCCATAATTCGCCACAATTGATGCGTGAAAAGCCACAGTTGCTGCGTTTCTTCGTCAGATCCCTGCTGCCCAATGTAGACGAGCGAGACGGGAGCGACCATGAAAGCACACAACCTATTTTTCCGTTGGATACACTCAGATTCGAATCGCTTCGGGGGTATCCAGCTCTGGTTGACGTTCAGAGCACTCCCTGCGGCTGTGACTGTCGTATTGATGGTACTGGTGTTCTGGATTTCCCCTTCACGCGCTGAGCGCGACATTGCGCAGAGCCCAGTGAACCTCAATAGCCTAGCCGCGGGGCGGCTGCTGTTTCTGACTCAGGGTGGCGATCAGTATTCGCCTGCACTTACGCAAGCGACTAAAGCGCAGATAGATATCAGCGGCATGATCGCCGCGGTCACCATCGAGCAGAGCTTTCGCAATGATGGCGAGAAAGTACTGGAGGGGGTCTATGCTTTTCCTCTGCCGGAGACCGCGGCGGTTCGCTATCTGCAGATGCGCATTGGCGAGCGCCGCATTGCGGGTAAGATTCGTGAAAAAGCCGAGGCGAGAAGGCAGTTTAAGGCGGCGAAGATCGCAGGCCGCAAAGCCAGCTTGGTAGAACAACAGCGACCCAATTTGTTTACCACGCGAGTGGCGAACATCGCTGCCGGCGAAGTGGTCACCGTGCGCCTTGAATATGTGCAGCAGGTTGAATATACGAGTGGTGAGTTTGCGCTGCGATTACCAACCACTATCACACCACGCTATATACCAGGCTCGCCAACAGTAGGCTCTGAAGCAGTCGGCATGTCACGGGAACTTAAGATCAATCCCGCGCTGGGCTGGGCGCAGGCCACAGATCAGGTACCTGATGCACCTGCAATTACACCCTGGCAGCTGCCACAGCCTGGGGACGATGCTAAAGCGCTGAATCCACTTGAGCTCAGCGTTCGTCTGGATATGGGAATGCCACTGGCGAATGTCGAGTCGCCATATCACGAGATCGCATTGAGCAGACGTGCGGGGGTCTACGACATCAGCCTGGCGGCAGGTGTCGCCGAGATGGATCGAGATTTCGTACTGAAATGGCGACCGGTGCGCGAAGCCCTGCCCACCGCAGCGCTATTTACCGAACGAGTGGCGGGTGAACACTATGGCTTATTGATGGTGCTGCCACCCGCTGCTGCGGTAACGCAACCACCCGCAGCGCGAGACATTGTGTTTGTTATCGACACCTCCGGGTCGATGGGCGGAGTCGCCATCGCACAGGCGCGAGCGAGTCTATTACATGCATTAGA
>JBCDFM010000402.1:0-3076 GCA_039178015.1 Pseudomonadota bacterium
CGCTCAAGCGGATTCGCTTCACGGCTCTATTCCCCGCGTTCCAGACTCGATCTCGGCACTCATGACTGTGGCATCTCCAACGCTCTTGCGGCGATCGTGTTACGCATAATCTCGCTAGTACCGCCGCCAATAGTGTCCAGTACCGATGCACGACTAAGATGCGCCAGCTCCCCCTGCAGCGGTGCGGTGGGAAAGTCGCGCTCGAGTCGGCCACGATTGCCGAGAATGTCGAGACCCGAGTAGGCGAAGCGCTGACGCAATTCGCTACCCAGTAGCTTCGCAATGCTGGCTTCAAAATCCAGCGGCTTGTCATCCTCAATCAGAGTATAGGCGTGCTGCTCTACCGCACTAACAACGTCCAGCTCTATCGCCATCTGGGCCAGGCGCCGACGTACGCTGTCGTCCTCGGCGAGGGGGCGACCGCTGCGGCTATGGGTTTTAACGTACTCGATGAGCTCGGCGAAAACGGGCTGCAGCTGCGCATTCAACACCAGCGTCAAGCGCTCGAAGTCCAGCGCCTCTACCATGTAGTAGAAACCGCGATTGAGTTCGCCTACTAATCGTGATTTAGGCACCGGCACTTCGTCATAGAACACCGTGTTGGTGCGCTCACCGCCCAGGGTGTTCATCGGCTGTATTTCAATACGCGGATCGTTTTGATCAACGATAAACAGGCTGATCCCTTTGTGTCCGACATCGGGCGCGGTGCGTGCCGCCAGCCAGTGGTAGTCGGCGTAATGCGATTCAGTTTGATAGATTTTTTGTCCGGAAATCACAAAATGATCACCTGCATCCTCAACCTGCATGCGCATAGACGCGAGATCCGAGCCCGCACCAGGCTCTGTATAGCCAAGCGCAAACTCGATTTCGCCGCTGGCAATACGCGGTAAAAACGCCTGCTTCATTTCTTCGGAACCGCGCCGCAGTATCACCGGGCCACAGCAGAAACGCGCTATGGGATTAGGCATACAGCCGCCGCGCTTGGCAAACTCTTCCACCAGCATGATTTCATCACTGACCGTGCCACCACCACCGCCATACTCAACAGGCCAGGCTTTACCGATCCAGCCCGCTGCCCCCAGCTTAAGCGCGAATTCGCGCGCCTCGGGACCCATGCCACCATCGAGAGGCACCTGTCGTCGAATGGTCTCGGTCAACTCGCGATCCAGGAATGCTCCCAGCTCACGCCGGTCTGCCGCTGACTGTGATTCGGGGGTTATCATCTATAGCCCCACCATCAATGCATCTGGGTGTTTTAGGTTGCGACCCAGGCTGCTGGAAAAGCGCCCCGCGGGTTCGCCGTCAAAGGCGCGATGATCAAAGGTAATGCCAAAGGGGAGCACCCAGCGAATAGCAATCTCGTCATCTACCACGAGGGGTTTCTTGATCGCTGTACCGGGACACACACTCATTGTCATCGGCAAATTCAGTAGCGCGGTGCCCGCCATCCAGCCCTCGGTAAAAAAGCCAGCCGTGCTAGAGAGATTGATGGTGCCACCGGTCAGCTCATCGCGTTCCAGTTCGCCCTTGCGTGCGCGAGCGGCGAGCCGCTTGATTTCCTTGTCAACGGCAACCAGATCTTTCGAGGCCACGTCACGTATCACGGGTGTAATTAACGATGCGTCGTCCTCCTCTTCACCCTTCAGTGCAACGGCAAAGGCGACATTGACGCTTTCCCAGAGAATGATTTCGTCATTCTCAAGCGTGGAATTGCACAGCGGTGACGCCTGGCAGGCCTCTGCCAGGGCCTTGGCATAAAACGCCATCCAGGAAACGCGCGTACCCAGCTCTGCCTCTCTATCGATCAGCCCCTGTCTGGCTTCGATCAAAGATGTGACATCCACTTCGTGATGTGAGCAAACCATGGCGGCTTCGGTGTGAGCGGCAATCATGCGCTGAGCGATGGTTTTTCGAATACCCGTTAAGGGAATGCGTCGCCGCTCTCCTGTGCCGTTGACATTACGGGCAGCCACATCACCGACGGCCGAACCTGCAGCGGCCTCAACGTCACTCATCACGATTCGGCCATTCGGACCCGAGCCTTTTAGCGTGCTGATATCCAGCCCTCTCGCCTGCGCCTCTTTACGCGCTGCGGGGGAAATGGCGATACGTTCACTGCGTGTTTTATCAGTTGTGGCCGGTGGAGCCTCCGGTTCTGTCGCTGTTACCTTACTCTCTTGTGCAGCAACATTGCCTGTCAGCAGCTGCGCGTATTCCTCTTCAGATTCAGCCAATTGCGCGATAGCGATTTCCACATCGACCGTTGTGCCCTCTTCAACCAGGTAATGCACATAGCCGGAATGGGGCGCTGGCAGTTCGTTGACCACTTTCTCTGTCTCAATCGCCGCCAGATCCGCTTCCTTTTCGATGAAGCCGCCCTCTTCGACTAGCCATTCCACCACCGTACCCTCAGACATTCCCATGGCAAGCTGTGGCAGTATCACCGTATGAATCATGCACTGTTCCTCATCAAAAAAGCTTTCGTATGGTCGCTTCGATGCGCTCGACCGTCGGCATGGTATAAGCATCTATGTAGCCACCCGGGACCGGCATATTGGGGTGGCAGACCCGCTCCACGGGGGCGTCAAGCAGGTCATAGCCATGCTCCATCACAAGCGCGCAGATCTCCGCCGCGAAGCCCGCGCGCTCAAATCCCTCGTCGACAACAATCAGTTGATTCGTTTTTTCTAGCGACTGCAGCAGGCAGGGTAAGTCGAAGGGTTCGAAGCTTCGCGCATCGATCACCTCAACGCTGATATCATTTTCGACGCGCTTGGCGGCCTCCAGCGCATTGCGCACTTGCATTCCGGAGGTTAATAGAGTGATATCCGAGCCTTCTCGCTTCACGTCGGCTTTACCTAAAGGCACGAGGTACTCGTCTTCCGGGACATGACCTTTAGCGGTCAACAGGCCTGTGTGCCACAGGAAAAAAACAGGGTTGTTATCACGAATCGCAGATTTGAGCAGGCCCTTGGCATCGTAGGGCGTACTGGGCATGCACACTTTCAAGCCGGGATGCTGCATCAAGGTACCGTGCGGTACGATGGCATGCTCGTGAGCAACGCGCATGCCCACG
>JBCDFM010000403.1:0-3003 GCA_039178015.1 Pseudomonadota bacterium
GGGTCAGGATCTTGATGAAGCAGGGCTGAAGGCTTTCTGTAAAGACCAGATCACACATTTCAAGATTCCCCACTATGTGCGCTTTGTTGATGACTTTCCTATGACGGTGACCGGCAAAATGCAGAAGTTTTTGATGAGAGAGCAATTAATTGCTGAGTTGAGCGAACAACAGACCGCAAGTGGCCGTGTCTGAGGCGCGAGCGGGGTTTGCGAAGCATTGTTCAGGCAGGCACTTGGTGGTGAGGCCAGGATTATGGATTGGATATAACGGTGTTTAGCATGCGCACCTATGACGGGCATCACACGTCGATGCCACACCAGCGCGTCGTTGAGATAGGTTGGCAGCGGTGTCTGGCCAGGCAAAAAGTAGGGTGCGATCCACAATGACCGATTCGTCAACGCATTCAGATTTATATAAACACATGGAAGAGGGTGATTGAAATCATGTCTACATACCAATTGATTATTGATGGAAAAAAGGTTCCTACTGAAGAGACATTTGCGGTGCTTAATCCTGCCACGGAAGAGGTTGCCGCCCAGTGCCCTAAGGCGACTGTGCAACATGTGGATCAGGCTGTGGCGGCGGCACGCAAGGCGTTTCCCGCCTGGAGTGCGACGTCTGATGAGGAGCGTTCTAGACTGGTGCATGCCATTGCCGATGCACTGGAGGCGCACAGCGAGGAACTGACCCAACTACTCACTCTGGAACAGGGCAAGCCGGCGGCGGGTTTTGCCGGGATGGGTGCGGCGTTTGAAATCGGTGGCACACTTGCCTGGGCGCATGCCACTGCCGATCTCGAACTGCCGGTAGAGGTTATTCAGGACAACGACGAGGCGCGCATTGAAGTGCACCGCAAGCCGCTGGGCGTGATTGGTTCCATTACGCCGTGGAACTTTCCTTTAATGATCGCTATTTGGCACACCATGCCCGCGCTGCGTAGCGGCAACACATTGGTGATCAAACCGTCTGAGTTCACGCCATTGACCACTTTGCGAGCGGCTGAAATCATCAATGAGATTCTGCCACCTGGAGTCTTCAATATCGTCACCGGCGATGGCAGCCTTGGTGCGGCCATTTCCAGTCATCCCGACATCAATAAAATCGTGTTCACCGGTTCGACCGCCACGGGTAAGAAAATCATGGAAAGTGCTTCTGGTAACCTGAAGCGGATAACGCTTGAACTCGGGGGTAATGACGCGGCGATCGTGCTGCCTGATACCGATGTGGCCAGTGCAGCGCCCAAAATTTTTGCCACGGCGCTATTTAATAATGGCCAGACCTGTGCGGCCTTGAAGCGCCTCTACGTACACGAGGATATCTACGACGAAATGTGCGAAGCATTGGCTGCAATAGCGAGCAGCGTCAAGACAGGTGATGGAAGCGGCGATGTAGACTTCGGTCCGATTCAGAACCAAAAGCAGTATGAAAAAGTGTGCTCGATTGCCAGGGAGGCGGCAGAGAGTGGCGCGCGCTTCCTGTCGGGTGGTGAGCCTAGTAGCGGGCCGGGATACTTTTTCCCCGTCACCATCGTTGCCGACGCTGCCGATGACACCCGGCTGGTGGCTGAAGAACCCTTTGGTCCGATCCTCCCTGTGTTGAAGTTCTCTGATGTCGAGGACGCTCTGCAACGAGCTAACGACAGCAGCAACGGGCTGGGAGGGTCGGTTTGGTCCGGCGATACTGCGAAGGCCAGTGAGCTCGCCAGCCGGCTGGAGTGCGGCACCGCATGGGTCAATAGTCACGCCATGATACAGCCCAATATGCCCTTCGGAGGTGTCAAGGAATCTGGCCTGGGCGTAGAATTTGGGCGTTATGGCCTGGAGGAGTACACTAATATACAGTCTCTGTATATCGCGAAAAGCTGATATCAGATAGCCTGACCAATGAGCTATTAATAATTTAATAAAAAGGGAATAGCACTAATGATAAGAGCGGGCCTAAATCGCGCGGCGCAGGTAGTGTGGATATCTATCGCGCTTGTATGCTCCGCGTTCGTATATGCGAAACCTCCTCCCATAGCCGATGAGCCTATTGGCATTGTTGAGACGCTACCCTCTACCTATCCATCTAGCTGGTTTCTGGTGCAGGATGCGGCGTTTTTTCATATGGGCGACGGCAAGGTCTATGTGATCGATACCATGGCAGAGACACTCGCTGCGCAGATCAAGGGGACCTTCAATGTGTCGCTAATTGGTAATCTGACGCAGTCGGCGAAACGCAGCGAAATGTACGTGACCGAGACCTTCCACACCCGGGGCAGCCGCGGTGACCGTATGGACTTTGTCACCATCTACGATCAATCTACGCTTGCGCCCAAAGGTGAAGTCTCGCTGCCGGTGGGCAAGCGCTTCATGGGAATGCCGCAGCGATACGCGCTGCTAGTGTTGAATGACGATAAGTGGCTGGCGGTGGCTAATTTCAGCCCAGGCACCTCCGTGACGCTGATCGATTTAGACACGCGCGAGATCATTGATGAGATTCCGACACTGGGCTGCGTGCTGACCTACCCCACGGGCAAGCGCGGGTTCAGCTCATTGTGTGCGGATGGCCGACTGCTGAGCACTGAACTGGCCACCGACGGTTCGATTAGCGCACAAACCCGCTCTGATGTGTTTTTTAACTCCGATGACTCGCCCATCTATGAGCGCCCGGTGGTGTTGGGAGATACGGCGTATTTTCCATCTCTGGCAGGACTGATCTATCCCGTGGATATCAGTGGCCCTGCCGCCACCGTCGGTGAACCCTGGAATTTAGTGCCGCAAGCAGAACAGGCGGAAGGCTGGCTACCGGCTGGTATCGGACTCATCGATGGCGACGATCAGGGGCATTTTTACATTATCATGCACCCTGATGGCCACGAGGATACCTACCAGGGGGGAGGCCCTGAGGTATGGGTTTATGATGCGGCGGAGAAAAAACGGGTGAATCGCATAGCGCTGCAAACCTGGGGTTTGAGTTTGGCGGTCAGTCGCGGTGAAGACCCCTTACTGATGGTGGTAAAC
>JBCDFM010000404.1:0-2984 GCA_039178015.1 Pseudomonadota bacterium
CAGAGAGCTGAATATACATATTGCCGCTGGCCAGATCCCGGATCCAGGGGGTTTCCGTGTTTTCAACGTAGAGCAACTTACCGCCGGTGAGTGTGATCCACTCGGGCTTACCCTGAGTCACGACAAGCTCGGTTGGCTCGGTGGCGGTGACAATAGTGGGAATGGTAGTGGGTACAGGGTCGTCGGTTTTCGACACCATTGCCACCAGATCCGCGGGCGGATTCGTACTCTGCTGCCATTGGCCCAGCGGGTCGCTGGCCTCATACCATAGGTTCCCGCTGGTTAGATAATAGTCCCCGCCTTTTTTGGCGACGGCCAGGGGCGTGTTCTGAGCGCGCTCGTAGGGGCTGTTTTCGATTTGTGTAAAGCGCGGTTCACCATCATAAAGTAGTAACACCGCCAGCTGCTCGCTGAAGACAATGTTAGGCGGCTCGGTATTTAGGTCGTCCAGGCTCTTTTGCACATCTTCGGATACGGCGAGTGCAGAGGACAGCTGTGTCAGACTGATCGTTAAGATGGAATCGCCAACCGACTGCTCTACCACCTGTGTGAAGCGCTGCTCATCAGTATCCTTGGAATCCGGCCAGGTGACTTTGGTGACCTCGATGTTGCTGATCTGAGCAGTATCGCTTGCGCGATTCGTTTCTAAAGATGCTTCAATCCACATAGCCCCAAAGATCGGGTCGGCGCCATTTTTCAGTTCAATCGACATGGCCGCTCTCGCGAACAGGCGATTGCCTTCAATCCTATCGGGCTGCGGTTGGTAAATGATAATGGTGCCTTCCTCGGCGGTGATCTCCTGGGGCCACTCAACGGCTTGAGCAGAAACGATGAACATCCCAAACAGTAGGGCGCATGCAAATTGCTTGAGAGTAACTCGGCGGAGCGAAGGCATGGATAGCATCTCCTGATCTTATTATGGGTTAGGCTGGAAACCGCTAGCAGGATAGTCGAGTTGATCGGTTTGTCCAGGCTGGGGTTGAGCGCAGTTCGCACATCAGTAAAGGCGAACCGAATTGCAGCAAACTGTTCCGAAGGAAGGGCAAATAGCGACGGCCCATGTGGTTCGAACGGCGGCTAAAAGCAAACCAAAGTTCGCGACAAGAAGTGCCGGGACAAACGCGGAGTGTCACAGATCACCTGGTTTGCAAACTGAGGGTGGATTTTTCAGTCAATGCGATACGGGGACGGGGCAAGTCACGGTGGCGTCGTGCGGTGTCCATCAGGGTCTCTTAGCAAATGTTCTGTGCTTCAGGCTGTCCCAATGACGATGAGCGCTAGAAATCTGCCTGCAATTCCACACCGATTGCGCGCCCGTCTCCGATGGTTGCCTGAGTCTCACTTAAGACTGAGGTCAGGTAGTCCTCATCAAACAGGTTGTTGGCGTAAACGCTGACTCGATAATCGCGCCACTCATAACCCACCACTAGATTGGCGAGGAACACATCGTCCACTTCAATGCCTGGTTCGTTCTCAATGTTCTGGAAGTACTCGCCCGTGTAGCTGGTGGAGACACTCCCAAAAAATCCAGACGCATGTTCATAAGCAGCGCCTAGTGATGCGGTTGCATCTGGAGCTTGCGGATAGGCGTTACCGTCGCAGCTACCGCCCGGACAATCGTCACTGGGGATGGAGCCTAGCTCTGACTCCAATAAGCCCAGTGCCGCGTAAACACTCCAGCCATCACCAATAAACATATTAGCTTCAAACTCTGCGCCGTAGGATTCAGAGTCACCGGCGTTCAGTGTAAATGGAAATGGGGATAGGCCTGGATTGAAAACCTCGACCTGTTGGTCGTCGTAGTCGTTGTAGAAAATGTTTGCACCAAATCGAAGTCTTTGGTCAAAGGCGAACAGCCTATAGGCTATCTCATAGGTCCAAACGTACTCGGGCTCCACATCATATTCCTCAACCTCAAGGTCAATCGTTGTTAGCGTGGCCGCATATCCCCGTCGGTATCCCTTGGACGCAGTGAGCGCGACCCTCTGATTCTCAGTCATGTCCCAAGAGATGCCAACCTTGGGCAGAAATTCATCGAACTTGGCTTTTCGATCTGGATTTTCGCCCGGCGGGGAACTTCTCCTTCGGCTTATCTCATCAATTTGATACCTGCCTCCAGCCAGCAGGGAAATGTCTCGAGTTAGTCGATAGCGTAGGTCTGCAAAGGCCGCCCAGCTCTCAGCCTTGTTCTCGAAGATGCCCTCTTGAATCACGATGTCACCGAACGAAATGAAAGTGTCTGTTTCTCCGTCTTCTTCGGCATAGTAAAAACCAAAAGTACCTGATAGCTTTTCGTCGTCCTCTGCTTTCTCGAGCCGGAATTCTTGGGAAAAATCTTGATCCTTGCGTGTGTCATCTCGAAAGAACCCGCCATCTGAAGGCAGGCTGCTGATGTCCAGATCGGCATCGTGGTATCCCGTGATCGATCTTAAGGTCCACGATTGGTCAAGTAGATAGGCCGCGTTAAGCGCATAGTTATTGAGATCCATTTCCCGCTTTTCCTGGCCAGAGGAGGATGCGTTGAATTGGCGCTCGAAGAAGTCTGGACCGCTCACCGGTGCCGAGCTTGGCGCGTCGAAGATGTCGCTTACGATGAACAGCAGCGAGAGGTCCTCCAACTGTTTTGGCTGATACAGCAGTTTGCCGCGCAGGCTGTAGAACTTATCTTCTATAAACGGCTTGTTGTCAGGATCTGCTAGCTCGATATCGCGCTCAGATTCCCGGTATTCGCCGGTCACCCTGAACGCAAGTTGCTCTTCAACGATAGGGCCTGACAGCGCGAAGGCCGCTTCGCGCCGGTCCAGTTCGCCAACAATACCCCGAAGGTTGAGCTCAGGCTCATAGGTGGGATCGTTGGTTGTAATAACTACCGTGCCCGCCAGCGCATTGCGCCCCTGTATTGTCGATTGTGGCCCGCGATAGACCTCCAGCTGCGCGATATCCCATGTGCCTCTAGAGCCACGACGGAGCGCTTCTGCACCCTG
>JBCDFM010000405.1:0-2951 GCA_039178015.1 Pseudomonadota bacterium
CAGCTCTATGGAAATCCCGTCGGGGCAACGCACGAACGCCATGCGGCCATCTCTGGGTGGCCGCCGTATGGTTACGCCACTATCCATCAAGCGCTGACAGAGCCCGTAAATGTCAGCTACACGATATGCAAGATGACCAAAATTGCGGCCTCCTGGATAGTCCGCGGCGTCCCAGTTATAGGTGATTTCCAGCATCGGACTGCCGCCTTCACGCGCGCGCTCCAAATCGTCTTCTGCCGCAAGGAATACCAGGGTGAAGCGGCCGGCCTCGCTGTCATAGCGACTCACCTCATGCAAACCGAGCTTGTGGCAATAAAAATCCAGGGATGCATCCAGGTCACTGCAGCGAATCATGGAGTGAAGGTATTGCATAGTGCCTATCCAGCCTGGGTTGAAATAATGCGCCCGCAGAAGAAGACGGTGTGGTCGCGAACGCTTTGACAGCGCTATGTTAGGAGTGTGCGTCGATCGGTACAAGTCTAAGGCCACTAACTCCAGACAACAGCTATATCGCCGCGCACGCTTACCTCGCCTCACGGCAGGCGAAAATCGTCGTTGGCAAGGCTTTTGTACAGGTTATTTTTGAGCTCGAACGATCGAAGGTGACCTGCTTTGAAATGAAGGCGCAATCGGCCAGTGGCAACTTGCAAGAGGCTGCCAGTCAGCAGCGCTCAGGGTGCGTCAGAGCTTTTTCGCCAGAAACCCGCCGGTCTGGGTTACAATCCCGGCCCTTTTTACGGAGTCCCCGGTCCTCATGTGGTTCAAAAACATTCGAGCGTATCGCCTGACAACGGCATTTTCTCTAGGCCCGCAACAGTTAAGCGAGAAATTAGCGCAGCGTCCGTTTGTGCACTGCGCAAAATCACAGGCGCTGGCGCTTGGCTGGGTATCACCACTGGATCAGGAGCAGGGTGAGTTGGTTCACGCCGCTGAGGGGCGATTTTTGTTCAAGCTTAAGCGCGAGGAAAAGCTGTTGCCCTCCACTGTGGTGCGTGAACTGCTGGATGAGAAGATTTCCAGCATCGAGTCAGAGCAGGGCAGGAAAGTCTATCGAAAGGAGCGATTAGCGCTGAAAGACGAAATCGTGCAAGACTGCCTGCCTCGTGCCTTCACACGGTCAGGCTTTGTATCAGCCTACCTGGATACTCAAAGCAACTGGCTGTTTATCGACGCAGCCAGTGCTTCACGTGCGGAGGAACTGCTCAATGTCTTGCGCGAGTGCATCGGCAGTTTCCCGGTGCTACTACCACAGGTCAATAATGCTCCGCTGTCGGTGATGACCAACTGGTTATTGCACAATAATCTACCCAAGGGCTTTGAACCGGGAACGGAGTGCGAACTGCGTGAACTGGGAGAGGACGGTGGTATCGTGCGCTGCCGTGGCGTTGATTTGCTCAGTGAAGAGGTGGAAACTCACTTGCATGCGGGCAAACAGGTTGCTCGCTTGTCCGTGACCTGGGATGAACGTGTCAGTTTGATAATCGCAGAGGACTTGTGTTTTCGACGGCTTAAGTTCGCAGATGCAATGATAAAGGAAAACGAAGACATTCCCGACGATGACCTGGCAGCGCGCATCGACGCAGATTTTGCACTGATGGCGGATGCGGTGAGTACATTGCAGGGTAAAGTGATCGCTTTATTCGGTGGGGAAGCGCAATAGACGCGACCATGATTGCCCGGCCTGACACACAAGACTACCGGACGATTTTTCTTACCGACATACCGCTCATGGATGTTCGAGCACCGGCGGAGTTCGGGCGCGGCGCATTTCCATTGGCCCAAAGCCGGCCGCTGATGACTGACGATGAACGAGAGCAGGTTGGAATCTGTTACAAGGAGCAAGGTCAAAGAGCTGCGATCGACCTTGGTCAGCGATTGGTGTCAGGCAAAGCTCGCACTCAGCGTATGGCCTCATGGCTAGCCTTCGCTGATGCAAATCCAGCAGGCTATCTTTACTGTTTTCGAGGCGGTTTGCGCTCAAGAATTGTGCAGACGTGGCTGCATGAAGCTGGCGTCGACTACCCATTGGTTCTTGGCGGCTATAAGGCGATGCGTCGCTTTCTCATCGAGGAGCTGGAACAGTCCTTAGGCGTTGCTCATTGCTTACTTGTTAGTGGCCGTACCGGCACGGGCAAAACACGGGTGATCAACGCGCTCAATCGCAGCATCGACCTCGAGGGTCTAGCAAGACATAGAGGCTCTACCTTCGGTCAACTGCCTGACCCGCAGCCGCGACAGATCGGTTTTGAAAACGCCCTGAGTATCGACTTTCTCAAACTGCTGGCACAGGACGACAATCAAGTTGTGCTAGAAGATGAGGGTCGCCTGATCGGCAGACTGTACCTGCCGGATCTGCTGCGAGAAAAAATGAAAGGGAGCCCACTAGTCATCGTCGAACAGAGCATCGATGATCGGATAGACATTATTCTTGAGGATTATGTGGTCGAGCTGAGATATCAGTATTTGGCTCGTTTCGGCGAGTCGGGTGCTCAGCGGCATGCGAACAAACTGCACAGCGATCTCGCCGGAATTCGCAGGCGACTTGGAGGGCTTAGATTCCAGCGCGTCAACGCTAGCATGGCGGCCGCTTTTTCAAGGCAAGTGCTCGATGGTGATGTTAGTCTGCACCGGCAGTGGATAGCTGAGCTATTGCAGCATTACTACGACCCCATGTATGACTACCAGCTCAAACAGCGCAATGGCGAGATTCTATTTCGCGGCAACCGTGACGCCGTCATTGAGTTTGTATCGAGTAGCAACTGGTGAAGCCGCCTGTTGCTCAGCTGAAGGACCTGGTCTTGGTTGGCGGTGGCCACAGTCACGCCATCGCACTGCGTATGCTGGCAATGCGCCCGGTGACAGGTCTGCGTGTGACACTCGTATCACCGGCGAGTCACACACCTTATTCCGGCATGCTTCCAGGTATGGTGGCAGGTCATTACCGCTTTGAA
>JBCDFM010000406.1:0-2932 GCA_039178015.1 Pseudomonadota bacterium
ACGAATCGCAGATTTGAGCAGGCCCTTGGCATCGTAGGGCGTACTGGGCATGCACACTTTCAAGCCGGGATGCTGCATCAAGGTACCGTGCGGTACGATGGCATGCTCGTGAGCAACGCGCATGCCCACGCCGCAGGTGCCGATCATGGTCACCGGTAAGGCGCGTTTGCTGCCGTGCAAAAAATGATACTGCGCCATTTGCAGCAGAACCTCAGACCCGGCCTGATACATAAATCCCGCATACATAAAATCGACCACGGGGCGCAGCCCTTCCTGGGCAGCGCCCATCGCGCAGCCGGCCAGCCCTGTTTCTGCCAGGGGTGTATCGACAACGCGCCGCTCACCGAATGTATCGCTGAGGCCTTTGGTATAGGGCCAGGTACCGCCGCGGATACTCTCTCCGATCAGAAACGTATCCGGGTCGGCGTGCATTTCTTCCGTCAGGGCCTCGCGCATGGCTTCATAAAGCCTAAGCTCTCGCTGTTGCGTCATTGCGCGATACCCTGGTTGCGATGATCAGGCATCGGCATATACCGTCGCCATTAGCTCATCGACTGCAGGCGTGGCCTTATCGGAAGCCTTAGCCGACTCCAGTGCTTGCTCCGCCTCGGCTTCGGCCGCCTCATTCATCCTGTCGAATCGAGCGCTATCAATCACACCTTCATCAATTAGCGCGGCCTTCACCAGTTCCAGCGGATCACGCTCCGCCTTCCACTTGGCCATCAACTCGGCATCACGCGCTTTTGATCCTTCATTATTCAAGCCGCCTACCGCATGTTCCTGAGCGCGCAGCGTCATACACTCAATGAAGATTGGACCGTCACCGCGGCGCGCATGCGCTATTGCCTCCAGGGCAGCTTCACCGCAGGCGATCAAGTCTTGCCCGTCGACCACTTTCGCGGGAATGCCATAGCCTGCAGCCAGATCGGAGCAATTCGCTTTCGGAAAAATGTCCTCAATCGGGGAGTACTGAGACATGCCGTTGTTTTCGCACCAGAAGACCATGGGTAGCTTCCAGTTTGCTGCCATCAGCAGGGCCTCATGAGCCCGTCCTTCGCCATAAGCGCCGTCACCCGTGCAGGCCATGACAACCTGATCGGTATTCTTGTAGATCGCGGCATAGCCGTAACCGAGGCTGGTGACCAGATTCGCCCCGATATTGGCTGAAGAACCATAGATTCGAGACTCAGGGTAAGAAAAGTGCGAGCTGGATCGACCTGCACAACAGCCCGCCTCTCTCCCCATGTGTTCAGCCACATAGGACGTCACATCAATGCCCTTGGCGATCATGTGCGCTAAACCATGTGCTCGATAATGCGGCGCTAAAAAGTCGTCTTCGCGTAGAAAGCTCGCAGCCGCAACACCGGGAGCCAGCGCAATGCCGCCCTCATGATAAAAACCGACCATTGAGCCGCTGTAAATGGCTCGCAGCATCATGCGATCAAACGCCATCGCACGAATCAGGTTGTCCAATAGCAGCGTTTTTTGTTCGTTTTCCATGGGCTCCAAGGGCCATTTGTCTGCTTTTTGCGCTTTTAGCGCTTTTAGCGCTCCGTCACTCGCGAGCTTGGAAGCGGCAATATCGCTTGACGCTTATGGTTTTAATCAGCACCCGAAGTGTGCCCGTTGAGGCAATGGAGGGAACTATACCCACTGAGACAACATATGTCTACTTAGTAGCGTTATGTAGATTTTATGCAATAGCTTTGATGTTTGACCGCCGCCAATATGCGTCACGTATAGAATCGCGACTACGTTTCGCGAGAAAGGATGTACCCTTCGATGGGAAAGAACACCATCACCTCACCCACATTGTCATCGACGCGGCGTATCGCCATATCCTCGTGCCCCAACCAGGCAAGCTCTCCTCGCACCGAACCGCTGTTGTAGGCCTCAAATCGCAGCTTTACCCGCTCACCAATCGCAAGATCGTCTCTGGGCAGAAGAGTGTCGGGCAAGACTGCTGGCATTGAATTTGCCGCTTCCTCAAGGGCCTGCTCGGTAGTGGTGTCCTCGCGCTGGCCATGGCCGAAGGCAG
Source organism: Pseudomonadota bacterium (assembly GCA_039178015.1). GTDB lineage: Bacteria > Pseudomonadota > Gammaproteobacteria > Pseudomonadales > Halieaceae > JARRPM01. The sequence continues at coordinate 2,039 of JBCDFM010000406.1, forward strand.
ACATACGATTAAACCAGGCTGTTGTCTTGGGAAAACGCGCCAGTTCTGCCATCGACCCCTGCAGCTCGAGTGACCACAAGGGGTGGTAAACGGCGAAATCCGCTGGGGAGCACTCGCTGCCAACAAGGAACGGGCGGTTGTCATCAAACTGCATTTCCAGTGCGTGCAAATGACGCCGCAGCTGTGCAAGCCGCCAGTCGATATAGCGACTGGCAGTCTCTGGATTAAAGCCTGGGCCGGACATTTGCTGGCGGTCGGCGATGAAGGATTCGGAGAACACGCTGGAAGGCGGTGAAAATACGCCGCGCGCAAGACTGATCGTGACCAGGGGAAACACGATGGATTCACCCCACTGACTCAGGCCACGCTGTGTCGCGGATGCCGACTCATCTAGCGAGCGTCCGCCAATATCCGGACGCGCCAGTCGACGCATTATGCAGGCGGAGTCACAATAAATATCGGAGCCAAGCTGTAATACAGGTACCAGCCGATGACCACCGGTGAGCGCGAGCAAATCTGCCTTAGGCATCACATCCGGCTGTATGACTGAGCGCCAACGCAAACCCTTGTAACCCATCAACAGCCGGATCTTCTCAGAGAAGGTGGAAGCATCGTAATGATGAAGAATCAATTTACTCTCGCTCAAGTCCAAGCCCTCCCGCTTATCTCACTCATGCAGCCCAAGTTAGCTGCCTGATGTCCAGATATAACTCAGCAGGCGCCTTTATACAACACGCATATATATTTTATAGACACGTGTTGACTCAAATCGATCAACAAGGCTATAGTAGATCTCGCGATACATTCATGCGCCTGCTGTAAAAACTATAAAATCAGGAGTTTAGTGATGTCCCAACCTACAAACACGCCCAAGTTTCGTAGACTGACTCTCCC
>JBCDFM010000407.1:0-2931 GCA_039178015.1 Pseudomonadota bacterium
CCATCTACCATGGATCCGGTAATCGAGAAGGTCACTAACTTCCCAGCCAACTCCTTGGAATATTCGTTTCTTACATGGAGCACTCTGAATTGACAGCCGTTGCCTAGCTGATCCGATACGAAATCCATGGACTAGCGAATGGCTGTCACAAGCAGCACTGCAAGTGGTTGGTGAACATCTCTTCTAACTTCAGCATGCCATACAACAAGGATGGGGCACGTCTACGTGCAAATCCCGAGTCAGCTTTAACTGCAAATCAACGCCATGGAGGCAAGATGCGCCTGCGGAATATAACGAATCAGCCGGATCTCGAGTCATCTTCCCTCGGTCACCGCCTATACCAGCGACCTTTTTGACCCGTCGAAACTCTATTCGATGTGATGCTGCTATGAGGCGTATTCTCTCACGCATTCGTTCCTTCGTAGAAGATGTAATAAAACAGGGCTAAAGATAAATACTGGGATCCCGCGCGCGATACCACGCTAAGTGACTACCAGTCTTATCCGCTGTGCACTACATGTTCAAGGTCACCTCCGCACCTACCACCCTAGGCGCACCCATCAGGCCCAGACCACCCTCTCCGCCCCTGGGGTCATTCACACTGATGGCCACCGCATAATCTTCATCAAACACATTGCGTGAGAACACGGCGAAACCCCAGTTTTCAGCCCGATATCCCAGCTTGGCATTAAACAGGTAGTAGGAATCGATTTTATTCTCTATGGAGTTTTCCAAATCGGAGTACTGCTCGTCGGTGTAGGTGCCGTCGATACTGCCGTAGAAACCGCTCTCGTGATTATAGAGCGCACCGAGGCTAATTTGATAACCCGGAGACTGGGCAAACTCGCTGCCGACAATAGCGTCATTGCCATCACCAGCATCCTTTATTTCGGTGTCGTTAATACCGACGCCACCAAACAGCATAAGTCTCTCGGTTGCCGCCCAATTGATATCCAATTCGCCGCCGAACAGTGTGGAGCGACCCACATTGGCAACGACGAAGTCTGGAAAATCACCGACACCAAATTGCTGATCGTCCCATTCCATGTAGAAAATATTGGCGTTAACGGACAGGCGGCCATCTAACCAGATGGATCGATAGGAAAGCTCGTAGTTCCAAACTGTCTCCTCATCAAAGCTATAGGGCTCGCTGGCATCATTTAGCGCAGCACCACCCCCGCGATACGCTTTTTGAACTACAAAACCGAGCGATTGTTGTTCGTCTAACTGATAGCGCAAGCCTGCTTTAGGTAGAAAAATATCGAAATCGGTGTCTGCCACCAACGTCACGCCATTGCTGATGCTATCGGTCTGAAACTTTTCACGGTCCCAGCGACCGCCAAACAACACATCCAGTTGCTCGGTGACCGAATACGTTCCGTCGAGATAAGCCGCCACGTTTTCAACGCTGGTACGGCCACCGCTATCTTGAAAAAAATTGAGTGAAGGCGCTATCAACAGACGCGTAAAGTTTCGTTCTTCATCAAAGTAATACAGTCCGGTGACCGCATTCAATTTCCCGTAGTCCAACAGCATACGCAACTCACTGGTTAGCAACTCTTCTTTGTCAGTGCCAGTGTCGGAAAAGGTGGATGTCACCGGAAAGCGCGGGTCCGAGGTCTCATCTGCTTCGGCGTACGTGTTAATCCATTCAAAGCTGAGGTTCTCAGAGAGCTCATAACCTAAGCGCAGGCCGTAGCTATTGGTTTCAATGTCTTGCAGCGTGTGATTGTCCGCTTGAACCTCGCGATCTTCGAAGTTGGGACCATTGACGGCACCGGCTCCCAAGCCGGTACTGGCTTCGCCCTCGGAATACACATAGGTGAACAAGGCTGACAGTTGCTCGGTGGGGTCGAACAACAGTTTTCCTCGCGCCGTCAGAGATTCATCTCTGGCTACGTCGTTTCGGTCGAGGAGCGTGTTTTCTACGTAGCCGTCAGTATCGTACTTATCGACGGCCAGCCGAAATGCCAGATGGTCGTCTACAAGAGGCCCGCCCACAGCAGCCGCATAGCGCCGGGTATCGTATTCCGCCGCCTCTACTCTCGCCTTGGCCTGCCAGTCGTAGCTGGGATCGGCGGTCTTCACAAATATTGCCCCGGCGAGACTATTTCGCCCCTGAATCGTCGACTGGGGGCCGCGAAAAATCTCTACCTGATCAATGTCCCAAACGCTGGAGGTCCCGCCCTCAATACCCAATTGCGTCTGGTAGAAGTCATCGACATAAAGCGATGCGACATTGGCCACGCCAGTAAAAGTGACGCCGAAAACATTAATGCCTCTAATTGAAAACTCGCCTTCTGTATCGCTGGTTGCGCTAACATTGGGCGTAAACAGATACAGATCGGAGAGATCGGTGACCGTTAAATCCGAAATCATGCTGTCGGTCCACACGGCCACACTGGATGTCACATCCTGAATGCCCAAACCTCGCTTTGACCCGTGCACAATAATCTCTTCTTGCACCGGTGCGGGCGAAGCGGACTCTCCTTCAGTCGTTGAGCTATCGACGGCTTTGCTGACCACATAGGTGCCGGTGCTGGAGCGTCTCACCGCGAGCGGGGAGTCTCCCAGCAAAATCTGGAGGCCCTGCTCCACCGAGTAATCGCCCGAGAGCGGCTGCGACTGCAAACCCTGGGTAACATTTTGCGGAGCGAGCACCGTGATGCCCGTCGATTTTGCAAATTCCACTAAAGCTTCGTCCATGGGTCGCGCCGGAATATCGAGGTCATATGTCGCCGCATCCACCGACTGGCTATAGGCCTTGGGCAGGGTAAAAAGCACCGCGACAAGGCATATCAAGGACAAGCCTTTACGCATAAGCCAGAATAACTCTCTGTTTTCCATGATGTTTTTTCCCCTATCCGCCAAACGCAATCGATAACTATTCGCATCAAGAGTAATGACGCGCGAGTGTGCTGAACCGTCGGC
>JBCDFM010000408.1:0-2899 GCA_039178015.1 Pseudomonadota bacterium
CCGACCAGTTGACCGTGACGCCATCGTGGAGCCCCGAGGTGGCCTCTATTACTTTAGACGGACAGCCTCTCTCGCTAACAGCACCCATTCAGCTCAGTGCAGAAAATCACGGGCAAGAAGTACGAATCACCGCTGAGACGGAGGATGGTTCTCGAAGTGCTGAATATGTCATCCTGATCATGCCCCATACCTTTCCCCCGCTGAAGACACACATCTCATCGGCAGAGGATGTTGCACCAGGCATCATTACAGGGATGCAGGCAGCGCCCAACAATCCTACGTTCTCCATACCCCGAACGCTGCATTTGTTGCTCTATACCAATGGCGTAGGAAACACTCGAGAGTTTCTGAAAAAAGCCAGAATGCAAACCTTCGACGATTTCCTGGCCGTAGACCTGGGACAAAGCCTGGATCTGGAGCACCGCGAGTATCTGCCTTGGGTCAACTTTGTCCTCGACAAATACGGCACGCCCCTGAAATATAACAACTTTGCGCCGCGCACAATTTACCTACCATTTTCTACGTCTAAAGATGAAGGTTTACTGCCAAAGCAGGGTTTTATCTACAAGGAAATCGTGCAGGACTCTGCCGATAATTTTGCCGAGGCCATTACTCGTAGTTTTATTCAAGAAAAAGGCGAATCAATCGCGACGGAGATTCCCCGCCATCTCGATCAGTTTGACGACGGTCACCATATCGATGTGACACCATGGGAAACTGTACAGAACCTTTTCTATCGAATTCATCCGGCCGGTACCGAACTCAACAATGGCGAGACGCTCGACAAGGACGTGACAAGCACCTATTTCGTGGAGCTAGACAGGCAGGGCGATGTCGTTTTTGAATGGGATTCGATAGATCACTTCCCACCGGATCAGTCCATCACCTATCTACCCAAGGACCGCTACGCCGAATGGGACTACTTTCACACCAACGGCATTAGGTTCGCACCGGGTAACAAGCAGATTCTGGTCAGCGCGCGACACATGCGATCCGTCGTCAACATAGACTACCCTTCTGGCGAGGTGAACTGGGTTCTGGCCGACCCCGCAACACCTTTGAACCAGTTTACCTATATCGGCGACCCGTTAGGCGGAATTAGTACTATTCACGCCGCAATCATGCGCGACGACTCGCTGCTCGTTTTCGACAATGGACATTACGTCACGCCGGAATATGGCGAGGGCTCTATCATCTACGACGCACCCGTTAAAACCCGACACGACTATACCCGCGTCGTTGAGTACAAAATTGATACAGAGGCTATGACCGCTACCTATCAGCGAGAGTGGACCTATCCAGAACAGCTAGTACGTACTGCTGGCTACCTGATGTTCATACCGCGCAGCGATGGTGAAGAAAACCTCCTGATCAGCTGGGGCTCTGGCGGCGCTTTTACCGAGTACGGCCCGGACAACGACAGAGTGCTCGCCACCGACGTGGGAGGAATGACATACCGTTTTTACAAAACAAACATCGACCACTGGATGGAGTAGCGTCGGTAATAATCAAGCGTTTTCGCAATGATGTCCTGTTCGTTATAGCTGAGAACGCACGCGTGCCTATTCAACCTTCAAGCCCCTGAGTACTAGCATTCGAGAGCTAGCATTAAACTGAAGATATCCTGCACTCCACTATGGATTATGAATACTGACTGATCCATGCGCTGCAAGAAGCGCACTCGCCGGGATTCCAGATATGTTCAATTTCAGACCTCTGGTATCAACGCACCGTCACATCATACAACGCACACTGCAACCGCGTAGGCCGTTTCACGGCCCAGTACAGGATAGGTATACTCAGCTTTGCCAAGGTGACGGCGTTGTGCTTAGAAAAACAGAGATTGAGATATGCCCCAAGGTCGGGAAGATTTTCAGCAACTGTTGCAGTCAAGTTTTCCAATAATCATTGCGGAGACTCATGACGAACAGACGGTAACGCGTATGCTCGAGTCCATCGTCAATAGCTGCCTTAAGACCGGGCCACTGCATGTGTGGAGTGCGGTCAAGGGACTGGAGGGTGTGCTTGAACGCAACACGCGGGAGTGGACGGTAGAGGGCCTGGAGACGAAACAGGACAAGGCTTCCTTAGACACCTCAGACCCTGAAGCAGCACTAAAATACATCAAGGAGAACATGCGTTCTGGGGTCATACTGCTACCCGACTTTCACGCCTATCTTACCAATCCCGCCATAGTGCGTATGGTTAAGGAGATCGCACACGACTACAACTTGCGCCCCATCACCCTGGTGTTCGTGAGCCACTCCATTGACGTACCCCCTGAAATCGAGCGATTAGCCGCGCACTTCGATATGAGTGTCCCGGACGAAAAGCGCATTAGAAAACTGTTGTCCGACGAGGTGAAGGTCTGGCGACTGAAGCAAAACAACAAAAAGCTGCAGGCCGATATGAAAACCGTCGATCTGTTGGTGAACAACCTCGTCGGCCTCACCGAGAGCGATGTAAAACGGCTGATCCAGGGCGCTATCTATGATGACCATGCCATCACGCACAGCGATATTGACGAGGTCATGCAGGCCAAGTATCGGATGATTTCCCGAGGCGGCGCTTTGCAGTTCGAATACGACACAGCGCGTTTTAATGATCTCGCCGGTTTCAAACAGCTGAAGTCCTGGCTAGAGCTGCGCAAGCCCTTTTTCGTAGGAAGCCCCGCAGGCGATATCGATGTCCCTAAGGGCATTTTATTGTTGGGTGTCCAGGGCTGCGGCAAGAGTCTCGCTGCGAACGCGGTCGCGGGCGCCTGGGGCGTGCCCCTGCTGCGTCTAGATATAGGTGCACTGTTCAATAAGTTTATCGGTGAGAGTGAGCGCAATGTGCGAGAGGCACTGCAATCCGCTGATGTGCTGGCACCCTGCGTGCTGTGGATAGACGAAATCGA
>JBCDFM010000409.1:0-2890 GCA_039178015.1 Pseudomonadota bacterium
CGTGCATAAACCGCCCTCTGGCAGAAGTGCTGCTGGATTTATCACGACGCGACCGTCGCTAAGGACGATTACTGCGGCCGGAATGTTTTGGTCATCGCATGTCAGCGACACGTCATTTACCAGATCTGTCGGAATATCGTCACCTTCTGAGAAGATGAGCCAGGCAGATTTAGGGACGTCAAACACAGTGGCAGATGGGGGTGTCGGAGCAGGCGGAGGTGATGGGGGTGCGGGTGCTACCGGTACAGGCTCAGGCGAGCTGCTACCGCCACTGCACGACATAACGAGAGGTGCACAAAGCAGGGCGAGCACGGCAAAACGATGCTGCATTTGACACTCCATTTATAACATATTGTATATCTCATATACTATTTTATATTCTATAACTGTCAAATGAGCAGAGCTCTATGTCGATGCCGATCTGGTCGTAGATGAAGTCTTCTAACGCGATTTTTCGCTAGCCAATGTCCGCTAGGTGTGGCAATTCAATCACGTCTTTAATGGGGCTATAGATGAAACGCATTATCGGTATTACAATTTGTACTTTGGCGCTCACGGCCTGCGGCGGCGGTAACAAGAAACAAGCTATGATAGACGCTTGCGTCAAAGACGGCGGCAATAGTCGGGCGAACTGCACGTGCATCGCAAATACCGCCGAGGACATGCTGGACAGTGCCGTATTCGCGAAACTTGCAGAAGCCACAGCAAACGGTCAGGGTATGCGAGACTTGATGAACCAACTGACCCCGGCCCAGGAACCCCAGTTCATGTCCTTCACGCAAGCGGTGGGCGGCAAATGCAGCGGGACCCGCTAGAATCTTAATACCATACAACAATCAATCGATGGCGGGGAGATGAATTGTTTTCTGTCGATCAGGCGGATGTTTCGGGGGTTTGAGGATTAGTGATGGCCTAAAGGCAAACCTGCGCCATGCTTTACCAATCCTTAGGTCTGGACGTGATTTCCATCTTGTTGCTCTTGGTATCGAAACGCAGCAATCGCTTTTGATCACCAGCTAAAGCCGCTTCAAACAGCTCTATGATTTGTTCATCGCTGGGCAGGGAGTGGTAGAAAGCGTAAACGTCTCGGCTATCTCCATCTGTTATTGCAGCAACATAAATCGGTGGATTTTCGAACTGTAGACTACCTTTACCACCTGTTCGGTAGTACCATTCAGTCGCCACCTTCGGCGGGGGCGCAATTGCCAAGAATGCGATACGAGATTCATCGCTATCAGTTGCCCATATTGGGGGTGATCCAGAACTTGAAACAAAAGCAGAGTATTGAATTTCGTCTGAGACAAAGCTCCCCAAAGTGCAGGAAGCCGTGACGGCATTGATTTGCTCTTCTGGGAACGTACTAGGCGTCAGTGCCAGAAGCAGCGAAATGTTCACTCCAGTTAAAAACGCTTGGGTATCACCTTCGGGAACCAGTGTCTCTGATGGCCCGTCGACCGTGTCACATTGCGGAATCGCGCTAGCGAATGGGGCTATCAAAAAAGCTGCAATAGCGAGAACAGTTGTTTTCATTGTTCATCCTCTAGCTCGGCACGATTGAGTTTTAGACTAGCAGCGCGTTCACGCAAAAGCCCAAAAAGCTTAGGCATAGCGCATTAAATGCATCGAGGTAGGTAATACCTCAAGACACTGCAAAACTTGGAAAAGTATTTCTTTCTACCCAATTACTTTCTTTTGAGCCTCAAATAGTTCCCCGCATCCCTTCTCGGCCAGACGCATCATTTCATCCAGCTCTGTGCGGGTCATCGGGCGTTCCTCGCCTGTGCCCTGGACTTCGATGAAGCCACCATCAGAGGACATGACCACATTCATGTCCGCCTCGCCTTCGGAGTCTTCCGGGTAATCGACATCCAGCACAGGCGTGTCTTTGTATAAGCCGACCGAGATCGCAGCCGCCTGCTTTAGGATCGGGTCATTTGTGATGACGCCTTCATCTTTGAGGTATCGGCACGCCAGTGCCAGCGCGACGAACCCACCCGTAATCGACGCCGTCCGCGTGCCGCCATCGGCCTGAAGAACATCGCAGTCAATCGTGATCTGGTTCTCACCGAGAAGACTCAAATCAACCACTGAGCGAAGAGAGCGCCCGATTAGGCGTTGAATTTCCTGCGTCCGGCCAGACTGTTTGCCCCGTGCAGCTTCGCGATTGCCTCGCGTATGCGTTGCGCGCGGCAACATCCCATACTCGCCTGTGACCCAGCCCGCACCCTTGCCACGCATCCAGCCCGGAACCTTATCGGTCCAGCTTGCTGTACACAGCACATGCGTGTGACCGAATTTGGCGAGGCAGGAACCCTCCGCATAGCGCGTGACATTGGTTTCAAGCACAATCTCTCGAAGCTGGTCGGGGGCACGACCAGAGGGGCGACTAAAACTCATGGCGAATTTCCTAGCTTAATTTTCAGGGTCACCGCCGAGCAATCCAGCCGTGGCTTCTGCATCACCGGGTATAACATCCGTGTCACTAACAGAATAGTCTGGCTCATTGCCTGTACGCAGGTGCCACGGTGTCCGGGTGCGTTGAAGCGGTGCAGGCGGCGGGCTGACCTGAACACCCCCGGATGGACCGGTTGGGGCGGTCGCAACAGGGGCGGGCAAAGTCGTTGGCTCAGGCATAGTGACTTCACTGCGCAACGGTTGCACCTGAGAAGTCGGCGTCGAAGGCCGCATTTCAAACTGCGGCGGGCGCTCAGGGCTTGGCGTCATCGCTGTAGGTTGTGTCAAAGGTCTAGGCGCAGACGTCGACGTTACGGCTGTCGTCGATATAGCTTGACCAGAGCGGGTTGGAGCAGGGTTCGTCGTGCTATAAAGTGGGTTTTTCGGCGGCGCGATCTTAACGGGTTTCGTCGTGGCGGACTGGGTCATCGTTGAA
>JBCDFM010000410.1:0-2882 GCA_039178015.1 Pseudomonadota bacterium
GCTCCATTTTCTTGCGTGAAATCGGTGAGCGCCCACATCGCGCTGATCTGGTACTCGACGGTAGGATCAATAATGGGATAGAGATCGTCTTCGTCCCGATGCAGACGTTGTGCAGTTTCGCCGGGCTGAATTTCGATCGCGTCCGATGAGTTGAGTCTGATGTTGTCGCAAAACGGGCTGAGAATGGTGTTCGCCACCTCCAACACCAGCGGATGTGCGACCAGGTTGGCGGCCGACCGAGAGATTGCTAGCAGCGCTGCAACACGCAGTGTGTGTTGACCATTGAACTCCGTTTTGAAATCGTAGCGGTTTGCATTAAGGCTCTGTCTGAGTTCACCTTCTATCTGGTCTAGCAAATCAAGCTCGGCCATACTGTGGATGACCGCGGCTCCCTCTTCCTCCAGCACGGTGATGAGATCATCTGTTGTTGGTTGTTGCTCAAATACCTGTAGCATTGTCTCGCAGCCTCTATGCTTTGGTGTGGCCTGCCTTTTATGGGATGACCGTTAGATCCTGTATTCGGCGAGTGCCTCATCGCGAATGTTCAAGCCAAGGCCTGGCGTAGCACCAATCATAGCAGCGCCCTGCTTAAGGTCGAATGCAAGTTCGCCGAACTGATCGAAGAATGATGCATATTGTGGAAAGTACTCACCGACAGTCGCATTGGGTATCACTGCCATGGTGTGAAGCATGGCGGCCGTGGCGACCAGGGTGCTGTTCCAGCAGTGTGGTGAGATGCTCACATCGTATGAGGCCGCGAGCTTTGCCGTTTCCAGCATATCCTGAATACCACCTACGGCGACGATATCCGGATTGAGAATATCTGCCGCCTCCTTATCCAATACCGATCGATAGTGATGCAGTCCTACCTGCCGTTCGCCGGTAACGATAGGAATGTCGATCTTCCGTCGTATTGCTGCCATATCGGCAAGCCGTTGGCCGGCAACGGGTTCCTCGAACCAGAACGGATTGAAAGCTGCGAAGGCGTGCGCCGCGGCTAAGGCATCGTCCGCGTCTTCCAGCGCCCAAACGTCGATCATCAAACGCACATCCTTTCCTATCGCTTCGCGTACGCGGCTCACGCACTCCACTGCGCGATCCAGTGGTTCATAATTCATGGGATAGATCTTAACCGCGTCGTATCCCAGTGCCCGCATCTTGCGGCAGCGTTCGACAAGTTGGTCGATAGTCTCCTCTGGAGCTAGTGGGTCCATGTTGGCGTAGAGGGCAATTGATCGCTGTTGGACTTGGCCCAGTAGCTCGTAAACCGGCTTACCGGCTTGTTTGCCTCGTATGTCCCAAAGCGCAACTTCCAGCGCGCTCGCTGCAGATGAGAAGTCGATACTGAGGTGGCCTCCGTCATACCAGGCGGTGACGTTTTGCCTGAAGTTTTCCGGTGTGGCTTCATCCAAGGACAGGAGCATATTCCCCAGCCCTCTAACAAACTCTGCGATACCCCGCTCTCGCCGGGGTATGGCGTAGGCTTCACCCCAGCCAACAGTGCCGTCTTCATCCTCCACCCGACAAAAGATAAAGTTTTTTGGCAAGCACTCGTAGGTGTCGACAAGATAGGTGGTGACATCGCGAATCGCCATCAATAGTACGTTCCCCTTAACACTCAGTGGGAGTATAGGTTGTCGTTGGGGTGCGCTGCGAGCCAATGCTCTGCGCCGGAGTCCCCTGATGATTGATGGTCTCTTGCTATCAGCCTGAAGTAAAATAGCGTTTTAAACAGTTTAGGGACAATCTTGTGACCACATTTTTCGCAGACAAAGTCGTTCTAATTACAGGAGCATCCGCCGGTGTGGGTTTAGCCTGCGCCAGGCGATTTGCCCGGGCTAAGGCCAGACTGGTATTGGTGGCGCGTGGCGAGGAGAAGCTGAACGCCGCCGCCGATGAACTGAGTAGCCAGACCGAAGTGTTGACTGTTCCCATGGATGTCACAACCGTTGCCGACTGCGAGGCGCTTATTACCAGGACGGTGGACCATTTTGGCCGCCTCGATGTGCTCGTAAACAACGCGGGCATGCACTCGCGCGGAAACTTCGACACCAAATCGACTGACGCGATTGCGGCGATGGCCGATGTCAATTTTAGAGCCCCGCTGGTCTTGAGTGCTGCCGCACTGCCACAGCTCAAAAAAAACCGCGGCGCGATTGTGATGGTAGGTTCGCTTGCGGGCCGAACACCTATGCAGGGGGCCGCCACTTACGGTGCCACCAAGGCGGGCTTGCGCTCGTTTAGTCATGCTCTACACGATGAGCTTGCTGAGGCGGGTGTTCGCGTGGGATTGGTATCGCCGGGTCCCGTTGATACCGGTTTTATTATGGAAGAGATCGATCAGGTAGAAGATATCGTATTCTCGCAACCCATGAGCACGGCCGAAGAAGTCGCTGACAACGTTTTGAAACTTGCATCAGAGGACATTGCTGAAATTGCCATGCCGAGCTTCAGCGGGTTTTTGACGACGATCAGTTATCTCTTTCCCGGGCTGCGCCGAAGCTTGCGCCCCAAGTTATATGAGAAAGGTCGGAAAAATAAGGAGAAGTACCGGCAACGCAATGCAGGGGCGGTGTAGGTCGAGCGAGACTATACTTGAAAACGCACCCTTAGCGGCCGACACAATAATTCAAGGAGCCATCGATGCCCAGAGCCATCAAATTCTATTACGACTTCCTCAGTCCTTACTCCTACCTCGCTTCCTTACAGCTGCCCGTGATTGCCCAAAGGCACAACTACACTATTGATTACCTGCCCATTGCCGTCCTGCGGCTGATGGAGAAGGTGGGTAATCAACCGACTACGGTTCTGTGTGATGCGAAACTGAGCTATGCCCTGCAGGACCTGGGCCGTTGGGCAGAAAAATATCAGGTGCCCATTAC
>JBCDFM010000411.1:0-2873 GCA_039178015.1 Pseudomonadota bacterium
GCCCTGCATGATGTGAAACTCTCTGCCAACTGGATGTGTGCCGCCGGCTATGGCGTGGAAGATGTCACCCTGTTCGACACGGTCCGCGCAGTGGGTATGGAATTTTGTCCGGCGCTGGGTATGACCATTCCGGTGGGGAAAGACTCTATGTCCATGCGCACGACCTGGCGAGATGGCACAGGAGATAAAGCTGTAACCGCGCCCATGTCACTAATTGTCTCGGCGTTCGCACCGGTCGACGATGTACGATTGGCTGTCACACCTCAGCTGCAGCCAGACGTGGAATCAGTGCTGGTATTGATAGATTTGGGCCGCGGTGCCAATCGTCTGGGCGGGTCCTGTCTCGCTCAGGTCTACAACCAATTGGGCGCGCAGGCGCCCGATATCGATCGACCTGACGATATTGTGGCCTTCTTCTCGTTGATTCAGGAAGCGCTTGTCGATGAAGTGCTGTTGGCCTATCACGACAGATCCGATGGCGGTTTGCTGATAACGCTGTTGGAGATGGCTTTCGCCGGACGCTGCGGCGCGCGCATTGATATAGCAAGCTTGCCGGGTGAGCCGCTGGAGAAGCTGTTTAACGAAGAAGCCGGAGCAGTGCTGCAGATCGCGCGCAGCCGCCTGTCTGATTTTAGTTCTCGTGCGCAGGCCCTGGGTTTGTCGGATTGCTTATATATGCTTGGCACGCCGGAGATCGGTGATGGCATCATTATTCGCGATGGCGAGGCCGATGTATTGCAAGACAGCCGGCAGCGCCTGCAGCGTATATGGACACGAACGAGCTACGAAATGCAGTCGCTACGGGATAACCCAGAATGCGCACGTGAGGAATATGAACGCGTTTCGCAAGAAGATGCAGGACTATCAGCGCAGCTGACCTTTGATGCGCAAGAGGATATTAGCGCGCCGTTTATTGCCACGGGAGTGCGACCTCGAGTTGCAATACTGCGTGAGCAGGGTGTCAACGGACAGGTCGAGATGGCGGCTGCTTTCCACCGGGCCGGGTTTTCGGCGGTAGATGTGCATATGAGTGATTTGCAGAAAAACCGCATTAGCTTGAGTGATTTTAAAGGCCTGGTTGCTTGCGGTGGCTTCTCCTATGGAGATGTGCTCGGCGCAGGGGAGGGCTGGGCGAAAAGTATTTTATTCAACGAGCGCTTGCGCGACGCCTTTACCGCATTTTTCGCGAATGAAGGTAACTTTACGCTAGGTGTTTGTAATGGCTGTCAGATGATCTCGACGTTGAAAGCGCTGATTCCTGGCGCGGATCACTGGCCGCGCTTTGTACGCAACCGCTCGGAGCAATTTGAGGCCCGCCTTGCGCTGGGCAGGGTTGAGGCGAGCCCCTCTATCCTACTAGCAGGTATGGCGGGTTCCTATCTTCCGGTGGCGGTGGCTCATGGCGAAGGCAGAGCGGAGTTTGGCCGTGAGCAGGATCTCGCCGAATGCGAATCCAGTAACACCGTCTGTTTACGCTTCATTGAGCATGATCTCTCGCCCGCCGAACGCTATCCTGCCAACCCGAATGGCTCGCCCAAGGGTGTGACGGGACTCACCAGCACCGATGGCCGGGCGACTATTATGATGCCGCATCCTGAGCGCATTTTTCGCACGGTACAACACTCCTGGGCGCCGGATGACTGGGGCGAGGACGGCGGCTGGATGCGTTTGTTTCGCAATGCCCGCGCATGGCTGGACTAAACAGAAAAGCAGACCTTGGTGAACAGGCCTTTTTGATGGCAGCTTGGGCAGTCTTGTAGCTAACTCCTGTTTCCTTATAATGACGCGTTTTTCAAGGGGGTCACCGCCAATCCCCGCGCCACGAGCCGCTTTATGCTGAATAAATATCCCCTGTGGAAATACCTGCTGATCGTGTTTGTCTTGTTGGTCGGTCTGTTCTATGCAGCTCCCAATTTGTATGCACCAGACCCAGCGCTGCAGGTCACTGGAGAAAGTAGCACACAGGTTATTAGTCAGGGGCAGATAGACAACGCGCTTGAGGCGCTGGACGCTGCCGGCATTGCCCATTTTGACACTGCGCTAGATGAAAACGGGCGCACAGTGTTGATCCGTCTGCGCGATCAAGAGCAGCAGCTATCTGCGCAGTCTGTTGTCAAAAGAGCGTTTGGTGACGGCTTTATCGTCGCCCTGAACCTAGCACCAACAACCCCCGCGTGGTTGAGCGATTTCGGTGGTGCACCAATGAAATTGGGTCTGGATCTCAGCGGCGGCGTGCATTTTATGCTGGAGGTCGATGTTGACGCGGTGGTTCAACGGCGCATGGAGAGTTATACGATTGCGATCACCCGTGCGCTCAGGGAAGAACGCATTCGCGGGCTGCTTGATTTAAATGAAAACAATCAGATTGTTGCACGCTTTCGCACCGAAGAGCTGAGGGAGGCGGGCCGAGAAGTTATGGCTGAAACGGAACCCAGGCTGATGTTGGACAGGGTGGATGAAGGTAACAGTTTCGATGTTGTCGCAACCATGCCAGAGGGATTGATTCGCGAAATTGGCGAATACGCAGTACAGCAAAATATCACCACCTTGCGCAATCGGGTTAATGAATTGGGTGTGTCTGAACCCCTGGTGCAGCGTCAGGGCCAGAATCGCATCGTGGTCCAGCTCCCTGGTATTCAGGATGCCGCCGAAGCCAAGCGGATTTTAGGTAAGGTGGCGAACCTCGAATTCCGTCTGGTTGCGACTTTTGACGCGCCGGCAGCCGAAAAGCAGCGCTTTGAATACCGCAGCCCCGATCGCGCTGGCGCCACGGAATGGCTGGAGCGAGATATCATTATCACCGGCGAAAACGTGGCGAATGCACAAGCGAGTTTCGATCAGAATGGTCAGCCCAATGTGAACATCCGCCTGGA
>JBCDFM010000412.1:0-2824 GCA_039178015.1 Pseudomonadota bacterium
ACCAATGGCAAAAACACCATGCCTCGTGTTGCCGCGCTTTTAGATGTTGCTCAGATCTCCGACATCATCTCGGTGGAATCTGCAGACACTTTCAAACGGCCCATCTACGCGGGCAATGTTATCGCGACGGTACAAAGCAGTGACGCCAAAAAAGTGATCACCGTACGCACAACCGCGTTCGATGCTGCGCCGGCTGATGGCGGTTCTGCCAGTGTAGAGGCGGTAGCGGCTGCGCACGACGCTGGTATTTCTGCATTCGTTAGCGAAGAGGTCGCGGAATCTGATCGGCCGGAACTGACATCGGCGAGTATTGTGATTTCCGGTGGCCGAGGCATGCAGAACGGCGAAAACTTCAAACTACTCGATGGAATCGCCGATAAACTTGGTGCCGCTATCGGTGCGTCTCGAGCGGCAGTTGATGCCGGTTTTGTACCCAACGACTACCAGGTTGGTCAAACCGGAAAAATCGTCGCGCCAGAACTATACATCGCAGTGGGTATATCCGGGGCCATCCAGCACCTAGCGGGCATGAAGGACTCCAAAGTTATTGTCGCCATCAACAAAGACGAAGACGCACCAATATTCCAGGTGGCTGACTACGGACTGGTGGCCGATCTGTTTACCGCTCTACCGGAGTTGGAATCTCAACTTTAAAGCAGTTCATTCAAGCAACAAAAAAACCGGCTCTGTGCCGGTTTTTTTTGCGTTCTTAGCGCAGTCACCACACCTCAAGGCGCTTCAATCTCTTCTAAGGCGATCGGAAATAGCGATAGGTGTAGGGTAGTTTAGGACCACGATATATGAAGAAACCAGCAGCGTGATAATCGTTGTCGCTTGAATCAGCAACGAAGCTTGTTGGCTGATCATAGCATTGGCCACGGCGACATAAGCGATGAGTAAAGAAAACTCGCTGGCCTGGCCCAACCGAAACCCGAGATCCCAGGCGAGCGAACGCTTTTCGCTTACCCCCTTTAATAAAAAGCGGTATACCACCGGTTTCAGCGCCAGCACCATGGCAGAGAGTACTAGCGCCGGTGCGAGTACCTGCCCGAGCATCGTAAAGTCAAACTGTGCGCCCACTGCAAAGAAGAACAGAATTAGAAAAAAATCCCTTAGAGGTCGCAGATTAACTGCGATGTATTGAGAGATGGGACTGGTTGCTATGGTAATACCGGCAATGAATGCACCAATTTCCTCTGACAATCCGCAGAGCTTGGCTGTTTCAGCCAGCCCCAGGCACCAACCCAAAGCGAGTAGAAAAATATACTCATGGAAGCGATCAAAGCGAGCGATCAGGGGCAGCAGGATGTATCGCACTATGAGCAGAGCGCTGACCACGAGTATTGGCAGGCTCAAAAGAGACATGCCCAACTGCATTCCCATCTCTTGGGTGTCATTGGATGCCCCGCTAAACAGCACCATCAACACCAGGATTGCTATCAGATCCTGGAGCAGCAGCAAGCCTATCATGAGTTCGCCAATATGCCTGTGATGCAACACTGTAGTCGGCAGCAGTTTGATACCAATGATGGTAGATGAAAACATCATGGCAGCGCCTATGATCAGCGAATCCACAAGGCTGAAACCAAAGCCGATGGCTACGGCCATTCCCAGTGCCATGAATAGGGCGGAACTTATGAGTGCAACAAAAGTTGACTTGCGCAGGGTGGACCACAACGCCTGAGGCTGCATATCGAGCCCCAAAAGAAACAGCAAAAAGATAATGCCGACATGACCAATATCAGACAGTAAGCGTAAATCTGTAACCAGGGAGAAGCCATAGGGACCAATCACCGCGCCCAGGGCAATATAGGCAATAATCAGTGGTTGCCGGGTGTACAGCGCAAGCGAGGCGAATACGGCCGCCCCGGTGAAGATCAGGAAGAAAGAAAAGGTCACACCCGTGACATCCATGGAAGGAGTATACACCCCCCCTTGGTGCGAGCAGCAAGCTTAGCTTAGGGCGTACGCCGCCTGAACAGGGGCAGGGGTTGATCGATAGCCGCCTGATAAAATTCGCTGAAGTCATCCAGACAGCTTAGAGCCGCCTCCAGCCTGGACTCATCAGCTAGTTGGAAAGCATTAAAACCACAGCGATGCAAGTATGTCATCTGATCAGGCATAAAATGACCACAAGCTCTGATTTCACCGCTATAACCCTGTTCGCGCAGCTCCCTGGCATATGAAAAGCCACGGCCATCGGTCAGCACGGGGAAATTGATAGCGATCAGCGGAATGCTACCCAGCGCGGGGAATAGGGGTTCTGGCGTCTCACCAGGCTCTAGTTGAACGGCTCTGGCTGTATTGTCATCAGCGGCCAACCACTGCTCTAATGATAAAATCTGACGAGGGTCGGCGGATGGATTGTCTGGGTCTACCGCCTGCCAGCTATCGTCAACGATAGCGCCCTCTTTAATCAGCTTTGGCATACACCCTCTCTTTAAAGGGCTCAATGCCAGCTCGTCGATAGGTATCCAGGAAGGTCTCTTCCTCTTCGCGCAGGTCGACATAGGTAGACAGTACCTTTTCGATCACATCGGGCATGTCGTTGCGCTTGAAAGAGGGGCCCAGAATTTTGCCAATGGACGCATCCTTAGCCTGACTGCCGCCCAGACTTACTTGATAAAATTCCTCGCCTTTTTTGTCGACTCCAAGCACGCCAATATGACCGATATGGTGATGACCGCAGGCGTTCATGCAACCACTGATGTTGAGCTCAAGTGGACCCAAATCGTAGAGGTAGTCCATGTCGCTGAAGCGGCTTTGTATCGCTTCGGCCACCGGTATCGATTTGGCATTCGCTAAAGAACAGTAATCGCCGCCT
>JBCDFM010000413.1:0-2808 GCA_039178015.1 Pseudomonadota bacterium
AGAAACCGGCAACCCGCAAACCTTCTGGCTATTTCGCCTACTGTATCGCAGCATCCTCGCCAGTGAACAAGTGCTTTTCGAGCCAGATCACGCAAGCTCCGGAAAGGCCAACGGGAACGAGGTTAGATCGGCCCTATCAGGTATCGAATCGACTGTACGTTACAGAAAAGATGAGGATTCTACGCGCACGATACTGTCGACTGCCGTACCAATCGTCCATGACGACATGGTGATGGGTGCCGTTGTCGCCCGGCAAAGCAGCGAGCAATACCTCTCTCTGACTGACCGGGCATTTAGCAAGCTGTTGGGATACAGCCTTCTCGCGCTGGCGGTGGGAGCCTTTGGCCTGCTGGGCTACGCCAGCTTACTTTCCTGGCGTATCGGTCGGCTGAACCTCGCAGCCCGCAGGGCGATAGAAGTGAATGACCCTACCCAGACCGCCTTCCCGCGCAGCACCGCCACCGACGAAATTGGAGAACTCTCGCGCTCTTATGCGGACTTGCTCGATCAGTTGCATGAGTACAATGCTTATCTGCGTACGCTCAGCAGGAAGCTATCTCATGAGCTGCGCACACCTATCGCGGTGATTCAGTCGTCCCTGGACAACCTGGACCAGTCCTCAAGTGACAGCGAGGAGGCTGCAGTCTACATGGTGCGAGCAAGGGCGGGTCTGCAGCGGCTAAACGGCATACTAACGGCCATGAGCGAAGCCAGTCGGCTGGAAGACAGCATACGCGGCGTTGCGCCTCAGGAGTTGGATCTCGTGCCCCTGGTGCAAGAGATGTTCAATGCGTATCAGTCTGTCTATGCTGGCTACCATCTGCACCTTGATTTGCAGCCAGAGACGGCCATGGTGAAAGCGGTGCCAGAGTTGCTGGTGCAGGCCCTGGATAAACTTGTCGAAAACGCCACCTCGTTTTGCCCGCCAGAGGGCGAAGTGTGCATTGCTTTGCAGCATGTACCGCAGGTCTGGCTGCTGAGCGTCAGCAACCCTGGCCCAGCTCTACCTAAGGACCTGCGCGAACGCTTATTTGATCCTATGGTGTCGATGCGAACCGACAGTAGCGACGAGGTCCATCTGGGCTTAGGACTGCATATCGTGCGGCTGATCGCAGAGAGTGTGCACGGTAGGGTCAGCGCTGAAAATCTGCCTGATGATAGCGGCGTAAAATTTACCTTTAGCATTCCTGCCAGTGCAACGGGCGAGACGCCGTAGCCTGAAGGCAGCCATCAGCGCACGTTGACCGCGATCGGACCTTAACTGACGAAAGCGAGCTGGCGGATTTCCGCGAGTTGATCCCTGAGTGCCGCAGCCTCTTCAAACTCCAGATTTTTGGCGTGTTTCTGCATCTGGTTTTCCATTTCATTGATCTTGCGCGATAGTGCTGCCGGTGACAGCCGGGCGACCTCTTCTGTGTAGTTGCTGCGAGGTTCTGCAACGCGCTTAGCCTTGCCCTTACCGCGAGTGGGCATGCGCCTGGCACCTTCCATAATATCTTGCACCGATTTAACGACGCCTTTTGGCGTGATGCCATGTTTTTCGTTAAACGCTAGTTGTTTGTCGCGGCGCCGCTCTGTCTCGTCGATCGCCCTTTGCATAGAGCCGGTTACCGTATCCGCATAGAGTATGGCGCGACCATCGAGATTCCGAGCCGCCCTGCCAATAGTTTGGATTAATGAGCGCTCTGAGCGCAGGAACCCCTCCTTATCCGCATCGAGGATTGCAACAAGCGAGACTTCAGGCATATCTAAACCTTCTCTCAAGAGGTTGATACCCACCAGTACGTCGAATTCACCCAGCCGTAAGTCACGAATAATTTCGACCCGCTCTACCGTATCAATATCCGAGTGCAGGTAGCGCACTCGGATACCGTTTTCTGCCAGATACTCCGTTAAGTCTTCTGCCATGCGCTTGGTCAGCGTGGTCACCAGTACGCGCTGTTCCAGTTCTACGGTCTGATGAATCTGGCCTAGCAGATCGTCAACCTGTGAAATAGCCGGCCTCACCTCTACTGGAGGGTCCACCAAACCTGTCGGCCGCACTACCTGCTCGACGGTACGCCCGGCATGCTCTTCTTCATAGGGGCCAGGCGTGGCCGAGACAAAAATCGCTTGAGGCACCAAAAGCTCCCACTCCTCAAACCGCAAAGGTCGATTATCCAAAGCCGAAGGCAGCCGAAAACCGAATTCAACCAGCGTTTCCTTGCGAGAGCGATCACCCTTGTACATGGCGCCAATTTGCGGAATCGTAGTATGCGATTCATCTACAATGACCAGCGCGTTACTCGGCAGATACTCAAACAGCGTAGGTGGCGGCTCACCCGGAGCCCGACCAGACAAATAACGCGAATAGTTTTCAATACCGGTGCAGTATCCCAACTCTCGAATCATTTCCAAGTCGTAGCGCGTGCGCTGCTCCAGTCGCTGAGCTTCCACCAGCTTCTGGTTTTCCTTTAGCTGGGGAACACGCTCACTCAGCTCTTGCTCAATACTCTCAACTGCGTTCAGCATCACATCGCGCGAGGTGACGTAGTGACTCTTGGGAAAGATAGTGATTCGAGGCACTTTGCCCTCAATCGCACCCGTCAGCGGATCGAACACGCTAATGCTTTCAATCTCCTCATCGAACAATTCAACGCGTACGGCGTCTCGCTCTGAGTCCGCCGGAAAGATATCAATCACATCGCCGCGCACGCGATAGGTGCCCCGCTGAAAGTCGATGTCATTGCGCGTGTACTGCAGTTCTGCCAGCTGCCGGAGAATATGGCGTTGATCGATAATCTCCCCACGCGATAAGTGCATCACCAT
>JBCDFM010000414.1:0-2801 GCA_039178015.1 Pseudomonadota bacterium
AAGCGCATTCAGCAGGCAGAAGATCAGGACAAGCTGCTCAAAGGTTTCGTTGAAGAGACCCTTCGTTTCGAAACGGTGGTACCGCAGCTACCGCGTTTCGCGAAGATGGACTGTGAGGTCGGTGGCGTCACCATACCTAAGGGCTCGGCCGTGTTTTTGTGCTGGGGGTCCGCCAACCGCGATGCCGGTAAATTCCAAAACCCAGACGAGTTCGACGTTGAACGCAAGAATGCTGGAACGCACGCCGCCTTCGGCGCCGGCATTCATCGCTGCATTGGCAACATGTTAGCCAGAATGGAAATGAAGTGCGCCTTTAAGGAGCTTGCAATCCGTCTCGATACACTGACCTTGAGCTGCGCGCCGCAGGACCTTCCTATGGATGCATCACTGGTTTTGCGAGGACCGGCTGCGATTCCTGTGAGCTTTACCAAAGCGTAAGTAAGTTGCCCTACCTGCGAGCATGAATGAGTCTACGTTCATCTAGATTAGCGTATAGAAATTGGTGGAAACATGAACACGATCAAGTTACCTGAACAGTTCTCCGAGCTAGAACCCTTTATTGCGGACTGGGCAAATCACGGCATGCAGGCGCAGTATGACAAGCGCCTCGGCAGCACCATTGAACAGCTACAGGAATTCTATGATGCGGTGAAGCCTCGCATTCTTGAGGTAAGAGCGTATTTGGATGAGAAAGACTTCGACGACTATACCGAGGCAGACAGCACACTGGGTCGGCTGGTCATCGCCTGGGTGCCCGTAGCGGAGGCCGTTGAAGTCTTCAAGCAGCCACGGGTACCGGACTCAAAAATGTACTGGGAAATTGTGGATGAGCCGCATCTTTTCTAGCGTGGCAGACCAGAGGAAAAGTTTAGATAGATAAAAAAGGCATGCAAATTCCAATAACCGACATATTACTAGGGTGCCAAATGGCATTAAGGGTGGCGCAGTGAGCCAGGAGCTAATTTTTAAAAGCGGACGACCCGATGAGGGCTGGACCAATAAGTATGAACTGGGCGATGACCTGGTCAGCTATGAAGACATGATTTCACCTGAGTTTTTTGAGTTGGAGCGCGAAGCGATATTCCGTCCTGCCTGGCACTACGTTGGCAGAGTGGAGCGCGTATCGAAGCCCGGTATGTACTTCACTAAGGAGATCGAGGTACTGAAATCCTCCATTATCGTGACGCGCGACGATAACAAAAACGTGCGCGTGTATTACAACGTTTGCCCGCATCGCGGCAACAAATTGATGTGGGAGACGGATGCTTCAAAGGAAGTGTCCGGGCGCTGTAAAACATTCTTCTGTAAATTCCACGGTATCCAATTCAATACTGATGGCAAGGTTGCCATGCTCACCGACACAGAGGCCTGGTTGGGTTCTCAGGGTACCGATCTGCAACTGGCTGAAGTGCCCTTTGAAGTCTGGAACGGGTTTATCTTCGTTAATCTGGACCGAGGGGGCCCTAAGGAAACCCTGCAGGAATTCATGGGGGATAAGTATTACCAGGGCTTTACCGGATATCCCTTTGAAAAATGCACACAGCGCTACTTTGTTCGCGCCAATGCCAAGGCCAACTGGAAAACCATGATCGATGGCTTTTCAGAGACCTATCACGCTAGCACCACCCATGCCAAACCGTTTAACTCAGCACCCAGTGAGCACCTGCTACTGGGCGCTGAACACTACGGCATGGACGGTCGTCAGCGAATGATGGTGTATCAGGACTGGGGAGAAATTATCAATTTTGAGTACGAGAGGCTGACTCGGGGCTTCGGCACCGGACCGCGCATCAAGTTTCCCGATGAGCTTCACGATTTGCCCAAAATATCCAATCCCACCGGGCTGGAAAACTGGGGCAGTGTATCGCACAAAATCTGGCCGCAAATGTTTATTCAACACTACAATCCCGGCTGGTATGTCACCTATATGATGTGGCCCCTGGCCTATAACGAAATGCGCTTCGAGGTGGAGCTGTTCATGCCGCCTGCACAAAACTTTTCTGATGAATTGGCGCAGAAAGCGGGTATATTTATGTTTCTCGACGCCGCGCTGCAGGACTTCAGCTTGCTGGAAGCGACCCAGCAGGGGCTGGAAGTACGCGCCTTCGAGAAATATCCGCTGACCGATGAGGAAGTTCTGGTGCGCCACTTCCATCAGAGCGTGCAATCGGTGGTGAGCGAATACCAGAAAAAACACAAGGCGAAGGGCGCTTAAACTACAGCGTCGCTCATCCTGTCGGCGCTTTAGCGCTTAATGCAGTACCTACTTGAAGTAACTCGCCTTATTGACGCAGCTCGCCTTCCACCGGTAACCGCCCTAAGGCCTTTTCGGCAAGGCTGCCGCCAGCCTCCCGAACCTGTTCAGCGCCATCAAAAATCGATTTTGAGCCCGCTTCATGAACAGCTACGCGCTGCGAAAGAGGCACGATATCCGGTGCGGCTACCGCTCTTTATTTTTAACACACTCAAGGGTGCTAACGTTTAGCAGGCTGCGACTTTCCATAGCGTGCTTATGAGCCGAGCGACTCGCCATCCACCGACATTAACTTACCGATTTGCTGCTGCATTTTCGCTAGCGTATTGTGGGGATAACCCGCTGCAGCCGCACCATCGATGCGCAGGTCCAGGCCACTGATTTGCGCTGAGCGGTCACTGGCCAGAAACAACGCCGCCTGGGCCACATCCATGGCTGTTCCGGTGCGAGCCAATGGCTGGGCCTCCTGCATGGTCTTCATCGATACGGTTTGCATCTGCTCGGCAAGCTCTGGCGAGACACCCTGGTTCATATCCATCGCCACCAT
>JBCDFM010000415.1:0-2774 GCA_039178015.1 Pseudomonadota bacterium
ATTGTTGCCTGCATGCGCAAGCAGCTGGTTATTCTGAATACGATGGTGAAGAACGGTACACATTGGGACGCGAATATGGCCTAGATACTTGACGGAGGACCATAGTCACTTGTTATAAGTCATTACTAGACCGCTACGTAAATTGAGCATGAAACCAACCCGGTTAGCAGCGCGAAACCCACTACCGAGACGAAGGATCCAGTTGTGCCGATTAGGAAATAAAAACAGACTGCAACACATAAGGAAACTACGACAGCTGCCACCGTACCAGCGATGACATCGCGAAGCCTGTTTGGCTGCTGCAGCCTATACCAGCAGAACTTAAAACTGAGAAAACCAACAAAGCAGGCAACCGGAAAGACCGGAACTGTGAAAGCAAGAGGCGCGACGATAATAGCCACCGCTTCGTGAAGTTTAGCTCCATTGATCAAGCTGAACAGCGGCGCAATAAATATCCATAGTAGAGCGTATCCGGCTAGTGCGCTTAAAGTAAATCTCTTGGCATTGGGATCCGCTGCTCTCATGACTTATAACGCCGCAAGTTGGGGCGGCCAGCCTGAAGCGCAGCGTAAGGTTGGGCGTCCCAGCGAAGCGGCAACCTTGCCTTGTTATTGGGCAACACTGGCTATAACCTCCGCCTTTGCCCCACAAAGGCTTGCTGCTCGCTCACGTAATAGATCTCTCGTCTTTCGCGGGTCGAAAATATCGTCTGATTCAATGTGCCATTCATCTACTTCCATAGACTCTGCTTCAATTTGATCGCAAACGGCGAGAGCTAACTGATTTGGTTTAGTTGGATCGGAATTATACTTTTTGACTATGCCTGAAAGAACAAGCAACTTCTGACTCAGAACTAAATTCTGATACATCTTCGTCTGGTTAGTAAGAAGGTACATGCCGAAACCAAAACCAATGAGCAGAGAAAGGACACAAGCAGCAGAAATAATGAGTGTCGAGCGCATGTCAATTTGCCCTATAACGCCGCCATAATGGGCGCGCGGTAGCGCGTCCCAGGCCGTGGCTTTTTACGGCCATGTTCATGGCCTTGTTAAGCATACGCCTTCTTGCCGGAGCTTGTTCAACAAAGACCTTCCTTCTGATATTAGCTTCTCGATCTCCTCTTTTTTTCCAGGAGATTCCTTGTATAGGTTGGGCTTTATATTGGGTAACGAAAATGTAAGGCCAGTACACGCAGTAGCGAGCAAACCCTCCAGTTCCTCATTCTCTACTGCGCTAGCGATGGCGATTGCGTTTAGCACCTGCATCTCAGCTTTCATCGAGTCTCCAACACTTTCTATTTGAATGAATCCCAGCTGATACTCTACCTCCTCTCGCCATGAGTCCCATATTAGTTGGGAAACGATAAAGTAGGTGACAATCGCAGATAAAGCGCTTGAGAGCGCTGCAGCGATAACAATTTGAGAGAACTGAGCCATAGTATGCTTAACGCTTCACGCAGGGGCGCACGGTAGTGCGTCCCGGTGCGAAGCGCCCTTGCTGCCGTGACTTGTTAAGCGGCCTAGTAAGCGCGAATCTGGGTTTGTAGCTCACCTTCATTGATGTATGCATAGTGTAATTGACCCGGTCCTACTTCTTGGGCGTCGCTAGTGAAGCTCGTACCATCTGGAAAATGCGCTACCAGCACATAGGAGTCAGAGTAACGAATCGGTATTTCTAGGCTGCCGGAGATAAAGTCGTGCCGAGGCGCCCTGAAGCTTCTGCCATCTATGAGTACCTCTAAATGAGAGGGGTTTTTGTCCTGCGCGACTAACCTTATATGAAAATCGTCAGAGGGTGGAAGCTGGTAGGTCACTAAAGCGCCGACAAGGAGCCCGGCGAAAAATATCTCAAAGAACCTAACCATCAGCCGTTTAACGCTTCAAGCTGGGGCGGCCGATAGGCCGTCCCGGCGCGAAGCGCCCTTGCAGCCTTGACTTGTTACATGATCCCTCATGACTCAAGGAGCAACTCATCAGACGGTGGCATTTGGCGCCAACGATTGAAGTCGCCTTCATTGCACTCTGCGACAGCGACGTCTGATTCATCACGCGCATTCCAGGCTGTATTTATGTGATGGTACAGATGAGACATATCTATAACTAAATCGCCATAGTCGTATTCAGAGTCAGATTCCAAATCTTGGATTAAGCTCGTAAGTTGCTCCGAGGCTTCCCTGAGATTGTAGAGAACATATTCCTTATTCATCTGGCACGATCCTGAGGGACATGTAACGCCCGCAGTTGGGGCGACAAACCGCCGAGCGGTTTGGCGTCCCAAACAACCTGCGCTTGTTATGTTGAAGACTTCTCATTGAGTGCTTTCGCTTGAGCTTAACCTTTGCTTGAAGGCTTTACTCATTTTTTTGTACCTACGAAATCTTGTGCAGAGAAATGGCTCAAGCCAAATAGTATCCGAACTACCCAGTTTCGGATGAAAATCCAACTCAAGGCATCCAATAGCATTGAATGCCTCTATCTGTAGCGTTACGCCTACTGCGTTGGAGAAGGCCTCTTTGGTTTCCACGGGCATGCTGCCGATGCTCAACGGGAGCGCAATGACTCTTACCCAATCCCCAATTTGTAGATCTTTCCCATCAATATCCCGTGGTTCGTACTTACGCATGGTCTTCAACATAACGCCTCGAGTTTGGGCGGCCGTTAGGCCGTCCCAAACCTTGACTTGTTATGTTTCCGGGAAGCTGATACCGTGTGTACGTATTTCATTTCTATACACACTGGTGATTTAATGAGAACCAACATTGTCATAGATGATCA
>JBCDFM010000416.1:0-2764 GCA_039178015.1 Pseudomonadota bacterium
CCCCAGTAACCGCTCGGTTAAGTAGTCAGAGAACACAGCCCACAAACCTACCCACGCATGCACACCCATCGACAGTAATGCTAATAAACTATAAATGCGCATCCAAGTCTGCGAGTAGAGCGATTTCCAGGAGTCGTAGTCAACGCCAGAAACCACAATACCGCCAACCAACAAAAAATAGGTGAGCAGAATGACTGCAGATACCCTTTGCATGAGCCAATCATACAAACCTGATCTGCCCATACTAGTAACGGCGGTTACCATAGCCACACCCCCGCGAGGACCACGAGAATAAGCGAAATACCGATCACAACACGCGAGCCCAGGCTCCCGCCCTCCATGGTCTCGCCAAAGCCCATGTCCATTACTAAATGCTTTACGCCAGCGACACCGTGATAGATCAACCCGGCCAGTGCTGCCCAAATGATGAGTTTTACCAGAGGATGAGCGAGGTTTTGTTCCAAAGCACTGAAACTGTCAGCACCGGCCAGGCTTTGGTCAAGCATCCAAAGCAACAAGCCCACGACAGCGAAGAGAAATACACCGGATATGCGATGGGCAATTGAGGTCCATGCCGTGATTGGCAGGCGCATCGTTCCGATGTCCAAATTAACAGGACGATCTTTTTTCACTATGAAGCACTCTGTGTGGAGCGCCCGATCGGGCGGGTTGTTGGTAGCGGTTTTATAAACTGGCTAGCGATAGTCAATGTGCACCGCCCTTTGAAAAACGGCGGAAATTATAGGGACTAAGTACATTAATTACAAACCACCTTCTTGTTAATGATACTCAATCTCGAGTGCGACTTGGTGCTCATTTGCGCCGAACGTCGCCTAAGTTGATAAACGAATTTCGCAGTGGATGCCGAGGAGATAGCTACAGATCGCGTCAGATCAATTGACAAAAACGGGGGAAACTCTATAGTGAAGCGCCCATCGTGTTACTTCTCAGGAGCTCTCATGAGAGACAGCAAAGCTCTCCTAACAATAGAAGGACTGGAGGCTCCCATTGAGCTGCCCATCTACTCTGGAACACTAGGTCCCGATGTTGTAGATGTCGGCGCGCTCACGGCGCAAGGGATGTTCACCTACGACCCCGGCTTTGTCTCAACCGCGGCTTGCGAATCACAAATCACGTTCATTGACGGCAACAAGGGCATACTGCTGCACCGCGGATACCCGATTGAACAGCTAGCCGATGAATCTGATTATCTTGAAACCTGCTATTTGCTGCTGTACGGCGAGTTACCTACCGCGGCGGAAAAAGAAGATTTCGACGGCATTGTGACGCGACATACCATGGTGCATGAACAGATCAGAACGTTTTTTAACGGTTTTCGGCGCGACGCACACCCGATGGCGATCATGTGTGGCGTCGTGGGAGCACTATCCGCTTTCTATCATGACTCACTTGATATCTCCGACGAGAAATCCAGACAGATTGCTGCCTTCAGGCTGATTGCGAAGATGCCTACCCTGGCTGCCATGAGTTACAAGTTTTCGATTGGTCAGCCCTTTATGTATCCCGATAACTCGCTGGGATACGCCGAGAACTTCCTGCACATGATGTTTGGTAACCCTTGCGAGCCCAGCAACATTAGCCCAGTACTCGCCAAGGCGATGGACAGGATATTTCTATTGCATGCAGATCATGAGCAGAACGCCTCTACTTCCACCGTGAGATTGGCGGGTTCATCGGGCGCAAATCCGTTCGCATGCATTGCTTCAGGTATTGCAGCACTCTGGGGGCCTTCTCACGGCGGCGCCAACGAAGCCGTACTACAAATGCTTGAGGAGATCGGCGATGTGTCACGGATCGATGAGTTTGTAGCGCGCGCAAAAGACAAGGATGACCCGTTCCGACTGATGGGGTTCGGGCACCGTGTATATAAAAACTTTGACCCCAGGGCCAAAGTGATGAAAGAGACAGCCGATGAAGTCCTTGCCGAGCTAGGCATCGACAACGAACCGCTATTGGCCATTGCGAAGCGTTTGGAAGAGATTGCGTTGAACGATGACTACTTTATTGAGAAGAAGCTGTATCCGAATGTCGATTTCTATTCGGGCATTATTCTGAAGGCACTCGGCATCCCGACAAGCATGTTTACTGTGATTTTTGCTGTGGGCCGGACAGTTGGCTGGATTGCCCACTGGAATGAGATGATTGCAGGCAGCTATCGCATTGGGCGTCCGCGTCAGCTTTACACCGGGTACACCAAGCGAGATTACGTGCCCGTGGAGAATCGCTGAGGAAAACAGTATCTATACGGAGGGGCCGCGCTGCGGCCCTTTTTCGTGGCGAGAATATAGCTGGAATACCCTGGAGCACCTAAAGTAGACAATATGACAGCCATCGTAATCAGCGGGACCGGACTATTCACGCCAGCAGAGTCAATTAGCAATGAGGAGCTCGTTGCCTCTTTCAACACCTATGTCGAGCATTACAACCTCGAGCATGCAGAGGCAATTGCCGCAGGCGAAACCGCTGCTCTACAGCCATCTTCCGTTGACTTTATAGAAAAAGCCTCGGGTATCAAATCGCGCTATGTGATGAATAAGTCCGGGATCTTGGATCCCAACAGAATGGTGCCTCATCTTCCCGATCGTGTGAATGAACAGCCTTCCATTCAGTGTGAAATGGCGATAGAGGCGGCGCGCGACGCGATGGATCAGGCCGGGAAACAAGCCTCGGATATCGATATGGTGATTGTGGCCGCATCCAATATGCAGCGTGCCTATCCAGCTATGGCGGTTGAAATACAGGA
>JBCDFM010000417.1:0-2760 GCA_039178015.1 Pseudomonadota bacterium
GAGATACTCCTAACCTGGTACGGCGACATCTGCACAGACATATGCCTGGTACCTGGTTAGCCCTTAAGACAAAGGTGGTGGATGCTTATACTGATCTTCGCGTATCGTCATACCCTGCATGGCCAAAGATAAGCTCTCTCATAGTGGCCGATTTCGTGCAAGGGTGTTGACGTCGCGTTGACTCTACTGCTTGCACTGGGCGCAGACCAAACCGCCATAATGGCTTTGCTTTTTACACGCAAGCCTAAAAAATAAGCTAAAAAGGCGGGCCTGTCGTAGAGAGGCTCCCGTTCCCTAATTTCACAAGCCCTCTGCAACGGCTGTTCCATCCACCTTGATAGGCTATGCTCAACGCAGATGACAGAAAGTTTACAGACCGACGGTTTTGGGTAACACTTTTCCCTTGGATTGGCCTTTTTACACCACCGCGTATCCGCTTAAACAATGGGGGGCGTGATACTGGCGGTTATAGGCATACCAAGAAACAGGGAGAGAGGCGATGTGGGACAAGACGCTCGATGCGTTTATGTCACATCTGGTTTGTACAGGTAGGCTGAGCCTGACTTATCCAGACGGTCTGACACGCTATTACGGTGATGGATCTGAGCCCAAGGTCGCGATCACCCTACATGATGCGGCGCTGCCGCGCAGGCTGGTAATGTCGCCCGAGTTGGCGACAGGCGAGGCCTACGTCGATGGCAGTCTGACAGTAGAAGACGACGATTTGTACGGCTTCATGCAGCTGGCTGTGCAAAATCTCGCGAAGCAAGGCCAGCCCTGGTTTCGGCAGCCGCTCATGTGGTTGCGGCAGATCGCACGTTCTGTCCAACAGTTCAACCCCACGAAACGCTCCCGGCAAAATGTTGCGCATCACTACGATCTGTCTGGTGAACTGTACGATTTGTTCCTCGATGAAGATCGTCAGTATTCCTGCGCCTACTTCGCTGAACCCACAATGACACTTGAAGAAGCGCAAGCGGCGAAGAAACACCATATTGCAAGCAAACTGCTTATCGAGCCGGGGATGCGCGTTTTGGATATCGGCTGTGGCTGGGGGGGTATGGGACTGACACTGGCAAGCGATTTTGGTGCTGAGGTAGTCGGTGTCACGCTCTCTGAAGAGCAGCATAGTCTGGCCAACCAGCGCGCTGCGGCGGCCGGCCTATCCGATAAGGTGTCGTTCCGTCTGATGGACTATCGGCATGTAAGCGGCAAGTTTGATCGAATCGTGTCGGTGGGTATGTTTGAACACGTGGGTGTTCCACACTATGGAGAGTATTTCGGCAAAGTGCGCAGCCTGCTGGAAGAACATGGTATCGCCTTAATTCACACCATAGGGCGTACCGATGGCCCAGGTGCAACCAGCCCGTGGATCAATAAATACATTTTTCCCGGCGGTTATGTTCCGGCGATGTCTGAGGCCATCAAGAGCGTTGAAAAACGGGATTTGATTGCCACCGATGTCGAGGTCTGGCGGCTTCATTATGCAGAGACGTTGCGCCATTGGTACGAACGATTCATGGCGAATATCGATCAGGCTCGCGAGCTGTATGATGAGCGTTTCTGCCGCATGTGGCGCTACTATTTACTCGCCTGCGAGCTCAGCTTTCGATTCGACAAGCAAGTTGTCTTTCAATTTCAGCTTGCACCAAGCCAGAATAATGTGCCACTGACACGTGACTATCTCTATTCCGCACAGCCTTCGCATCTGCAGCGGGAAGCCGGATAGTGCAGAGCGCTGCGAGAAAACAGGGCTGACAATTGCTTATTGGCAGCATCTGCGGAATACTCCCGACGAGAGCTAACAGATTGTCTCTACAGTCTCCGCCACAAGCGTTTAGGTACATTTTCAGTCGGCTGCGCCGGGTATAGCTGGCTGATGAGAATCTCTCTTGATGCTAGTGGCTTGCGCTAGACCAACACCGTTATTAGGCATTACAAGGCTATTTTATGAAAGCGCTTAGCAACACATTGGTGCTATGCTGTGCACTAATTTTTTTTCTTTCCGCTCCGCTAACCTTGTCGCAAACGCGTTATTCCGGCTCAGAGTTCAGCATGCGCTCCCCCGTATTCGCGCGCAACGGGGTGGTGTCGACCAGCCATCCACTGGCCAGCCAAATCGGTTTACAGGTGCTCAAGGACGGCGGCAACGCCATCGACGCCGCAATTGCCGCGAACGCCGCACTGGGGCTGATGGAGCCCACCGGCTGTGGTATCGGTGGCGATTTATTCGCGCTCGTTTGGATTGCAGAGGAAGGCAAACTGTACGGGCTCAACGCCAGCGGCCGAGCGTCGCTGGAAAGCTCGCTGGACAGGTTTGCTAGTGAAGGCATAGAAGCCGTTCCCACGCGAGGCGCGCTTGCAGTGACCGTACCCGGGACGGTTGATGGCTGGTTCATGCTGAACGACAGATTCGGTAGCCAGCCCATGTCCGATCTGTTGGCTCCAGCAATCGGCTACGCTCGCGAAGGCTTCGTGCTGACCGCGCAAATTGGCGCGGGCATGAAACGTACTCTGGAATACTTTCAGCGGGAGGGTTATCCCAACCTGGAGGCGACGTATCAGGTCGATGGCCAGTGGCCAGCGCCCGGCAAGATCTTTCGCAATCCCATGCTGGCTAATAGCTACGAGCTAATTGCCAAAGAGGGTCGATCCGCATTTTATGATGGCCCTCTCGCAGAAGCTATCGTCACCGCCGTGCAGGACCAGGGCGGACATTTGACGCTGCAGGACTTTAAAGCACATCACGGTGACTGGGTA
>JBCDFM010000418.1:0-2740 GCA_039178015.1 Pseudomonadota bacterium
ACACAACGACTATACCGATGCGTCGGCGCGTCAGCGGTTGATTGACCTGGTAGGGGAGAAAATCGCTGAACCGCGATTACAGCGCAGATACGCGATCATCAACGTCTGGCGCTCGATTCGCGGCATCGTATTCAACAGTCCACTGGCCTGCTGCGATGCCTCATCGATCAGTCCGCGAGACCTTATTGCATCGGAGCGGCGAGCGAAAGAGCGTATAGGTGAATTGGAACTGGTGAGTTTTAACCCCGAGCACCGATGGTATTACTTTCCCGAGATGACCCTCGCCGAAGCACTACTGCTAAAAACATATGACTCTTCTCAGGCGGGTCACGCGAGGTGCGCAATCCACTCTGCTTTCAACAACCCGCTAGCGCCCGCTGACGCACCACCACGAGAAAGTCTGGAATCCCGCCTGCTCGTATTCTATTGAACAGACTCCTGTTGGGTCACAAACAGACACTGATAAGCGATTCTGACCATGATCGCGATAACAATCGCGATTCCAATATAGAACAGGAAGAAGGCGATATTGTTCGTGATACTGGAATCGCCCGCAAATGCAAGGCCGCGGGAGTCCGGGAACAGGGGGTCAAGACAAGACGCTATAACGATCGTCCACGCTGTGATAATCATGCCAATTGCAAGTAAGCGACTCGTGCGAGCAGACAGCTTTAATAGCGGTAGCACTGCCGCCAACAGCCAAAGACCAAAACCGTTAGTGATGCCCTCCATGTGCGCCATACGCCATGCGTCGTAGGTGCCAGGTAGCTGATACTCGATGGCTCCGGGTATGGGCCACAAGCGAATTTCACCGATAAGAAAAAACAAGAAACCAAAGCCGATGATAAATGCCATCAACAGCACCAAAGCGCCATGGCCTACCAGCAGGCGCTGACTTTTCTTAATATCGTCCATACTATCCTCTCGATCTATCCTCTCGACTTCTTCCCGCCGCTAAAACGGAACCGGCATATCCGGATGTCGCGTATCGACCAGCGGTATCAGCGCTCCCGCCGGTAGCGTGGCATAACCCTTCACCCAGTCTTTCATCCACTGGGGATCAGCTTCTTTTCGTGGATTGAAGCCAGGCAGTAAGGCGCGCAACATAAACGGCCCGACAACAACAGACATGCGCGTCAACTCTTTAGCAATCTGCCACCAGGTTTTTGGTTTGCGCCGCAATTTGTCTTTTTTTAAACCCACGAACATACCGCGCAGGCCTAAACTCAGCACATGGAAGCTGCCGTGAAATACACCAAGAAAGCGCGCCCAATAGTCGCCTGAATAGGCCATATAAGTGTCAAACGCGACCGTCTTGTGCTCACCTTCTTCAATCATGTGGACAATCCAAAACGAGCTAACATAGGGATCATTGCCGGCAAATAATCGCAGGCGATCCGTAACAAACCAGTGTGTAAAGCCACAAGTCATAGATTCAAACCCGGCTGAGTAGGCAAGCTGCGTGCGCAGGCTTTTTGACTCCAGGCGCTTGTAGGCCTTTTCCATGTGCTCTTCCACTTGCGCCAGTTCCGGATAGCCGTTGGCTTTAAGCAACTCGTTGTAGCGACGATGACACTTAAAATGGTTTGCCTCTTGCCGATTGAAGTGCGCCATATCGTCTAGCAGCTCAGGATCTGTTACGTGATCTCGAGCCCGCAAAATAGACCGGATCAGATAGGGCTCCAGATACGGCATACTCAGGGAGAGTCCGTTGAACAGGTGCGATCTAACGGGATTATCAGGCGCCCATATTGGATCAATATCATCAGGGAACTCAAAATTAAAATCTCGGATCACGATCTCTTCGCAATCCTTGGGCTGATATTCAAAGCTCGCTTGCATGTTTGGCTGCTCCTTTATCGTTCTTTTGCAGGGATACCGATCTGCAGTCTCAAGTATTCATTTGGCCGAGTAGTCCTGGCGTGTAGCCGTCGCTAAAGCGCAACTGTGGATGAGTCATAATGCCCTGCACCATTTCCTCTGCCGTTAACTCGCCAGTATTGTAGGGGCACAGCACGGTTGCCTCCGGGTGGCGCTGTAGCATGTCATCCAGGCCTGCCTCATACAGTTTCATTTGGGCAGCATAGTAAGCTTTGTCCGGTTCTGCCTGCCCACAGTTCGCGCCAATAACCAGCACTTCGGTAAAACCACGGGCTTTGGCGGCCAAGATCATAGATTCGATATAGGCCACAGCCCTGTCCCAGCGGAACGCGCCGCACAATCGGTATGACTCCTCAATTGAAACGCATATCAGACGCTGTGCTTCCAGCACATCCGATAGCTCCATCTTACGCTCGCGCAAGAGCTGTTCCAGACGCACGCGTCGATCAGACGCATCGATTAGCAACACTTGAGCACCTGCTAACAGTGCTTGCAAAATTGCGGGACCGAGAATGGCCCACTCCTCGTCCGGTGTATTGCTGATCACGCATTGATGCCTACAGTGAGTGCTTACTTCCGCTTTCCTATCCGGCGTCAGCACAGCGTCAACGTCGCGATCGATCATCGACCCATCAACCAGGTTGTCCAGATCCGTTTGCCGAAACCGCCGCTCCTTGCGCGCACCAATCCGCAGACAGTGCAGTCGACCTGCGTCCGTCCAGCGTCGGAGAGTGGCTTTACTGACATTGAGATATATCGCGGCATCAGTGATGTTCAGCAAGGCGGTTTCGTCTTTTTCCACGTTTCGGTGATTCCTATTAAGTTATACTTACTTTAACTTAATTATACATAATTATAA
>JBCDFM010000419.1:0-2734 GCA_039178015.1 Pseudomonadota bacterium
CCCAGCCTGACTGGATAGTTTTTGGATTTTGCGCCGATGGCAGAAGCGATACGGTTCATCGCGAAGATGGAATCGAAATCATTAGCGGTAACGACCAGTGCTCGCTCGGCATGCTGCAGGGGCGAGGCGAAGCCGCCGCATACAACATCGCCCAAGACGTCAAAAATCACCACGTCGGCATCTTCCAGCAGGTGATGCTGCTTCAGTAGTTTTACGGTCTGACCTACGACATAACCGCCACATCCTGTGCCTGCCGGAGGTCCACCCGCCTCAACGCACATCACACCGTTGTAGCCCTCGTACATGTAGTCATCGGGGCGCAATTCCTCTGGATGAAAATCCACAGACTCCAGCACGTCGATGACTGTCGGCATCAAGGCTTTTGTTAAAGTGAAAGTCGAATCGTGCTTTGGATCACAGCCAATCTGAATGACCCGCTTTCCCAACTTGGAAAACGCGACTGACAAGTTGGAAGAGGTGGTGCTTTTACCGATTCCGCCTTTGCCATAGATCGCGAACACCTTGGCCTTGTCGATAGCGATATCGGCGTCGAGATGCACCTGCAGACTACCCTCGCCATCACCTGGATCTACCGTTTTCACCGGTATTGTTGTCATTTGATTCAAGCCACTGCCTCCGGGGATACACCCTCTAACCAGTCTTCAAGATCGTCGCCTGCCTGTCGCAGAGCGTCCAAGGTGGATTCATCGGGATCCCAATACTCTCGCTCTTGCGCTTCAAGGAGTCGCCGGGCCACTTTTACCGAGGCACTGGGATTGAGCTCGGCGAGACGCTTACACATGGTCTCATCGAGGATGAATGTTTCTGATAATTGTTGGTAAACCCAGGGAGCGACCTCACCGGTAGTCGCCGACCAGCCTACCGTATTGGTGACATGGTTCTCGATGCTGCGCACACCCTCGTAGCCGTGTTCGAGCATGCTCTCGTACCATTTTGGGTTAAGGGTTCGGGAGCGGGTCTCCAGTGAGACCTGTTCGGATAGTGTTCTCACTTTACCGGCGACACCGGTGTGATCCGAGATATAAACCGGGACTTTGCTGCCGCTGGCGCGTTGAACAGCACGGCTGATTCCGCCAAGCGTATCGAAGTAGTGATCCACCGTGGTGACGCCTAACTCGACGGAATCGAGATTCTGGTAAGCCAGTTGCACTCCGGCAAGCATCTGCTGCAGGTGTTCGGTTCGCTGAGTGGACTGTCCCGCCGCATTGTATGCAAAACTTTTTCTACGCGTGTAGGCTTCAGCGAGCTCGTCTTCCTCGTCCCAGCGACTGCTGTCGATTAATTGATTAACGTTCGAGCCGTAGGCTCCTTCGGCGTTGCTGAAAACACGTAACGCAGCGGTTTCCATGTCGCAGTCGTGCTCTGCCTGATAAGCCAGGGCATGTTTTCGAATATAGTTTTTCTCTTCTTCTTCGTCAGCCTCAGCGGCGAGCAGGGCGGCTTCGGCCAACATACGAGTTTGCAGTGGCAGCAAGTCGCGGAAGATTCCGGATAAGGTGACGATTACGTCAACTCTTGGTCTGCCAAGCTGCTCCAGCGGGATGAGTTGTGCGCCAACAAGCCTACCGTAGCTATCGCGACGTGGTTCAGCCCCCATCAGTGCCAGCGCCTGGGCGATGGGTGCGCCCTCATTCTTCATGTTATCGCTACCCCACAATACCAGGGCGACAGTCTCTGGCAGTGTGTGACCCTCATCAGCGTGGCGCTGCAGCAGTGAATGGGCTTGAACGCAACCCTCATTGACCGCCATAGCGCTGGGCAAACTGTAGGGGTCAAACCCGTGCAGGTTGCGGCCTGTTGGCAGGACGTCGGGATTACGCAGCACGTCACCGCCAGGAGCCGGACGGATATAGTGCCCATCGAGCGCGTGTATCAGGCTGGAGAGCTCATCATTTTGTTGGAGCAGGTTCGCCGCAGACGCAAGTGCGTTGAGCTTGTCCATTAGCTCAGACTTGTCGCCTGTGAACTCGATTCCGGTATCCAGCAGAGACTCTGGTGCCGCGCCCTTCATGAGGGCATCCAAGGTAGCATCGTTTAATGTCAATTCATGGCCTGCCTTTGCCATGGAG
Organism: Pseudomonadota bacterium; assembly: GCA_039178015.1. Classification (GTDB taxonomy): domain Bacteria; phylum Pseudomonadota; class Gammaproteobacteria; order Pseudomonadales; family Halieaceae; genus JARRPM01. Next base: position 2,091 of record JBCDFM010000419.1, read on the forward strand.
TCCAATAGTTCGGCGCACTGCTGCCGATTCACCGCACCGCCGACTACATGTAGGCCGAAGGGAATGAGGGTATGTTCTAATTCCAGTAAGGCACAGCGCAGATAATCAACGCCGGTATCTGCACCTTTTTCCCACAGCTCTGGAGTATCGTCCAACCCCAGCACTTCAGCCTGGGAGCGAATCAGAGACACGAGATCTCGTTCGGCTTGTGCATCACTGGCCTCGCGTTTGCGCCATCGATCGATAGATTCCTTCAGCTCTGCCAGCCCACGGTACAGTTGTGCTTCGGTAACGGGCGGAGTTAGATAGGTAATCATGGTCGCGGCACTGCGGCGCTTCGCCAGCAGCGCTTCGGACGGATTGTTTGATGCGTACAGGTAGAAATTGGGCAGATCACCGATCAGCCGGTCGGGCCAGCAAGTCTCGGACATGCCGACTTGCTTACCTGGCATAAACTCTAATGCACCGTGGGTGCCAAAATGTAAAACCGAATCAGCGCCAAAGTCCTGGCGTAGATAGCGGTAGAAGGCGCTGAAAGCGTGGGTCGGGGAAAAACCGCCCTCGAACAGGAGACGCATCGGATCGCCCTCATACCCAAAGGCCGGCTGTACCCCGATCATGATGTTACCTAGCTGGGCGCCGAG
>JBCDFM010000420.1:0-2719 GCA_039178015.1 Pseudomonadota bacterium
CAGCACATTGAGCATTCCCGCATGGTAGCTAGGTTGGGTTTCGCCCAGTGTCATGCCGGTAATCGCACGCATATGATTCTCGAACTGACTTGCTATTCCCTCTTGCATTGTCCAGTGGCCACTATTGTGCACTCTGGGCGCTAGCTCGTTCACCAGCAGCTTACCTTCGACGTCAAACAACTCCACAGCCATGACGCCCACATAATTCAATTGATTCATAATGCGCTGGACGATGTCTGTTGCCTGTCGCTGCAGGTCTTCGGTGATATTGGGCGCAGGTGCCAAAGAGGCCAGGAGAATACCATCGCGATGGTGGTTCTGGGTGAGCGGGTAAGCCCTGAACTCGCCCGTAGTGCTGCGCGCCGCGACGATAGAGACCTCCCGGTCGAAAGCAACGAACTTTTCTATAAGCCACTCGCCTGCCGTTTGCGCCTCACAAAACTGATCGACGTCCGCAGCTTCGTAAAAGCGCCACTGTAATTTGCCATCGTAGCCCGATTCACACGACTTCAGCACCACAGGTAGTCCCAGCTGACCTGCCACTGCCCTAACTTCCTGCGGTGTGTTCGCCACCTGATGGGCAGCGCACGGGATACCCAGCTCATCCAGCAGCGCACGCTCTCTGCCTCGGTGTTGTCCGACACGAACCGATTCGGGTGACGGCGAGACGGGACAAAACGATTGCAGGCTGCGCAGTAAGTCGACATCGATGGCCTCTCGCTCAACCGTGACGACATCCGGCTTGCCAAGCGCTGAGTGCAGCGACTGTGCACTATCACCCGGACTCCAGGCGACGATGTCCCCCAGGCCATCCACGCAGGGCGTGAGTTCGTCACCCAGTTTTACGAAGCAGCAATCAATCCCAAGAGGCGCTGCGGCATGCGCCATCATGCGAGCCAACTGTCCGCAGCCCAGAATGGCGACTCTCATCGATCGACTTGTTCCGCAACTGCGTCCGTATGTGCCGCTCGCCAATTGCTGAGTGTCTTTGCCAGGTCCGGATCGGATAGGGCGAGTATTTGAGTTGCCAGCAAACCGGCATTCGCGGCCCCTGGCTCGCCGATCGCCTGGGTGGCCACCGCGACGCCGCGCGGCATTTGAGCGATAGACAACAAAGAATCCATACCATTAAGCGCAGCGCTTTTCACCGGCACCGCAATGACAGGCAAAAGTGTCATGGCAGCGGTCATGCCTGGCAGATGTGCAGCGCCACCGGCACCAGCGATAATCACGCGCAATCCGCGACTCTGGGCCGTACGCGCATAATCGTATAGACGCTCTGGCGTTCGATGAGCGGAAACAATCCTCGCTTCGTACGCAACGCCCATTTCCTCTAGAACCGCCGCCGCGTGCTTTAGCGTTGGCCAATCCGATTGTGAACCCATGATGATACCGACGCTAGGCGCGGCGTTTTCGGAAGTGCTGCTCATAGACAGCCTGCTCTCCTCAGTTTACTGGCTTGAAATACGTAATAAGCGCAATATACAGGGGAATTCCAACCAAGACATTAAAAGGAAACGTCACTCCCAGCGAGGCAGCAATAGACAAGCTATTGTTTGCGCTGGGCAAAGCAGACTCCATCACAGCCGGTACGGCGATATAGGAACAGCTTCCACCTAATACTGCGAGCAGTATTATACCCCCGGTTGTGAAACCGATGGCATCACCTAACAACGCGCCCAGTGTTGCTCCAATGAGCGGCATTAACACCGCAAAAGCAGTGATAAATGGTGCATTCAGTCTAATCTCTGCGAGCCTACTGGCAGCTACAACGCCCAGCTGCAGTAAGAAAAGGGCCAGTAATCCGTGGAAAAGGTTCCCAAAAAGTGGCATCACGCTATCCGCTTCCGGTCCGGCGATGTACCCAATCAGCAAAGCACCCGACATGAGTACAATGCCCTGATTACAGAAGATTTCATGCAGAATCTCGCGATAGTTGTAGCCGGAGTCGCCTCCCATGCCTCGAGCAAGCATCAATCCCACGATGATCGCCGGCATTTCCAGCAGTACCACGAATAACGGGAAGTACGCTTCGTAATGAATATCGAACGTCTCCAACATGGCAACAGCGACAGCGTATGTCCCTACGCTCACCGAGCCATAGTGCGCTGCAATTGACGCGGCGTCGTCTTTATTCAGCTGCCCCATCCTGCGCAGAATGGGAAAGGCTATAAGAGGTATTGCAATACCCAGGCTGATCACGGCCACTGCTTCCCAGACGACATCACTGCTGGCATGGGCAGACAGCGCTACCCCTCCTTTTAGACCGATTGCTATCAGCAAAAAGAGCGTTAGGCTTTGGTAGAGTGCGGGCGGGAACTTCAAATCCGCCTTGATAAGCGCGGCGACTACGCCCAGCAAAAAAAAGGCGGGGGCAACGTCAAAGTACATGACAAGGCTGACCGCTATCGGGCGGGAGTGGCGGTACCTGATTTAGCAAAGACCGCGGGGGCTGACTCCTCGGATGCGCCGAGGCGAGAGACAAACGAGACGCCCAAAATACCCAAACCGACCAGGCATAGCCCCCAGTCAACGATGCCACTGACTGCAAGAAATGCACCGAGAATGCTGACACCCAGGCCGGTTACTCTGCTAAAAATCAATGGAACCGAATTCATTTTGTCTCCCTGTGCTCTGGATGTAGATGAAAAACATTGCGCGTTCGATATTTCGACGAGGATAGTGCCAGATCGATAAATTAGATACAAATAGATATTTA
>JBCDFM010000421.1:0-2674 GCA_039178015.1 Pseudomonadota bacterium
AGATGCCATATCGCCGGTAGTTGTACCCATACAGTAGAAGGTAAAGTAAGGCGCAGGCCCGTCGGGATATACATGCGTAAAGCGGCAGCTCAGCATCGGCTCCGTTCCACTAACCTCTCGCAGGACTTTACCTACGCGTTCCTTAACACCTTCGTAAAACGCATCGAACTTATCCCACGTAATGGCCGTTTCAAAGGTATCGACAATCAAGCCTGCGGGGGTGAGGTAGTTGCGAAAATACGGCGCTCGCAAAAACTGATTGCGCCAGTCACCGGCTGCACCTTTTCGATGTTCGCCCTGCGCGGCCGGCGTGGTGTTCTCTGTCATCAGAGACCGCGCGACACTCTCAGCATCCCAGCTTCCACCATGATCAGCCGCTAGCTCCAGCGTGCGCTCAATCCACGGCGCCAACGAGTGATCAGCAGACTCATACGCCAGCACCAGCAGCGCGGTACTACCATCCCCAACGCCGTTGGCCATAGCCTCCAGCGGGTCAAGTAATCGACAGTTACTGGGAAACAGACCTGCTTGACTGATAGCACGCACCGCTGCCGTCGCCTTGGACATCCCCGGAAAGCTGACACTGGCTGATGCCCGGTACACAGGCTTGTCCTGCAGCCGTACCCAGGCACGCGTGATGACACCCAAGGTACCTTCAGAGCCGATCATCATGCGATCTGGCGACGGGCCGGCCCCCGAACCCGGCAGGCGCCGGCTTTCCATGGGGCCTGTTGGCGTTAACATACGTACGCTTTCGACAAAATCATCTATGTGGGTGTAATTGGTCGCGAAATGTCCGCCGGCTCGTGTTGCTATCCAGCCGCCTAGCGTCGAAAACTCGAAGCTCTGTGGAAAGTGTCGCAAGGTCAGCTTGTGAGGTTTTAACGCCGCCTCTAACTCAGGGCCTAGAGCACCGCCCTCTATCAACGCTGATCGGGAGCTACCATCGACTTCGACAACCCTATTCAAGTATTGCATGTCCAAGCTGATTACGGCCGCGTAATCGCCATTTACATCTGGCTCAACACCGCCGCAAACACTGGTGCCGCCGCCGAAGGGAATCAGTGCTGCACCGCAGCGATCGGCATACTCCAAGACAGCGTTGATATCGTCTTCGGTCTTAGGAAAGGCGACATAATCAGGCGGGTTTGGCATGACGCGCTGCTGCATACGCACCAAATCTGCCAAGGATTTGCCGTAGCCATGGGTGATACGATCGTAGGGTGTGGCAGACAACACAGCTTCAAGTGCTGCCGGAATATCGATTCTTGGTGGGCGCAATTCGAAGTCCTGCAGCTGAGGTGCGGCACCGGGGCGGGTGGTGACCCCCAGCTGGCTCGCTAACTGCTGCACGTGTATCTGTTCTGCTGAGGTGAGGCCGGCATCGGCGTAACCCCAGCCCCAGAAGCACAGTTCCTTTCGATGGCCCATGGTGTTCGGCATACTGTTCTCCCTATTTTTTATAGCGTCGATGTTAATCTGGTGCTTGCACCGCATCGTGAGCACTTGACTTACCAGAGGGCCTCAGCAATGGATGTAGCAGCGCTGAAACGAGGCCATCGCCGATCCTCGACAGACCACAGAATGCGACAATAGCTGCGCTCGGTTTAATTGAGATATCCAGGCGACGAATCGAGGTATAAGCGAATCGGCCATTTGCTCTCTTTGCCGAACCGAATCACCAAGCCATAGTTGTCGTTTTCATAGTCACGCAGCCATTCATACTCGATGTCCAAGGGTTCGGGTTGCTCTGGCTTTTCGGGCCTTTGTCCCACCACCACGACCTCCTCAATACTATCGGGATGCGCCATGGACGTCTTGGGTATTGCCAGTATTAAGGTGTGTGGCTCACCATCCTCCGAGTGGCGAACCTCACGCACCTCAACGCCAGTATTTGGATCACTGTGCCCTCGGACCAACTCCATCCAGTCGCTGGTCAAGGGCGGGGCGTCGTCATTGCCACCGTGCACTACCAAGCTCGAGGTCAGCACGGTTAACAGAACTAAGGAACGCGCAAAAAACACCATAAGAGTCTCCTGAATTATGGCTGACCACGGGCCAAAAGCCTGCAGTCGCGGCAAACATACTCGACCAAGCGTCTGAGGCTCTATCCTGGCAGGACAGCCTGTGGCTGCTATGATAACGGCAACCCAAGGAGCAATACACCGATGGCTAACGAAGAACAAAAAGACTATTGGAACGGTGACGCCGGCAGGCGATGGGCCGAAGAAGATGCGGTGATGTCGCGCCTGCTGGAACCGGTCAGCAATAAATTGATGGACCATGCACAGCTCAGTGGGTACCGACAGGCACTCGATATCGGATGCGGTGGCGGCAGCCAGAGCTTGGCATTGGCCCAGCGTTTAGGCAGTCGGGCACAAGTGCTTGGCATCGACATATCTGAACCCCTGCTGGGGCTGGCGCACAGCAAGAAAGCGCATCGTTCCGAGGATTGCGCTGACCTGGACTTTCTGCTCGCGGACGCCGCCGTTCACACATTTGAGCAGAACCGCTTTGATCTTCTGTTTTCGCGTTTCGGCGTCATGTTTTTTGAAGATCCCATAGCGGCATTCACCAATCTTAGAACCGCCTGTAAGCCAGGAGCCACTTTGGCGTTCTGCTGCTGGCAGGCAATGCCATTGAACGATTGGTTGCGCATTCCGATCGATTGTGC
>JBCDFM010000422.1:0-2672 GCA_039178015.1 Pseudomonadota bacterium
CTATCCATTGCAGAGGAAAACCGCCGCCTGGAAGCGTTAGTCCAGGAACTGTGGAAGACCTTGTTTGGAACACAACGTTTCACCGCTTACCTAGAGTTGCTGGCGGCGAGTCAGCACGACCCAGAGCTTGCGGGGGAATTAAAGCAGCTAGTCGCGCGCACGGTAGAGCTCTACGATCCCGCCGGCAAGCATTACTTCAAGCGGCGCAAACCGCACAGCATTGCCCCGCGTCTTTTATTCATTCAACTTTGCGCCCTCCTTTCGGGCCTCGCCGCGCATCGCCATTTAGTGACAGACGAGTACGTTATCGATAATCAACTGCAGCTCTGGGTCAAGCAAGCCGCAGTCCATCTCATGGCGCGTCCCGGCGTCAGCGAACCACCCCCGCTGGAGGAATAGATGAATGCTGGCATCAGAGCTTGTCTATAAAGAAGGTTTTTGGCGGCGAGAGCATGATGCTCTACTCGCACCCTCAATATCCCTGCAAGCTTCCGGCGGCACTCACAATCAGCTGGCCTTTACCACTTGCAGCGCTATACTGCGCCGCCCCCACATGGAGCTTCTTTGGACATGGGCACGGCATCAAAGCTGACCAGTTACCTCATCGCAGCCACCCTTGGCGTTACCGTCACCCTGTCCGGCTGCTCCAATGGCTCCGACAGCTCAAACAACTCGGATAACGAATTGCGAAGCCTGCAAACAGCACAGTCTGATATCGAAGCCTTGATGGTGGATTTTCTTGCAACCACGGGCGCGCCGGGTGTACTGGTGGGCGTGCAAGTAGGTGAGGAAACGCCATTGCTCTTGGCGGAAGGTATCGACGAGATCAATACGGGAGAGGTTTTGGTTGCCGATAGAATCTTTCGTATAGGCAGTGTGACTAAACCCGTGGTCGCATCCGTGGCCCTCGCCACCATCAAAGCGGGTGATATGGCCTTGGAGGACACCATTGGTCGCTACCTGCCAGGCGTCACAAATGGCGAGGCGACCATCGCTCAGGTGCTGGCGCACGATGCTGGCCTATCGGACTGGGACGCCATTGACGGTGGCATCAGAACCCTGCTGTTTGCCGATATTAGCCGCAACTGGCAACCGTCTGAGATCGTAGAGGCAGTGGGCTTTCTACCCGCCCATTCAGAACCGGGAAATGGCTTTCACTACTCCAACCCAGGCTATCAAATGCTGGGAGCGATTCTGGAGCAGGTCAATAACGCGACGATTTCAGAGCAGGTGACGGCCATATTAAGTACGCCCTATAGTCTGGACGATATTCGTTTGGGGCCGCTATCCGAGCAGCCCGAGCGCTTAATTCACGGCTGGGGCGATCTGGGTGGGAATCTGATCGACAATCAACTGCTGCCGTCGGTATCCATAGACTCTCTGTTCTACACCACCGGCGCTGGCTACTCAGACCTCGACGATTTGCTGCGCTTTGTAAGACTGTATTGGGGTAGTGAAGGAGCGCTATCGATCGAGGGTGTGGACATTGCCGAGGATCGCAGCGGCAACTATGGATTCGCTACCCAATTTTTTAGTGATGAGGTCGTGGGCCACACCGGTGATATCAACGGGGCGCGCACAGCCGTCGGTCATCAAAGAGACCTGGATGTCAGCGTGGTCGTTCACGTCAACACCAACACTATAGATAGACAACCCACTGTGGATTTGGCCCTTGGCGTAATTGATGCCCTTCGAGTAGCGCAGTAATGCGCGCAGCCAGTGACACAACCTCGATCGCAGTGTTCGATACCGGGGGCACCATTAACGGTATCCTGAGTGAATCTGATCCAGCTCCTACGCGCAGCCTGGTAATCGACCATCTGCGCGAACACAGTGCGCACTATGCAATCGATATCATTGCAGCGCAGCAGGTGGTCATGAAGGACTCACGGATACTGACCAGTGCAGATCGCGATGCCCTTCTAAACGCGATACAAATAAGCCCCTATAGTCGCATTCTTGTCCCGCACGGTACCTTCACCATGCCGCAGACCGGCCAGTATCTGCAGCGGCGACTGGGCCGTAACCACAACCGCTGTATTGTGCTCGTTGGTGCGCGCAAGCCTTTGAATGATCCCGATACGGACGCCTACGAGCGCCTGGCGTTCGCCATCTCATCACTGCGCGATGGCCTACCCGGCGTTTGGGTCGCAATGGGTGACAAGCTCTGGCCACCTTCTAAGGTGAAAAAGAATCTAGAGACGGGTGAGTTTGTAGCGCGATGAAGGACCATGCATCATCCGCAGACGCCGGCTTCAAGCGCCGTAAGTATGCCACGCTGTTTTCTATGCAGGTGGCCCACGACCTGCCCGCCGCCCTTACCGCCACCATGGCACCCACATTGTTCGTAAAGCAGTTTGGCATGCCACTGGAATATATTGGGCTGTTCTTTCTACCCTTCATTATCACCGCGCTGAAATGGCTATGGGCGCCGATTGTCGACAACCACGCCAGTGACCGCTTCGGCAGGCGTAAAAGCTGGCTCGCGCCACTGACGGTGATGGTGATGGTCTCGTTCCTGTTAATTGCGGGCGTGCAGCCCAGCCTGGAGAGCCTTTACCTCATTGTGGGTCTGTTGATCTTCAAGCAGGTATTTTTTGCTACGCAGGAAGTAGCCGCCGATGCCTATGTGATCGAAAACCTGGACGCGAGCGAGCGCGGGATGGGCGCAA
>JBCDFM010000423.1:0-2663 GCA_039178015.1 Pseudomonadota bacterium
AATGCCGCGAATTCTGAAATTATAGGCTGTGAAATTACCCTTCGTGAAATTGACGTTTGGAATTGCTCGGACCAAGTCAGGCCCACCCGTAAGTTGTAGTGTTTCCAAAGCCGCCTCATCGAATGCGGAGACCGCAATCGGAACATCTTGGATACTCTCTGATTGTTTCTGCGTGGTCACGACCACCGTGCTTAACGTTCGCTGTTCGGTTTCAGCAGCATCCTGTGCCATAGCCGCGGGGACTGCCGACGTTAAAGCGAGCGCTGATGCACCAGCCAGCAGCGCGCAATTCGAATGTTTAATCGATTTCATATGATAACTCCTCCCATGATGCCTTATTTTTAAGCATCTATGTTATTTGCGTTTCCTCATGGGCGTCCCATCTTGCGTAGACTGCCTCGACTGACATGACGGATTAGGTCACGGTATTTGTCAAGAATTGACGTAAGGGTAATCCAATTTGACCGAAGGGTGTGTGAATTATGAAACAGCTCGCGGAGATATGCTAAAATGCTTTATCGTCTCCAAAAGGATGATCGAAGATGACTAAATCATCGGCACTTGTCCTGTTTTCAGGGGGTCAGGACTCAACCGTCTGCCTCGCACACGCTTTAGCAAATTATGACCATGTAGAAACTGTGGGCTTTGACTACGGTCAACGCCATAAAATTGAGCTTGCATGTCGAGAGACTGTTCGTACATCGATCTCGAAAGCTTTTCCCACGTGGCGAGCCAAACTGGGGGATGACCACACATTGTCTATTCCGGTTTTAGGCGAGATCAGCGAAACCAGCCTGACAAGTGAAACCGAAATCAAAATCTCTGCGACCGGCTTGCCAAACACATTTGTTCCAGGTCGTAATTTGCTTTTCCTGACACTGGCTGCGGCGCTCGCATGGCGACGGGGAATAAGCACGTTGGTCGGAGGTATGTGTGAGACAGACTATTCCGGATATCCAGATTGTCGGCGCGCGACACTAGACGCACAGCAGCTTGCCTTATCACGCGGTATGGATCGACCATTCGTTATCGATACCCCTCTCATGTGGATTGATAAGGCTGAGACTTGGGCTTTGGCTGAAACCCTCGGCGGCAAAGCGCTGACGGATATAATCATTGAGGACACTCATACCTGTTACCTCGGGAGCCGGGATCAACGATTTGAATGGGGCTATGGATGCAAGAACTGTCCAGCTTGCGACTTGCGTGCAAAAGGTTATTTGGCATGGAAAGCTGAGAAAATCGAAACCGCGACTGCCTGATTAAGATTAAAATGAAAACCTACGCTGTCAAAGAAGCCTATGTGACATTGCAGGGCGAGGGCGCACAGACCGGACGTGCCGCTGTTTTCCTGCGTTTTGCAGGATGCAATCTATGGTCTGGACTGGAGCGGGACCGGCACAAAGCGACCTGCACTTTCTGTGATACCGACTTCGTTGGTACAACAGGCGAGAATGGCGGAAAGTTTAAAGGCGTTGACGCTCTCGTCGACCATGTCATCTCCGTCTGGCAAGCTGAGGCCCCAAACGGTGGAATCCCCTATGTCATTTGCACCGGAGGTGAACCGCTATTACAACTCGATAAACTCGCCATTGAGGCGCTTAAGGCTGAAGGCTTTGAAGTCGGCGTGGAAACGAATGGCACAATTGAGGCTCCAGCCGGCCTGGACTGGATCTGCGTCAGCCCGAAAGCCAGTGCGAAAATGAAACAAACCAGCGGCCATGAAATCAAACTGGTCTACCCCCAAGAGGAAGCCGAAGCCCATCCTTCACAATTTGAACACATGCAGTTTCAGCACTTTTTCCTGCAGCCTAAAGATGATACGGCCCAAACAAATAATATTGCGGCAACTGCCGCTTACTGCATGAAGCATCCGAAATGGCGATTGAGTTTACAGACACACAAACTGATCGGACTCCCTTAAACGTTGAGGGGCAGGTCTTCGAAATTACCAAGTCGGTGAATTTCGAAGCAGCGCATTACATGCAGCACAAGCCGGATGGCCACCCATACAAGAATCTACACGGCCATTCCTTCCGTCTGGAAGCGACTGTTTCCGGCAAAGTCAAACCCCACGAAGAATGGGTTCAGGATTTTTCAGAGCTGACAGCAGCGCTGAAGGAAACGGCTAAACACCTCGACCACCGCTTACTTAACGAGATACCAGGTCTGGACGTTCCAACCATGGAGCGCATCTGCCTCTGGGCCGCAAATGATTTGAAATCGCGGTTGACGGGCCTCTCAAAGGTCAAACTGTCTCGTCCCAGTCTAAATGAGACCTGCACGTTGGTGATCAGCTAATCGGTACCTGACCCGGCACTAAAACCACCCCAATCAAGACTGCTGCCCAATGGGTTCCGGCAGCTGTCACCACGTGGCCATGCCAGATGGCGTGGCTATAGGTTAGTGAAGGCATAACGTGAAAGATGACGCCAAAAGTGTAGATGATGCCGCCTATGAGGAGCAGAAGGAGCGGTACCCAGTGCACCGCTGCCAGTAGGGGGCCAAGCGCTACAATAACAAGCCAGCCGAGCGCAATGTAAAAGACAACCCAGAAGCGTTTGCTTAGGCCCGGAAGAAAGAACTTCGCGAAAATGCCAAATGCGGCGAGCGCCCAGACCGCAACCGTCATACCGATCGCCCAACCACCTTCCAAACGCTGT
>JBCDFM010000424.1:0-2657 GCA_039178015.1 Pseudomonadota bacterium
CGGTGCCGAGATTCAGTACACCGCCAACCCTCGCCTGGAAGCGTGCGCGAATACGCTGGAAATGGACAATGCAGGGTTGCGCCATTTGGGCTGGAATCCGATCACCCTGGATGAAGGCTTGCTGACAGAAGTACACACTATTGCGCGTCACTACCGCGATCGTTGTGATCTAGGCAAGATTCCATGTACCTCGACCTGGTGGAATGCGGATGCAGACGAACTAACGGGAACCCGCGTGGCATGACGATGGAATTATAAACCCATACAGTTCGCATAGTAAGTGACGGTACCCGGCCAGTCCGAAAATATACCGCTGATACCAACCTGGGTAGTGAGCGCGTGCAATACTCGCATCAGGTCGCCGTCGCTAGCGATTACCCCATCGTGCGGTGCTACGGGGTTGGGGTTCTGGCCGTTCAGTGACTGGTAGTAGTAACCTCCTCCCGACGCCAGTGGGCCTGAGCGTTCTATGCTCCAGGGGATGATATTCAAACCTGCACTTTGAGCTGCGCGCGCATAGGCAGAGGGAACAATGGCGCCGTCTTCGACCTCAAGCAACATCCACATGGGAGGCGCGATGATGTTCACACCCATGTCGGAGATCGCTTTCAGCGAGGGACTGTGCTCATCGATGTTTCGACTATCGAAGTCAGATAAAGAATCTCTTCCCTCGAGTAGTATCGCCTGATTACCGAAGGCGGGTGTCTCCTTAATCCAGTACAGAATATCGTCTAGATAGAATGATTGTGCATAGACATCCTCGGGATTAATCTCGGCTGCCTCGTACTCAGCGATCAGTTTTCGTGCATAGTTTTCCTGCGTAAACCCCTCGAATGGCATAGGCACCTGGGGCGGTTTCAGCTCGGGTGTCATCTTGACCTGTAGTGCAGTAAACAGGTCGATGCTTTCGCGGTGAGTCATCAAGGTCCCGGGCTCGGCATATAGATTATTTTGGCCAATATCCTGAAAGCCCAGATACTGTTCTGGTGTAGTGGCTCTCGGATCATGATTATCCATCCTACCCTTGAGTGTTTTGAACTCCGCCAGCGTGATATCGCTGGTACAACACTCTACCGATGCGGGCGTTACGAGATTGCCTTTCGTATCAAACTGGGCGGCCTGAAAAGGCCCGCGGCAGGTCTTCGCTAGTGGAGTCAAAAGTATGTCTGTGGTGGTGTGCAGATCACACTGGGAGTGGCGACACACCAGCTCTTTGTCCTTGGTGAATGTGACATCACACTCGATGATGCCTGCCCCAAGCCTCGCTGCAGCCATATACGATTCACGCGTATGTTCTGGAAACTGCAGCGGCGCACCACGGTGCGCAATAGAAAAATCTGTTTTTCTAAATGGCCCATGTTCGCAGGATTGGAGTGTTTCTTTCAGTTCGCCGGGCGCCATGACATCAATTAAATAGTGAGGGCGAACACCTACCTGTACGCCGATTGCGCACAAGGAGGACTCTGCACAAGCGTGATCCCCGATGGTCTTTGTTGATTGTTGCGCGACATCAGTTCCATCCGAGAACGCATAGTGGGAGGCGAACAGCAGCAGAGCAAGCTGGCAAAGCCGAAAGAGGTGGAGTCGATATATCATAAATAGTTCATCCGGAATGAGGCCAAAGTTCCTCACCCATATCGCAAGCTATTGATCGTCCTTCACTAGAGCTAGGGAAGCACCCATTGCGGGCGTAACGATGGCCCAGATCCTGGCTCGAAGTCAATTGTTGGCATCTTCTACCAGAGACAAGATAAGGTCTTTCAGCCACATATGCCCCTTGTCTTTCTCCATGGTGCGGTGCCAAATCATATAGGCGCTGACTTTCGAATCCTTTAAAGGGAGTGGCAGGATGGTCAGAGGCTGCAGCTGAGCATAGTATTCCGCCATGCGCCGTGGCACTGTGGCGATACAATTCGATTGCAACACAAGCTCGGGCATGGCCGCATATTGCATGACCTCTGCCATGACCTGCCGCTGCACGGGTTGCGCCCAAATGCGTTCCAGCAGCGTCTGGCGGCGACTGCGCCGAAGCACGACATGTTGAGCGTTTAAGTAGGCAGTGCGATTGATCGAGTTAGAGAATTTTGGGTGGTCCCTGCGCGCGATAACGACCGCGTCCTCTGTGCCCAACAATGCACAATCCAGCTGTTCATTGTCCGGCGGTCGATAATCGAAGTAAAAATCGATCTGGGCCTGCTTGGCCAGAGCAAGACTGTCGGTGTCGAGCTCGGGGAAGGTTTCGATGCTGAGATTGCCGCCGTACTGATTGAATAGGTTTAAGAGCGCGGGCAATAACACTAGCTCACCGTAATCACCTATGGCCAGCTTAAAACGCCTTTGTGTGTTGTGAGGATCAAATTCGCCCTCGGGGTCGAACAGGGTCTGAAGTTTATCGATCACTTCCTTAACCTGGGGGTATAACTCACGGGCGCGCGGCGTGGGCGCCATACCGCGACGGCTACGTATGAAGAGCTCGTCTTTAAATGTGAGGCGCAAACGCGAAACAGCGTTACTTACAGCCGGTTGCGTCATGCCGAGCAGATCACCTGCAGCTGAAAGGCTGCCTTCGCTGACGACGGCGTCGAACACGGTCAGTAAATTCAAATCGACGGCACGTAGATTGGTTGTCATGTTGCTGCCTGCTTCGGCCATCTCAA
>JBCDFM010000425.1:0-2633 GCA_039178015.1 Pseudomonadota bacterium
CACCATCTAGCAATGCGTTGCTAAAGCAACGATTCAAATCCTGTTCCAGATAGCGTCGGTTTTCCGCAATCGCAGATTCGTTGGCTAAGAAAGTCTCCGCTTTGAAACTCTCACGTTCCAACTCCTGGGGACTAGCTCGCAACCGCCTAACCAACTGCACTCCGGTAAGCTCGTTTCCGTGAGTACCCCCAACTATTACGACTCGCTTGGACTGATCCACCTTGCTATTCCTCGATAAGGGGAAAACCGCCGGTACTCAATGTATCGGCATTCTTTGCGCAACGCTTCGACACGCAACCCGGACCACGTAATCCTGGCGAGATCATTCTAGATCCAGACAGGGCGTTTGCCATCGCCAGCACCTTTGCACAAGTATACACCCACTGCTGCCAGCCGAGCGCGCGCACCGCGCAACTTAGCCGATCATCGCGAAATTTACCTCCTCGCGCTGCCGCAGCATGTGACTTAGTTGGGCTCAGACCACTTTCCAACCCTACAAGATGTAATGGTATAATAAGGCTTTTACAACCAAGCGGCCTTTCGTTGGGGCCGCCACTGATGAGAGATACATCATGCCTAACGTCACACTGCCTGACGGTTCCTCACGTCAATTCGAAAAAGCCATCACTGTTCATGATCTTGCTGCTGATATCGGCCCGGGGCTAGCTAAAGCCGCTCTGGCGGGTACAGTAGACGGTCAGATGGTCGATACCTCGCATCTGATTGAGCGAGATGCGGAAGTCGCAATCATTACCGATAGGAGCGAAGAAGCGCTTGAACTCATTCGTCATGACGCCGCACACGTCATGGCGCAGGCTGTTCAAGAGCTGTTTCCGGGCACCCAGGTGACCATCGGGCCAGCCATTGAAGATGGCTTTTACTATGATTTTGCCCGGGAAGAGCCGTTCTTACCTGACGACCTGCAGAAAATCGAAGAACGTATGCGCGAAATCGTAGGTCGCGATCTGCCTATCAATCGCGAGGTTTGGGATCGCAAAGAGGCCATCGAAACGTTTCGCTCGATCGGTGAAGATTACAAAGTCCAGATCATCGAAGACATCATTCCCGACGGAGAAGAAGTATCCGTCTATCGACAGGGCGACTGGTTTGATGTCTGTCGGGGTCCGCATCTGCCGAGCACTGGCAAACTACCTGAGGCGTTCAAACTGACAAAGGTGGCGGGTGCCTATTGGCGTGGCGATTCTAACAACGACATGTTGCAGCGCATCTACGGTACTGCCTGGCGTAACAAGAAAGAACTGAAGGCCTACCTGCACCGTCTGGAAGAGGCTCAGAAACGCGACCATCGTAAATTGGGGCGCAAGCTTGACCTGTTTCATTTCAGCGACGATGCCCCGGGCTCCGTGTTCTGGCATCCAAAGGGCTGGACACTATTCTTGCAGCTGCTGGAATATATGCGCAGGCGCCAGCAGGCTGCCGGCTACGTTGAGGTCAATACACCCGACGTGATGGACCGCAACCTCTGGGAGAAGTCCGGTCACTGGTTTAACTACGGTGAACATATGTTTACCACCGAGACTGAAGATGGCGGCGTGTACGCGCTGAAACCTATGAATTGTCCGGGCTCGGTATCCATGTTTGCCCAGGGGCTGAAGAGCTACCGCGACCTGCCGCTGCGGATGGCTGAGTTCGGTAAGGTTCATCGCTATGAACCATCCGGCGCCCTGTTTGGCCTGATGCGGGTTCGCCATTTCACTCAGGACGACGCGCACATCTACTGCACCGAAGACCAGATGGAGCAGGAGTGTATCGATGTCATCAAGCTAGTACTCGACATCTACAAGGATTTCGGCTTCGATGATGTCATCATCAAGCTCTCTACCCGACCCAAGAAACGTATTGGCAGCGACGAAATCTGGGATCGGCTTGAGGGTGCCTTGAGCAATGCTCTTAAGGTCATGGATCTGGATTATGTCCTGTATCCGGGCGAAGGCGCTTTCTACGGCCCCAAACTTGAATTCGTCTTGCGCGATGCGATCGGGCGCGACTGGCAATGTGGCACGCTGCAGGTGGACATGAATCTACCCGAGCGATTCGACATTTCCTATGTGGACCAACACGGCGACCGCGGTAAACGTCCAGTGATGCTGCACCGCGCACTGTTTGGATCACTGGAGCGTTTCATCGGCATTCTGATCGAGCACTACGAGGGCAAATTTCCCGTATGGCTGGCCCCGGTGCAGGCGGCTGTTTTGAACATCTCCGAAAAGCAGTCTGACTACGTCAGCGAGGTCACGCAGCGTCTACAAGCCGGTGGTTTGAGGGTGATCTCTGATCTTCGAAACGAGAAAGTCGGCTTTAAAATCCGGGAACACAGCCTGCAGGCAGTCCCCTACCTGCTGGTGGTAGGTGATCGCGAGATGGCAAATGGCGAAGTTGCCGTGCGCACCCAAAGCGGCGAAGACCTGGGCACGATGTCTATCGACGACTTTCTGGCTCATATGCTGCTGGAAAAAGTGGGACGTCGAAGCGAACAGGAAAGATCTAAGGTCGCGTAACGGCATGCCTGCGAATCTCTAATCGAGGGCGTCCATCAAAATAAGAAGACGCCTGTCCGATATCACTACCGAGCACCGAAGGCACCCTTGCCCACACCCTCGAACGCCTTAACC
>JBCDFM010000426.1:0-2563 GCA_039178015.1 Pseudomonadota bacterium
GGAATGACTGGGCCACCCTCAAAGCCTTGCTCGGTTACCACGCGCCAGCGCGTATTAGGCGTCCAAATAGACTTCAGACCATTACGATTAACTCCCGTCGTAAAAAACAGCTCGTCACTTACCTGCTCGATAAATTTCAAATTCTCAGCGGTAAAGATATCGCCCTCTTTGACCGCCACAACAACTCTTAGATTGTTGCCCAAACCTCTCAGCGCGTCGGCATTCTCCGTATAGTTCAAAACGTACTCATGGTTCTTTGGCAGCATCTTTTCGAAGCCAGCCTGCAGTTTTATCTGCGTTGCCTGATAGCCCAGAAAAATCGTCACGAGCAGACACATAAACATCACGGCCGGGCGATTATTGAAGACAAGCTTCTCTAAAAACGTGCCTGACTGAAAATCAAACCCCGTCAGGTCTCCGATGATGGGAAGGTCTGATTGTTGTGAATGGGCCATGGGCTATTCTCCGAGCATGCTTTTTTACTGTATCGGCGCTAAAGATGCGGACTGTATGCCTCTGGGGCCGGCTACAATCAGCGTATCCCCATCGCTTGGCGTAAAGTCGAACACCGGACCCACAGAGAAGGACGCGGGGGTCATGCTAAAACTCTGCCCGTCGTCAGCGCTAATCATAATCTCCCCGGCTATACCGCCGGCAGCCAGGCGACCATCTGGCAGTTTGGATAAAGTGACGATAGCGCTCGTGTCTGGCTTCTCTACCACCGTCCAAGTCAACCCGGCATCCGTTGTGCGAAACATTCTGCCGCGCAAGCCACCCATGATCACCGCACCATCATCGGCATCGATAGCGGTGAAGAAGCTACCTTCCCAGGGCACAGAGTGGACTCTATCGGCGTCTCTTTCATTAATGTCACCAACCAAAAGCAGCCCCGCTTCGCCCACCAGAAAATACTTTCCCGGTTCGGGTAGTGGTGTGAAATCAAATATATGATAGAAGTCATCGTTCTCAAGATTGTGTAGAACGTGTTCCCAGGTTTCACCTCCATCTTCCGTGCGCACAAACATACCGTACGCACCGGCTGCATGGCCGTGTTTTTCATCATAGAAGTTCACACCGAAGAAGGGTTTGTCTGCTCCCTGCTCAATTGAAAACTCCATCTCACCAATCATCCAGGGATAGAGATCGTTCTCAGGATTTTCCGCGGCTAGCTGCTCGTAATACACCAGCCCTTCTTCGCCATAGCGCAACCCGTCATACTGTAGATCCCAGTTCTGACCGCCATCGCTTGAATGCAGTATGACGCCCTCATGACCAACAGCCCAACCCAGCTGATCGTTGACAAAAAACACATCCAGCAGTGTGGACCGCACAGGGACATTTGCCTGAGTCCAGTTCTCACCATCGTCAGAGAAAATGATATGGCCGCGATCTCCGGCGGCGTAGTAGCGATCACCAAATTTTCGAACCACAAACAGGGGTGCCTTGTCAGCCATTTCGGTAGGCGAAGACGGAAGCTGAAGCACGTCGTAACCGTCGGCGAAGACGAACGGAGAAGGGAAAACTATCGCGCTCAGAAGTATGCTGAGCAGAGCCTTTCTTATTGCCATGGTACTGCTTCCAGTTATTGATTCGTCAAAAACAAAAAGGGTGTCACGGCCGCAACACCCTGCCGGGCGTACACCTCACGCCACCGGAAACTCACTCTCACCGCGCTCTTTAGTTATAGACCATATTCAAAGAGCGCGATATCACAGCTGTTCGCGGCTACCACGTGCGCTTCACTGTAAAAGACAAGGCGTCACGGTCATTGAGTGTACCCGTGGTGCCGGGATCAGTCGGCCCAAAGTAGGCGATATAGGTGCCTCGTACCTCCCATACCTCGTCGATCTTGAATTCGACACCGATGCTGGCATTACCGAGCTCTTCTTCCAAAATCGCACCCTGGGGAGGCTGCTCGCCGTCTACACCGTACGAAAAGGTGATCGGAATCGTCATGTCCCAACCCGGGAAAACTTGAAACCAGGTGGGACGGAAGATGCCAGCGATCTGCGTTGTGACGCGACCTTGTTCCATATCCTCATCGGCGAACTGCTTGTTGTCGGTGAACTTATCCAACCAGCTGGTGGTGTATTCGAAGATCCAGGTTCCACCGTCCCACAGGCCCCATTCGCCATTCAGAAATCCCAGGCCGTTGATGACGACCCCGTAAACATCACCCACGGCACCCGGATAGTCATCGGGATCCGGGCCAAAGTCAGCGGGCGTTTGGCCGGGGCGACCGGTCAACGAAGCGAGAAAGTCGGGGTTCAGGCCTGCGCCTTTGCGGTAGACAATGTCCATACCGAAGCTGATATCGAACATTTCTTTCGATAGCGCAATGCCAAAGGTTTCAACATCCTTCTTAAATACCCAGCCCCACTCACCGATCACGGCAGCGTTGGCGCCTCCCTGATCGATGGGTGCAATGAATCGGTTAAAGACCTCGGGATCAATACCACCAAACGTTCCATACACGCCGGCAATAGTTCGGTCTGAGCCGTTGATATAGACCCAGCTGGTTTCTAAGTCCCATGCTTCAATGCTGTACTGTAGATTGATGCCA
>JBCDFM010000427.1:0-2546 GCA_039178015.1 Pseudomonadota bacterium
ATCGCGCAGGGCATTGATCAAGACAACAGCTGGTTGGCCCTGGACTACCTCGTTTTCACATCCTCAAGAGTTGTTAAGGGACAGGCAGCGCTAGGTGAGGCCCTAGCAGCCATGCACGGCTGCAGTGCTGACGCCTTCGGTTGGTATCGGCCAAACTACATTGGCAGCAACCGTCAGCCTAACAGCTGGACTGCGGATTGCCCCGACTTCATCCGCAAATATCGAATTGGCTTTCAACTGGAAATGGCTCAGCGCGCCGGGCTGCATGGATCTATATCTGATCGCATATCACTGCTGCTCGCCGAACTGCATCGGTTCTACGATAACTATAAGCCAGCGCCATCGCTGTTACATGGCGATTTATGGAGCGGGAACTATGGTGTCGTCGATGATATTCCAGTAATATTCGACCCGGCTGTCTATTATGGCGACCGAGAGGCCGACATCGCGATGACCGAGCTCTTCGGTGGTTTTAGCGCGGCGTTTTATAGCGCTTATCGCACCGCCTGGCAATTGGACCCAGGTTACGATACTCGCCGGGATTTGCATCAGCTCTATCATGTGCTCAATCACTTCAATCTATTTGGTGGTGCCTACGCGCGCCAGGCGCTCGCGCTCACAAATCGTTTACTCGCTGCAATAAGCTAGGTAGTTTGAAGCGCCAATCCGCTGTATCCATCAACGCAAGAAGACGGTCGGAAAATATTGAAGACAGTCTCGCAGCACCTCTTCTGCCTTATTTTTTTCGCCCGCGGCACGATAGCTCCAAATAAGCAGGCTACATCCATCTCTGTTCCACGGCATCAGCTCCCTCACTTCTCGTGCATATTGAGTCGCCGCTTCATAATCCCCGGCTCGTTGGGCGTTGCGTGCCATCGCCAGATCCCTCCATGGTCCAGGCTGCGAAGGCAGGTATGCCTGTTCGGCAGCGCTGTCACCGCGAATCAGCAGCCAGCTAACTGCATCGCTATATACCGGTTGCCAACGGCCTGTTGCCAAGAGAGCCCTAAGCTTTTCTCTGCCCCCGCCACGACTGTGTGACCAGAGAACATAGTCGGCCTCTGTATTTTCGATGCGATCAATCCAATCCGGCTGTGAGCTGAGCACCGCGACATACTGCAGATAAGTTTCGTCGTCATAAATCGTGTCTGCTCGCCCATCTACAAACACCTTCAACTCGCCATCCGTTCGCCAATGGATATAACCACCCCAATTCCACAACGCGTAAACCTTGCCGTTGATCTTGTTCGTGGCGACGAAATTAAGCATTTCAACAGGAAAACTGTAGTGCGCCGTCAGGTAGTGAAAGGCCGGACCCGCCTGCACGGGATAAGGCACCAGGCGATATAGGCCCCAAAACAGTGCCAGCAGCCCAAACCCCAGGCTAAGCTTTTGCACCCTGAGCGAGCGCAGAATCAGCGCGACCAGAGGCGCAAGGAAAACTGCTAAGGAGATCGCAAACAAGGGTATGAAGCGGCGGCTGGTCAACGCCATCGCCAGCGTGAGCATGGTAAGTGCTATTCCCTCCCAGGGAATACCTGTGCGTGACTTGATCGCGGGTAACAAGTAAAGCGGCGCCAAAAGCGGCAGCCACATCAGATAGAAAAACAGCGGCGATTGTATGCCACCTGGCTCGAACGGCGTAATCCACTCGCCAATGGTGCGAAAAGGCGAGGTAGAATCAAAAGCATATGCCAGAGGATACAAAAAAACCTTATACCCTGAGGGATTGAGCATCGCAGCGACGCTGCAAATCAAGAACACCCCAAACGCAAATCGAAAGGCGGCTGTCGTGCGTTCTCGCCATGGAAAGAGCAGGATAGCCAGTGCCATCAGCCCAAATAATACGCCGCCGTGTAGGTTCACCCAGGCAATGAACAGTAGCGCCAGCGCCGGTACCCATGGCCGCCTTTCTAGAGCGAACACCAATAACAGCGTGAAGCCCAGCAGAGAATACAGATGAGGTCTAATGTCGAGGAATGGAGCTGCTGCAGCAAGCGCTATCACCATGCTGATAAGCGCTGCAAGCGGGCTGCGGGATGTGCGCGCCAGCGCAAACAGTAATGCACCAAACGTCGCCAACAGCATCAACCACTTCCAGTAGACGAGACTCTCTAACCCGAAAACACTCACCCATACGTAGTAGAGCAAACCGGCCAACCACTCGTGATTCAGCCAGTCTTTGCCATGCGCCGTGAAGGACCAGTCATCCACCATCCAGAGACTGCCGGTTTGCAGCAGTTCTCGTCCCGCCGCAAGATGCCACCACAGGTCGCCACCAGCCATTTCTGTAAAACTATATGACAGGATCAACAGTGCCGCTGCGATCAGGATGACGAGACTATTGAGATTGAGCTGAGCGCGAATGCCGGACAACTTCATTACCCTTCTTACTTGCGAGCCACAGGCAACGGGCCTGCCAGCTCAATCCCGTACTCGAAAAATGACAAGGTCGCCCACAAACAGCGGGAAACTACCGTAAAGCCAACGGTGTATTCGCAGCTCCGGCATCACACTGTGCAAGGCTATGATCCGCTCTACTTCCA
>JBCDFM010000428.1:0-2541 GCA_039178015.1 Pseudomonadota bacterium
CGGCGTGCGGCCACTGTCGGTCGATGGGTACTGCAACGCTAACGGATGAGTCTGGGCAGGTCACTGGTTTGCAACCAGGCCCGGCTTGCTCTGGCGTCCAGACCCGACTTAGCCATGCTGACCTTGAGCGACCGCGCAAGAGCCGCCGCTGCCAGACGACGATAGTATGGAAGCTCCTGCACATAAAATGGTAAGTTATCTTCCAGCGTGCCTTCGGCATCCAGCCACTGTATGAAACCCTGCTGGAAGGCATCCAGCGCAGCAATGAGGTCGGGTTGCTCAGCCAGATCCGCAGCCGGTGTTAGTGACCAGGTCATATCCTCTAACAAGCGGCACTGACCCAGGAAAGGGCCCGGCTGGCGCGCTGACCAATCCTCAGGCGATAAGAGAGACAGGCGCCAGCTATCAGCCACTCTGTAAAGAAAATAGTCTACCTCGCGTCTCGGCTGAAACGGGCACTCCGCCGACACCACCAGCAGCCCCACGAAATAGTCGCGCAGTACTTGCCGCGCTGACCTGTGACGTATGGTGGCAGGCTGCATGCGCTGCCAATCGTTAAGCACCGGAACCAGGCCCTTACCCTGTGGATTGCCGTTGCTCATAAACTAGCGCCTCGCCAATAAGACCCTGCAGGCCGCAGCCGTTTAACGGAAAATGCGCCGTCGCCCGCCCGTAGCGCTCTGGAGTCGCCACGTCGGGAGTATGGTGCTCCTCTGCATTCAAGACGGCGCGTCATGAAGATAAGCCTCACCCAGATCAACCAACGATGTAAATAGTTCATCTTTTTCAATCACGTTCGGCGGACTGCTGGCATAGCGCAATAGGTTAAACGTCACGGCATTTGCAAAGACATAGATTCGTACCGGTAGCGTATCGCGACGCACACTCGCGCGCTCTCCCACCAGAAACATTGCCAGCGCATAACTGACTTTTTGCTCCAGGCGGGTGAGGTAGCCCAGGTCATCCAGCCGATTCCAATACAGTGCTACGCGCAAATACAGACCGTTATCTTCCTCCATCCAATCCCAGATACGCCGCAATAGCTCCGCAACAAACGCGGTGAGCGTTTCGCCCTTTGTGGATTCCATTACCTCATCAATAATCCGCTCTATACGAGCCGTGATAGCCTCGATAACGGCGAGGTAAATATCTTCCTTGCGATCAAAATACTGATACAAAGACCCAACGCTGACGCCAGCCCGCCTGGCAATGCGTGCGGTTGTTGCCGCCTCTAGGCCATCTTCGGCAATGACGCGGGTTGCGGCCTCAATGAGATCTCGCACCATTGACTTCGAACGTGCCTGACGAGGTTGTTTACGCAAACCAGTGCCCTCCAGCCTATTATGCGAATTGAATACGAATAAAAGATCGCATTATTCTCGCCACATTACAACTCAGGAGCACCGATCTCATGTGGGATGCTGCGCAAACTCAACTCGCGGTGTTGGGGTATTACATTGCTTCGCTAGTGTGGCTGGGACTGACTGTCTATTCGTGGGTGACAAAACGTTGGCGGAGCTGGATTGTGTTCTCGGTGGCCTTCATGTTGGTGCTGAATCTCCGATTTTTCGTTGTCGGCATCCCAGAAACGTTGGCACAAAATACAAGCATCGCCGATCTGAATCTGCGTCTATTCGAGGACACCAGCCAGCCATCATCCGGGTTGGTCACATGTGAGGATAACCTGTGCGCTCTGCCCGGCTCTGCCACTGTGCTACACACACAGTGGGCTGCCGCGTTTTACTCGCGTTTTGCCGGCGAACAGCTGTTCCAATCAGCGCTACTTTACGGACACATCCTCGGCAACTCGATTGCTTTCGTGCTTGTGACGGTTCAGCTTCTGTATCCAGGACTGGGCCGACAACGCATCGGTGAGAGTGACGTTTCGAATCCTAGGCATCGCACAGCCGCACGCAATCGCATTCACGCCTTGATGGGGCGTATGAGTTTTGTATCGATGGTGATCGGGGTACTGCTAGGGGTGATCCTTGCGTCACAACATCACGCTGTCGCAGCCTACGGCGGGCTCTGGTCGCAATGGGGGCTGTATTCAATGTCTGCGTTTGTCTTTTTCACTGGTTTGCTCGGTGTTGCGGCGATAAAGCGAGGCCATCGGGCAGCGCATCGTGTCTGGATGTGGCGTCACGCCGGTGCGCTGTGGGGTTCGTTCTTCGTGTTTCGAGTTACGATCAACGCGCTTGACCCAGTCTTTCTCGACTACCCGGGTGTGGCCTGGTCGACTGCCTGTTGGGTGGGAGCGCCGGGCGGCATCTTGATCGCTGAGTGGTTCCGCCGGCGTCAGGATACGAAGCTCATCACACCAGTGCAGAGCGCACTGTCGCATTGAGCGCACAACACAGGGTCGCTTAGGCCAGTTAGGGTTCAATACCAGCGAGTTTCAAACCCTGCAGGTAGTGCTCAACCTGCTGTTGGTCCTTCAGAAAGAAGAACTTCTCCCGCACGAAAGACAACGAGAAGCCGGGTACATCTTGATACAGCGACTCAATCACTTTGCGTGTATCCTGCACTCGCCCGAGATAG
>JBCDFM010000429.1:0-2437 GCA_039178015.1 Pseudomonadota bacterium
CAGGGGGTTTTGCGTGGGACTCGACATCCGTCATTTGAGCGAATTACCACAAGCTGTTGTTATTCAATTTCTTGAACAACAGCAAGGCGCGCCTGCCAGTCACACCCGGTGGAAGTACTACGATGAGGACTTTAACGCGGGCCGCCTCCGTGGATTTGTAGCCATGGATGGTTCAGATATGGTGGGTTTGCTTGGCCTCATCCCGTTTCATTACTCACTCAATAAAGAGACTGTAGAAACCTCTTGGACATGTGATTGGTTTGTCGATGCCGAGAGAGCTTCCGGCGCGACTGGAATAGCCTTACTGAAGGCCGCAACCGCTGCCCACGATTCCGTTTATCACACCGGCGGAGGTGAAGTAACCAAGCAACTTTTTGGTCGATTGGCCAATTTCACCGAGGATGATGCAGTACAAGAGTACCGGACGATCTTGCGCATGGAGTACTTTGTGAATCGCGCGAAAAAACGCAAGCCATGGATAAATCGCCTTCCTATTGGGCTTGCGGGAAACATACCTTTAGGGCGTTTGAACCGCGAAAGCGCTTCCGTTGACGACCTGTGTGTGCCCGGCATAGCGGACTTTGTGGGGAGTATGGTCGACCGCGCCGAGCCCACGCAGGGCTTTCACCCGATGTATGATCGCAACTACTTGGAGTGGTTTAGCCGCAATCCCGATATTGAATGCTATTCCTGCTCAGTCTCTCAGCATGCCGCGGCAGTAGTATGGCATCCTCTACGTGACTATCCCAGGCAGACGCAAAGCGAATGGAGACTGGCGTTTCTAACTGACAGTGAAGCTGGAGCAGAGCTGTCTGAGTTGACCGACGTGGCCGTAGCATTCGCAAAATCGAAGGGCGCGAACTCGGTCAAAGCGCTCATCTCACGAGAAGACGAGCGACTGAGCCGCGCGCTCTTGAGCGCTAAATTTTCGCAGTCCAGGCAGACCCCATTTTTTGCTTTCTATAAACAGCCCGAATCTATGCCCCAGGCAAGTATGTCGGGGCTCAGCTTTTTAGACGCTGACAACGCGACGCTGTACTGATGCGTGTGATTCTTTTTGCAGAGGAGGCAGCGGGAGCTCGGGTTTTGCGTGCACTCGATAACAGGAGTGAAGAAGTGACTGCAGTGGTAACCTCATGTGACGATCAGGAGTCGTCGGGAATGAATGTTGCCAGCGTTGCGAATACCTTGGGTTATCGCGTGATTCCTGCTGGCACTCTGTCTAAGCAAGAGATGGTTAGCTTTGTTCGAGAACAGCGCGCAGACATTCTTTTGAACGTACACTCGCTTCATATTCTCCCGCCCGATGTTATCGCGGCACCGAGCATCGGCAGCTTCAATCTACACCCAGGTCCGCTGCCGGAGCTCGCAGGTCTGAACGCGCCAAGCTGGGCAATATTTAATGGAAACACTGAGCATGCCGTTACTCTACATTGGATGCTCGAGGGTATTGATACCGGACCCATTGCCTATGCCGAACGTTTTCCGCTATCTGAGCAAGACACTGGCCTAACGGTCAGTGCAAAGTGCGTCACGCTTGGGGTACCGCTGATAGACAAGCTACTCGATATAGCAAATGACTCTCCGCAGGGAATTCCCAGAGTCTCTCAAAATCAAGGCAAGAGAAAGCTTTACAAGCGTTCTGACTTGCCCAACGAAGGGTGGATAGACTGGAGCAATACATCGCGACAAGTAGCGGCTTTTGTTCGCGCTGCAGATTACGGTCCTTTTCCGTCCCCATGGGGGCCGCCCCAATGCAGATCAGGAGATCTCACTTTTGGCTTAGTCAACGTTAAGGTGCAGTCTGATGCGATAAGCGCTCCTGAAGGCACCGTACTAGAGATATGCGATCGTACGGCCATTGTCGCAACAGGTGATGGTGCGGTCGCTATCCATCGCTTGCATATGGATGGTGAGTTTTTTGATGCTGCCGAGGTTCTCGAGGCGGGACGTGTCCTTGAGTCCTTCCCGCTAAATCACGGTGTCGGTGCATGAGATTGAATCAATTTAAAGACGGTAGGTATTCTCTAGTGATCTCTTTTCACGAAGACGTATCAATGGTCACCCAGTGGGAGTTAGAAACGGCATGAAAAACGAACTTCAAATATTCTCTACCTGCCCCCAGTCGAAGGACTATGAGAGCGATGAATATCGACAGCGTGTCATCGAGGTGGCCCAGTGGAGCGAGCAACTAGGGTGTAGTGGTATTCTGGTGTATACCGACAACGGCATAGTCGACCCATGGCAGGTAGCACAAGTTATTGTCGAGAACACGAGTACATTATCGCCACTAGTTGCCGTTCAGCCAGCGTACATGCATCCTTATTCGGTTGCGAAAAAGCTGGCGACTTTTGCTTACGTTTATGGCCGTCGCCTATGGATAAACATGGTCGCGGGTGGATTCGTCAATGACCTGCTGGCGCTGGGTGACAACACC
>JBCDFM010000430.1:0-2414 GCA_039178015.1 Pseudomonadota bacterium
CCAGGGCGCAGGCGCTCACCTGGCGGAAGCAAACCGCTACCGAAGGGTCCGCCACGCTGATTAAAACCTGGCCCGACACCTTGTCAGATAGCCCAGCCTTTCAAGCCGAGTATCCAAGCTACCTAAGCTACAACGACCCGGGTTTGTCGGACTCGACACTGCGCAATCTTGCCGTGTTTGATAAACTAACGGTTGCATTCCGAATAGCCTATGAGAGTCTGCCTTTCTCCTGGGTGTATTTCACCAGCGCTGAACACGCATTCATGATTTACCCATTCGTACCGCTTGCAAACGCTGAGAATAATGGCACGCCAACAAATACCGCATTTTACAAGGCGGCAGACTTCAAGAATAAGCGCAGCGGATGGACCGAACCTTACCTGGATCTGGTGGGTGCCGGCATGATGGTGACGGTGTCTTATCCTGTATTCCAAGATGCGCAGTTGCTGGGAGTCATGTCCCGCGACGTGACTCTGGAGCAGGCAACACAAAGCGTGCTGGCTGACCTCGGTATCAACGGCTACGTCGCACTATTGGTCAACGCGGAAGGTCTGGCGATCGATGCAAGTGATCCGGCGTTAGCGAAGGAAATCGTCGACATCAATACCACGGCCAAAGCAGCTGTGCTGTACTATCGAACAGCCGATAGCCTCGCTGATCTCAAGCAGCAGAATGCGGTCGCATCTCAGTCAACAAGCATTAACCAGATAGTAGAAGCTGCGCTGGCAAATTTTGACGGGGACTTAACTGTTCAGACCATTCAATCCAGAACAGTCTCGGTCGGCCAGATCCCAATCACGGGCTGGTACCTGTTGATGATAGGACCCAAAAGGTAGCAAAATTCACCGCCCCATCCTCTGCTACTAACGCGTCGCCGAGCCTCGAATCTGCTCTTCAAGTGAAGGCAGCCAAGATTAGGACTTGCATGCAGCGGGCTCGAGAAAAACCGAGTTTTAGCGTTCGGCCCCTCTCGGGCCTTGCCCAACTGATGCTTGGTTCAAACGAGCGGATTTACACCACTCATATAGACATACACCTCTTGAAACTGTCGATCGCGAATTCGCCAGAAATTAGTGTTGTGCAGCTCTGTTCGGTTGCCATCTGCGTCGATTAACTCAGCGACGAAGTTAGCCGTGATGCGACCGTTGTCTGCATCGATGGTGCAGGTAAAGTCTTTGTGCACGATTGTCTCGTACGCGCCCATGAAATCGACAAACATCCGTCTGATTGCATCTTTGCCTGCATGGCTGGTAAACGCAGTTTGGACTGTGAGCATCGCGTTATCGTGAAAACAGTCTAAAACCGCATCCAGGTTCTTTTTATCGACATTACCGAAATACTGGTTGATGGCCAGGTCTATCAGTTCCTGCCGATCAAGCTCGCATTGATATTGCATAAATCCCTCGTCAGTCCACTACTTCAATAAATTATCGCCGCTCATGTAAACATAGACGCGATGAAACTTGTCGCCCTGTAAATAAAACCGGTTGCAGTTTTCGTAGCGTAAGCATTGAGTCTCTCCCGTTGGCGTAACCTCAACGGAAAACTGGGAGCAAATCGCGTTCTCCTGGACATCTGCCGTATGCACGAAGTTACCATGCCATATTCGTGAGTGCGCGTCGAACAAGCCTTCAAACATAGTGCGAATACCCTGATCGCGGCCCGTATGCACGGTATTGGACGTCACCTCCTGCAGCACCGCATCCTCGGTAAAACAGTCCAATACTGCGGCGAGGTCAAAGTTATCGACGCCATGAAAATAACGCTTGGTCACAATGTCGACGTAGTAGCTGTAGTCTAGCTGGGTCATTCTTATCTCCGTGATTGCCGGCTTCAATTTCCCCGCGATAAAACCGCATCATCGTTCGCCTGCTGCGGGCTGGGAAACGCTTTTTTGCTGTGCGTAAGATTCAACGCCAGTAATGTCTCGCACAGTTTGTAACTGATTTGACCGGGGTTGATAACAGGTACATCTAGTTCCCCTGCCAGATAGGCATGGGACTGATGCATGGTGGTGGAGCCAAGCACGATTACGTCGGCACCATCTTGCTCGATGGCGGCGATGGATTCGCGTTTGAGCTTATCGAATATCACTTCTTCTTTGCCATCCAGCAGTTCTTTGACGTCCGGACGGGTTTTGATCGATCTCAGTGACGCGCATCGCTCGTGCAGTTTGTAGTCGGTGAGTATTTTATTGTATAGGGCAAACCATTCGTCCCACATGGTGATGATAGAAAACTTGTGTCCAAGCATACAGGCCGTATACAGAGCCGCCTGGCCAGGCGCTACGACCGGAATATCGAGCTTGGAGCGAAGCGCGTATAAACCAGAATCACTCACCGTGTCTATACACACGGCACTATAGCCCTCTTCTTGTGCTTTCAGGCCCGCCTCGAACACGCTCATATCCATTA
>JBCDFM010000431.1:0-2364 GCA_039178015.1 Pseudomonadota bacterium
AGAGCGAGGTTCACCGCTGATGTACCATACCCAGGATCAAACCCAGGCCTTGCGCGAGATGATGCAAAGCCGCTCCGGCGATGGGCTCGTCATTGAATTTGCCATGCGCTACGGCAGCCCCGATATCGCAGGCACGCTCAAGAGTATGCTGGATAAGGGTGTGCGTAAGCTCCTGGTTTTGCCGCTTTATCCTCAGTACAGCGGCGCCACGACGGGTTCGGCATTTGACGCGCTGGCGAATGAGGGTCGTCAATTACGCTGGCTACCGGAGATGCGCTTTGTCAATCACTACCACGATCATCCTGCCTACATTGAGGCCATTTGTGAGAGCATTGTTGAACACAGAGAGCAGCATGGCAGTGCGGACAAGCTACTGTTTTCTTATCACGGCGAGCCGCGACGATATCTTGATCAGGGCGATCCGTACCATTGTCAATGCCACAAAACAACACGCTTAGTCGCGCAGAGGCTTGGGCTAGGGCAGCAAGATTATATGACCACTTTCCAGTCGCGTTTCGGACGAGCCGAATGGTTGCAGCCCTATACTGACGCAACCCTGAAGTCTCTGCCCGAGCAGGGCGTTAAATCGGTCCAGGTGATTTGTCCTGGATTCGCTTCTGATTGCCTGGAGACCATTGAGGAAATCGACGAGGAAAACCGTGGATATTTTATGGCTGCAGGGGGGGAGCGTTTTGATTATATTCCCTGCTTGAACGCCGATGGCCGGCATATTGTCGCACTGTCTCAGATAATCGAGCAGCAGCTCGATGGCTGGGGAGCGACTGAATTGATCGAACCCGAAACCACCAAGCGGTTGGCGATCGCGCTTGGTGCCAAGTCTTAAAGCAAGGAATCACACAATGCGAATCACCATTGCAGCACTGGTCCTGTTGCTACAACTGCTTAGCACAACCACAACTGCGGAGGACACCATGCAGCAGAGCATATGGATCGATGTCAGAACCCCGGAGGAATTCGCCCAGGGCCATATTCAAGACGCCGTACTCATTCCGCACGAGAACATTGAAAGCGGCGTGAGCGCCCTGAACATCGACAAAGATGCAGTCATCTTTCTTTACTGCGGAAAGGGCGGCAGAGCTGAGAAAGCCCAAACGCGCTTAACACGGCTGGGCTACAGCAACGTCACCAACGTCGGCGGCCTGGAGGATGCTCGCAAGCTCACTGGCCAGCCGCACTAGCTCAAGCGACTGCGCGCACCGCCTTCTCACCAGGGGTTAACGCCACCAGATCCTGTTCGATCTGCGTCGCTAACGCTGCCGGCAGATTCAGCTTATAAGCGATTGCGCCCAAATAAACGCGAGCTTCCGTTCTACTACGATCAACAGCAAGGGCCGAGCAGAGATACACCTCCGCTGCCAGCTCAGGGCAATTCACTTGTTCGCAAATCTGCGCCAGAGTAGGTGGTTGCTGCAGAGCATCCATGATCAGCGCATACTCGTCTGGCTGTAGAGACAGCTCTTCAATACGCAGCATGATCCGTTCCCGTTCTTCGCTATCCAGGTGGCCATCGGCACAGGCCGCGGCAATCATAGCCCTGACCAGGATGACGCCACGCGATGCCGTACCGTCGTCCGCTTCATCAATGACAAAGCCCCGCTCATTGAGATCACCCCACTGAGCAGGTGCACGCTCAGTAACCGTTTCCGGAGGCTGCTTGTCCTTGTACACCTTATAGGCCTTCCAAGCCAGCGTCCCGAGCGCGGCTACGCCGCCCACCTGCAACAAGGTAGAGGCATGTTTGCGTGCCTTTTTGTTGCTCATGACTGCGCCTGCCACTGCGCCGCCTGCAACGCCGCCCAAAACACCGCTACTGGTGAGCCCACTTACGACTTTGTTGAAATCCATAATACGTCCCTCCCAACAATTGACCTATCAGTATTGCTAAACAGCGTGTCACTATCAAAGCGGTTTAGCCTTCCCGAGAGTGAGGTTTAACCGAATATTTCGCCCAAAAACTTATACAAATAACTGGCTTCGGGCCCGCTCGATAATATCTAAAACCGCGGGGTGTTTGAGACGCCGCTCTGGTGAGATTGCGACGTACGACTCAGACACACCTCCCAATTCACCCACTAACTTGGCCTTGTAGGTTCGTTCGATTTCATCTCTTATCGCGATAGGTGCTGGAAAAAGGCCAACACCTGAGCTGCCCAGCATCTTAGTAAGCGCGCTGTCTTCGCACTCTGCGACAATCTGCGGGCCCACGTTCAGCTGCTCCAGCCACTGGTCCAGCTCGCGTCGCAGCGCAGTGTTATGCAATGGCAGAATCAACGGAGCGCCTTCTAATGACTGTGGGAACTTTTTGCTGTAGCGAGTTGCGATGCTGCGCGCCGCGAATATACC
>JBCDFM010000432.1:0-2328 GCA_039178015.1 Pseudomonadota bacterium
TACAGGTCTCGCCCTGACAGCGCCATAGTGCCGTCGATGTCCACAACGCGCTCAATCTCGGAGCGGCCCTGAGGAATCGCCACCCGGACCTCCCAGGTAATGCCACCGGTCGCAATATCGAAGGCCAGGACCCGACCATTGGCAAAACCCACGTAAGCGTACTCGCCATCAAGTACAGGAGAGCAACTACCGCGCAAGGTGAGCACGGGAACATTGCTATCATATGTCCAGAGTATTTCACCGCTATCAAAATCCAGGCCCTGCAGCTTGCCATCCAGGGTGTGTGCAACAACCACCTGACCATTGCTCTGGGGCACGGACATCACTTCACCGTTGACTGAAGTTTGCCAAAGTAATTCGCCAGTGCCGGCGTCGACCTTTAAAACAAATCCATCGCTGCTGCCTAGGAACAACGCATCCCGATACACGCCCACACCGCCTGACAGCGGCACCTCCAACTCAATATCCCAGAGCCGATCTCCTTCGCGCTTATCGAAGGCCTCCACCTCACCATCAGCGGCGGCTATGTAGATAACATCACCTTCTATGGCGGGCTGAATGCGATAAAAACCGTCACCCTGGCCATCGCCAACGCCTCGAGACCACATTTTTTTGACATTGGCAGTCTCCTCAAAATCCACGAGCTCCGCAGGCTGTCGCGCGTCGTCTTCATCATCAAAATCGAACCAGCCGCCAACGGTGCTACACGCCGACAGACTGATAGTCAAAACCAGAGCACCGGCTAATCGAATGGAACTGACCATGAATTTACTCCTGGGCCTCTGCTGCTAGGTCTTGGGGAACGACAATGGCTTCCATCACCTCCGTACTCCCTTTCTCGTCCAACGCAGCAGCATTCACATTCGATATCGGCACGGAGACACGAGCCGGCTGCGGCTGAAGAGACTGCAGCTTTTGCTCGATTGCCATCAGATTCATGCCGATCGTATCCTCACTGCTGGCCAATGCCAGCGCCATCGCATAGGCTTCTCGCGCTTCTGACACTCGATCAAGACTCAACAACACGTCGCCGCGCGCCGCTGAATAGGACGCTTGATAGGGTCCCTCCCCGCCTTGAGACAAGATCGCCAGCGCCTGATCAGCGTCGCCGTCAGACGCCAGCACTCGCGCCAGACGCAACTGGGCAATGCGCCCTATATCACTGTTTTGATCGGCCCTACCGAGCACCCAGCGTAGCTGCGCCTGGGCCTCTGCCAGATCGTTGTTAGCAACCGCCCTTCTGGCCAGCTGCAAAGCCGCAAATTGGGCATAGGTACTGCCGCTGTAGTCCAGTTTCAGCTGTTCTGCGAGCTGTAAGGCAATCTCCTGTTGTTCCGCAGAGAGAGCGGGTGCACTGAAGGCCTGAATCATACTTTGATACAGATCAGACGCGCCATCGGCGGAATCAGCTCGGTATGCTTGCCAGCCCTGATAGCCGAAACCCAGCCCCAGCGCGACAACAATTGCCACAATGGTGGAGCGCCCATTCTCATCCCACCACTTTCGCAGCGCTTCAACCTGTTCTTCTTCTGTACGATAGGATTCCACGTCAACTCTGTCCTCTCACTTCTCTCACAGCACCACTCAGCCCGCTAACAAGGCACGCAGGGTGGGCAATAGTTCCTGTATTGGTATGGTTTGTTGGTCGGCGCTAACATCTGACGCACCACTACGCAGCGGTTTCACTGTGACCGACTGCGCTCTAACCTCGTCTTCTCCCCATATGAGCGCTACCTGTGCACCGCTTTTATCAGCGCGCTTCATCTGACTTTTGAAACTGCCGCCTCCAACATGCTGCACAATCGTCGTCGACACTTCGAGTTCGTCCCGCAGGGCTTCCACCGTGCTCAAGGCGGCAGTATGTGTACCCTTACCGACGGCTACCACATACACATCTGCAGCGGGGGTCGATCGTTGTTCTTGGGCCTGCAGCAGCAACACTAATCGCTCCATTCCCATGGCGAAACCGACAGCGGGCGTCGATTTGCCGCCAAGCTGTTCAACCAGGCCGTCGTAGCGACCGCCGCCACAAATCGTGCCCTGCGCGCCAAGCTGGTCCGTCACCCATTCGTAAACCGTCTTGTTGTAATAATCCAGGCCCCGCACCAGTCGTGGATTCAACACATACTCGACACCGGCAGCTTCAAGCAGTTCCCGCAACTGTACGAAGTCCTCCCGCGACGGCTCATCAAGATAGTCCAGCATCACAGGCGCGTCATCGAGTAAGGCCTGGACATCGGGATTCTTGCTGTCAAGTACACGCAGCGGATTGCTGGTCAATCTGCGGCGGCTATCTTCATCAAGATCACCTTCGTGCTTTTGTAGATA
>JBCDFM010000433.1:0-2309 GCA_039178015.1 Pseudomonadota bacterium
ACGGCCCGTTTTACCGCTGGATTTTCGTCCAGACTTGCCTGCCTTGGCGAAATCTTTCGCCATCGCCTACATCGCCTCCGGCGCAGAAACACCGATCAGTTCAAGGCCGTTGGCAATTACCTGACGAACTGCTTCGCTCAACGCGATGCGAGCGGCGCGCAACTTTTCGTCCTCAACTAAAAACTTGTTGGCGTTGTAACAGGTGTGGAATTCAGCCGCCAGCTCCCTGAGGTAAGTAGCGACGCTGTGAGGCTCGGTACTTACCGCTGCGTTTGCCACGACTTCGGGATAGCGATCCAACTGTTTTAGCACTGCTTTTTCATGTTCATCGGTTAGCCGCTCTAGCTGCGCTATACCTTGCTCTGGTGCCCAGGTGTCACCTTGCTCCTGTAATCGTCGCATAACGGCGCATGCCCTGGCATGGGCATATTGAATGTAATAAACCGGATTGTCGTTGCTTTGGGAGAGTGCCAGATTGATATCGAAGGTGAGCTGTGAGCTCCGAGCACGTGCGGCCAGAAAATAACGAGTAGCATCGCGGCCTACTTCGTCGATAAGGTCCCGTAGGGTGACATAGCTGCCTGCGCGTTTTGACAGTTTTACCTCTTCACCATCACGTATCACCGTGACCATCTGATGCAGAACATAATCGGGCCAGCCTTCTGGGATACCGGCATTTAACGCCTGAAGACCGGCTCGAACCCGTGTGACCGTGCTGTGATGATCTGCACCCTGTACGTTAACTACGCGCTCGAAACCACGTTTCCATTTGTTGTTGTGATAGGCGACATCCGGCACAAAGTAGGTATATCCGCCTTCCCGTTTACGCATCACGCGATCTTTGTCGTCACCGTAATCCGTAGTTTTAAGCCACAGTGCACCGTCTTGCTCATAGGTGTGACCGCCATCGACCAAGCGCTGCACAGTGTTTTCCACCTCACCATTCTCGTATAGCGAGGACTCCAGAAAGTAATGATCAAAGTCCACTTCAAACGCTTTCAGATCAAGATCCTGTTCCCTGCGCAGATAGGCAACGGCGAACTGTCGAATACTCTCCAAATCGTCTATATCTGCGCTGGCCTGGACACGCTGATCGGAGGCTTCTACGCTCTCGCCACTAAGATAGGCTCGCGCAACATCTTCAATATACGCACCTCTGTAGCCATCGGCAGGCCACTCCTGATCATCCGGGCTCTGACCGCGACAGCGAGCCTGGACCGATAGCGCCAGGTTGTTGATTTGCTGCCCTGCGTCGTTGTAATAAAACTCCCGAGTCACATCCCAGCCGGTAGCCTGCAGTAAACGACAAATACAGTCACCGATTGCGGCGCCACGGCCATGTCCAACATGCAGTGGACCTGTCGGGTTTGCGGACACAAACTCCACCTGTACCTTGCGGCCTGCTCCGGCGTCTGTTTTCCCAAAATCAGTCCCCTGCTCCAATATGCGCTGCACAACGGCCTGACCGGTTGATTCGGAAAGAAAGAAGTTAATGAAGCCGGGCCCCGCTATTTCTGCGCGAGACACGAGGGCTGAGACGGGTAGTGCATCGCAAATCGTTTGCGCGAGCTCTCTTGGTGGTTTGCCTGCCGGTTTCGCCAGAATGAGCGCAATATTGCTGGCAAAGTCGCCGTGACTGGGGTCACGGGTTCTTTCGAGCGTAATCGAGCTTGGGTGCTCCACGTCTAGGTCGCCTCGCTGTATCAGCGATTCCAGAGACTGGCTTATCAATTCACTGATCTGTTCTTTCATTGGCCGGAAATGAACCTATGTTTCAGACTAAAACCCAATATGTTATGGATGAACGGGAGGCCGGAATGCATTGGGGCGCCATTATGCGCATTCGTGTAGTTAATGACCAGCATCGGTCATCTTGGCTTGGACTTCGCAAAACGGAGCTTTGGGTCGGTCAATAAAGATCTATGGGGTCAACATCGATCGACCACTTAAGTCTGCCACTCGTCTTGCCTAACCCCGCTTCTCTAACCAGAATCTCAGCCAGGGCCTTGGTGTCGCGTCTGCCGGGCATGAGTGCGATGAGTTGGTGCCTGAACTTGCCTGCTCGTCGCTGCATTGGCGACGGTAAGGGGCCAATGAGCTGTGCCTTGTCGGGTAGGGTGCTGCGCACCCTACTCTGTAATCCAAGTAGGAATTGCTCTCCCTCAGCCGAATCATCACTGTCGGTGCGAACGATCAGCAACTGCCCTGCCGGTGGCATGCCGCTTGATAAGCGACTGTCGAGCATGCTTTGGGCCTGCTCAGCGTAATCCATAGTGAGCATGCTTCGCACCAGGGGATGATCCGGATAG
>JBCDFM010000434.1:0-2300 GCA_039178015.1 Pseudomonadota bacterium
ATCTTGTTCTCTATTCTCGATCACCCTAATGGCTTCATCGCGCATCAAATGCGTGGAATAGCCTTGTTCTCTTAATGTTTTGCCATTGCGCTGCCAGTCCAGCCCTCCTCCGTGCACGTGATCCCAGTAGCCGATGCCTCCAGTCAGATGACCGTAGAAATGATCGAAACCACGTGCGGTGGGTAGAAACTGTGGGGCTCTGAAGCCCAAGTGCCACTTTCCAAACATAAACGTCTGGTAGTCTGCGTTTTGGAAAAATGTCGGAAGAAATGGATACGATTCTGGAACTCCCGCAGGCTGTTGCTTTGAAAAGGGTGATATCACACCAAGCGATATCGCGGACTGACTTGTCATCAGATCGCTGCGAGTAGGACTGCATGATGGTTGAACATAGAAGCGTTCCAGCTGAACGCCATCGCTAGCCAGTTGATCGAGATGGGGGGTGTGAATCTCGCTGCCGTTAAAGCCCACATCGTTCCAGCCGAGATCATCGGCAACGATCAAAATGACATTGGGCCCCATCTTGCCCGCGTAAAGCTCGGTTGAGGCCAGCAGCAATAGTGTGCTTAAAAGCGCAGCAAGCAAGCGCAAACATTTGGTTCCTATAAAATGCGTAGAATGCGGCAAGTCCCAATCTACAGAGTATCCACTGACTAGCTTGACCGCATGATTCCTCACTGTGCTACAAAAGCCCGTCATAAGAGCCGCCGTCGAGCTGCAAATTCTGACCGCATATGAAGCTCGCCTGAACGCTGCACAAAAAGGCACAGGCGTCACCGAACTCCGGCGCCTGGCCAAACCGTCCCGCCGTCACACGTGACTTCAAGCGGTCGCGAGCCTCGTCGTAAGTGATTCCCGTCAAAGCTGAAATGAGTTCGGCATTGTCATGCTGGCGGCCTGTATCAAACATTTCAGGCAGCAAGTTATTGAGCGTAACATTGCTGTATACAGAATCTTTGGAGACCGCCTTTGACAGCGCAGTCAATGCGGTGCGAGTAGCGCTTGAAAGACACATAATCGGATTGGGCGTCTTAACCATCGCCGAAGTAATGTTGACGATGCGCCCGAACTGCCGCTCTCGCATACCGGGCAGTACAGCCTGAATCATGAAAATAGGCGCCATCATGTTCGCGCCAATAGCAGCCTGCCAGTCTTCAGGCGAACTCTCCAAAAAACCGACCGGGTCAGGTCCGCCATTGTTGTTAATCAGAATATCTGGTGCTGGACAGGCGTCTAGCAAGGCCTCGCGACCCGCTTTGGATGACACATCCGCGAGCACGGCGGTTGCTTCACCCCCCGATTCTATTATCTCCTGTCGACAATCGTGCAGCGCACCCTCCGTTCTGCCATTGATGAACACATGCACACCCTCGCGGGCCAGCGATATGGCGCAGGCCTTACCCAAACCACGACTCGATGCACAAACAATCGCTGTCTTACTGCTGATACCAAGATCCATAGTGGCTTCCTTCGTACTGGTAAAGATCGGCCCTTAAGCGGCAATGCCCGATTGTGCAATCGACGACAGCGTGTTACTCCAAGCGTCTGTTGTCGGCAAGAGAGCGGCAATGTGGCCATCGGGTCTCACCAGAACAAAAGCGCCCTGCAAACCAAGCGTGTGTAACGCGTTTGCATCAGCGTCAAAGTCTTCTGAAGCGCGGCGCACTTGCCAATGGGTGGGCAGCGAGGTCGTGTCGACCTGAAGCGCCTCAGGTACAAGCAACGTGAATTGGCCGGCGCTGAGCAGATCATGACTTGAGACTCTTTCGCCCCCTCTTTTTATCCACACGTGAGGTAGTCGAGCACCTGGCTGGGCACACTGCAGCTCATTGCTGAAAGGATCTGGCGCATCACTGCGCCCGTAGTGAGCGCCAAGATGCAGCGCCAGCCCATCAAAGTGTACTCGCTGGTCTTCGATGCTTGCCTGGAGGCTGTTCCACTGAGACGCATCAGCTCGCAGTGCGTCAAGCGATGGCTGTTTTCCAGGCTCCGAAAATACGCCGGCATGATTAAATATGTCTAACATTTTCATCGCATTTTCGAGGCTGAAGGCCGCATTATGATTCGCGACTGGTCGTCGTTCCCTGTCGTATGAATCTAATAGTGCTTTACTAGCCCAGCCGGCAATCACACCGGCAATTTTCCATGCGAGGTTATGTGCATCACCCACACCTGTGTTTAGCCCCAGTCCGCCGCTGGGAGGGTATCGATGGGCCGCATCCCCTACCAAGAAGACGTGTCCGCTGCGATAGCTGCTTGCGACCTCCGAGGTCAGCTCCCAATCGCGAATGCTGACAATC
>JBCDFM010000435.1:0-2266 GCA_039178015.1 Pseudomonadota bacterium
CTCTTTTCGATGGTTTTATGGGCAGATTTTGTCCTGCCGCTAATCGCCCTCAAGCGCCATAAACGGCTCTATTTTAAGCGAGGGTTTGACGCTCTAGACCTCATGAAACAAGAGTTATAGGTGGGTTGTCACCCTCTGAGCGGTTGGACCGAATGCCCTGTGCTCAAAGCGTCTTCACAGGAGAAAGCCCAACCGTCGCCAGCGGATTAGTGAATTGCGCTAACGCTGCAACCAACCAACGGATGGATGCGGTACAGAATACTAATGTCACAATGGGGAAAGCACTTTGTCAGAGGGATCACGATGCCCAAAGAAAAAAACTATTCTTGGAAAGGTAGCCCCAATGCGGGCCTCGTATTGGCCCTGATTGCTCTGGGCGCGGGAGTGCTACTTATTCTCGCTGGATTTAGCTAGCCCCCTCAAATGACCTCAACGGCAGCTGCGCCTCTTGTCTGTGCCTTTGTTACTGCTGTCTGCGAGTTGTCTGCCTGTCTATACGACACTGTTGGCGAACTCCAGAAGCATAAAAGAATCGGTAAGCTGAGGCGAATCTATCTGCAATAGGAAGTGCGTCGCCATGTCCCTAAAGCCCCAGCCGAACTCGTTGGCCCCCGCTGATACGCTGCAAGTTGCTAAAGCCGTATTTGTTAAAGGCAATCCATACGTGACACTGCACGATGAACTCGGTCCCATCTTTGAAGATGCAGACTTCAAAGAACTGTTCTCAAAGGATGGCCAGTCGGCCATCCCACCGTGGCGGCTAGCGTTAGTCACCATTATGCAGTTCCGTGAAAACCTATCCGATCGCCAAGCGGCGGAATCTGCGCGCTCGCGGATCGACTGGAAGTATCTGCTGCGGCTAGAGCTGACTGATACTGGCTTCGACTACAGCGTCCTGAGCGAGTTTCGGGGCCGCTTGCTAACCGGCAACGTTGAACATCTGCTACTCGATAAACTGCTGGAGCGCTGCCAAGAGCTGGGTCTCGTCAAAGCCGGTGGCAAGCAGCGTACCGACTCCACCCGTGTCTTGGGCGCCATCCGTAGCCTGAACCGTTTAGAAGTGGTTGGTGAAACGCTCCGCGCGGCCCTGAACGACTTAGCCGTCTTGGCACCTGAATGGTTACAGCAGATCGCCCCCGAAGACTGGTATCAGCGCTATGGGCGGCGGATTGAAGACTACCGACTACCGTCAAAACCAGCCGAACGCATCGCCTATGCGCAACAGGTGGGAGAAGATGGTGACTACCTACTCAAATGCCTAGCCGACTCAGAAATCGCCGCCGAAGGCAAGGCCCTCGAAACCGTGCAAGCACTAGAAGAACTTTGGCCGTACCACTACGAATACAACCATCATAAGGAGGGTCCTAGCCTACGTTGGAAAAGCGATAAACAGATAGCCAAGAAGACACCTACCATTGAGTCACCCTATGACACAGAGGTGCGCTATCGCCGCCGTTGTGGCACCACTTGGACAGGCTATATCACTCACCTGAGTGAAACTTGCGATGACGATAGCTGTCATTTGATCACTCATGTGATGACCACTGATGCCAGTGTTCATGAGGCACAGTGTATTGACGATATCCATCAAGCCCTAATCGACAAACAGCTTCGGCCCGAGGAGCACTTCGCCGATACCGCTTATATCAATGCGTTTCTGCTGGTAAATGCACAGAATCAAGGCATTGAGATGGTAGGGCCAGCACGTCTAGATACCAGTTGGCAAGCGCGAACTGCAAGGGCCTTCGCTTTGAACCACTTCAAGATTGATTGGGAAAATGAACAGGTGACCTGTCCGCAGGGCAAAACTTCTCAGGCGTGGAAAGTCTACGACCGCGATTCCGGGAAACCCTATATTCTGACTAGATTTCACCCTCAAGACTGTGCTGATTGCCCCGTTCGCTCGCTTTGCACCAACGCTAAGCCGACTGTTGGCCGGACACTGCATCTACTGCCACGAGCCGAACACGAAGCATTAGAAAAAGCTCGAGCCATACAAACGACAACGGAAGGTCAGGAGCGTTATCGCCGCCGCGCTGGCATCGAGAGTACGATTGCTCAAGGCGTGACCAGTTGCGGTTTACGACGTTCTCGTTATCTGGGTATGGCTAAAACGCACTTGCAGAATATGGCAATTGGCGCAGCCATTAATATTGATCGGCTGTTCAA
Organism: Pseudomonadota bacterium; assembly: GCA_039178015.1. Taxonomy (GTDB): domain Bacteria; phylum Pseudomonadota; class Gammaproteobacteria; order Pseudomonadales; family Halieaceae; genus JARRPM01. The sequence continues at coordinate 2,170 of JBCDFM010000435.1, forward strand.
CTGGTTTCAGGAAGTTCCATTAGCAAAAACCAGAGTTTCTCGATTCAAGGCGCTAGAGCCTGCTTAATTGCTACTTTCGGAGTTCGCCAACAGTGTC
>JBCDFM010000436.1:0-2227 GCA_039178015.1 Pseudomonadota bacterium
CTGTTCTATCTGGCTACTGCAGGCGAGAAAGTTCTCCAAGGAATCCGGATCATCGATACGGTATCGGCCGCGGCGAGTCGCGCTACCCTCTTCAAGCAGGCGCCATTTGGTTGAGCTATTGCCCATATCCAGCTGCAGACAGCGGCTCGCGCGTTTCATGGGATGGGCCTCAAGGAAATCTCACCACCATAGATGCTCTGCAAACCCTTGTCCGGCGTTTCGAGCAGCAAAGCGCCACGCGAATCTACCCCTCTGGCAATGCCCTCAGTGACAACACCACCAGTGTACAGCTGCACCGGAGCATCGGCATACGCGTCCAGTTCCAGCCAGGCTGCGCGCCACGGTGAAAATCCGCGGTGCTCAAAATCCGCCAGCAGCGGCAACAGTTCATTGAGCAGGGAGGCCAGCAGCACGCTGCGCGGTGGACACTCTCCTGCGCCGACAGTAGCCAGGTCGGTCCACGTCTGGTCAATCGCATCCGCGGCCGGCTTTGGCATGGCAACATTCAGACCTACACCAATAACAACCTGACAGGCCCCGGCCGCATCACCCTCCATCTCGAGCAGTATGCCCCCCAGTTTCGCATCACCGAAGAGAATGTCATTGGGCCATTTCAGTTGAACTTGAGGTAGTCCATGGCCTGCGAGAGCGCGTGCGACACTCACCCCCACTGCCAGGCTGAGACCCTCCAGTGTCGCCGCTCCCTGGTGGTACTCCCAACCAACAGACAGGTACAGATTGCTCGCAAATGGGCTCACCCAGGTCCTTCCCCTGCGCCCGCGACCGGCGGTTTGCTGTTCCGCCGTGCATACCAGCCCACAACTCCCTCCTGATTTGAGCTGCCGCATTGCTTCGGTATTGGTGGATTCAGTTGTTTCAAGCAATATAAGCCGGCTAAGCTGGCTAGCCGCCTGCGGCGCCAGTGCTGCGCGTATACTGTTTTCCTGCAATAGATCGAGACCACCGGGAATACGATAGCCACGGCCTTTGACAGATTCGATGTTCAGGCCCAAGGCCTGCAGTGCACTCAACTGTTTCCAAACCGCTGTTCGACTGACACCCAAGGCCTGTGCCAGCGCTTGACCGGAACAGATTTCACCATTAGCTAACAGGGGTAACAGCGTGGTCTTGGGCATGGCGTCTATTCACTACAGCCAGAAACAAGCCGCGATCATATCAAAGTAAGACTGGCGGGGGCTGTGAACCAGATTCCATTTGGTAAGCATTGATGATTGACAATCATTCTCATTAGCATTAGTGTCCGCAGGGTTACTCACGGCAACCGGCTCGACGCGATCTATGTACGTCTGTCTCTGTAAAGGCATCACCGACCAACAAATCCGCTGCGCGGTTGAAAATGGCGCGTCCTCTCTTCAAGAAGTGCGTGAATCGCTTGGTGTTGCCAGCCAGTGCGGTACCTGCGGCATGTTGGCACGAGACATCGTACGCGACACGCTCTCAAACATGCAGCAAGACGACGACTATCTGTTTTACGCCGCCGTTTAAGTCACTGACCACCCTAGCATTATTGCCGCGGGATCGCGGCGCGGTGCGGCCTCGTACGCAAGCCTGACTTAACTCCCTCGAGCAAGGTTTTCGAAGCGCGTAAAGTGCCCCATAAAAGCAAGCCGGCAGACACCGATGGGGCCATTACGCTGCTTACCAATAATAATCTCGGCGATCCCTTTATCCGGCGATTCTTCGTTATAGACTTCGTCTCGATAGATAAACATGATCACATCGGCATCCTGTTCAATTGCCCCGGACTCTCGCAGGTCAGAGTTTACCGGGCGCTTGTTTGGGCGCTGCTCCAGCGAACGGTTTAGCTGCGAGAGCGCTACCATCGGGCAATTGAACTCTTTCGCAATTGCTTTCAGGCTACGGGAGATTTCAGAAATCTCGGCGGTACGACCCTCCGATGAGCCCGCAATCTGCATTAGCTGTAGATAATCCACCATGATCATACCGAGGGCACCCTGTTCGCGCGCTACGCGCCTGGCACGGCTGCGAATCTCCGTGGGCGTGAGCGCGGGCGTATCGTCTATAAACAAAGGCGCATCTTTTAGTTTTGTGACGGCTGCGCTCAGCTTTGGCCAGTCCTCTTGCTCCAGTTTGCCAGTGCGGATGCGTGTCTGATCGATGCGACCGACTGAGGAAAGCAGCCTGATAATCAACGAATCAGCGGGCATTTCCATACTGAACACAAGGATAGGCCGCTGCTGATTCA
>JBCDFM010000437.1:0-2218 GCA_039178015.1 Pseudomonadota bacterium
CTATTCATTAATCAGGGCGAGGTGATCCGAGTAGACACACGCAGCGGTGAATACCAGAATCGGGTGGCGAAGTCCTGACCCGTTCTCTGGACTGGCGGTCGCCTTCGGATATCGAGTCTCTGAGGAAGCGTTCTGAACTATATGCTCTGATTCGAGCTTTTTTCGCAGACAAAGCATTGATGGAAGTCGAGACGCCATTGCTTTGTACCGCGGGAGTGACTGATCCCGGTATCGAGTCTCTGGTCGTAGCAACTTCTCGTTCTCATCGCGCCCCGCGCTATCTGCAAACATCCCCTGAATATGCAATGAAACGACTTCTGGCGCAGCACGGTCAGCCCATCTTTCAGATAAGTAAGGCGTTTCGAGATGGTGAGGCAGGGAAAAGGCACAATCCGGAATTTTCGCTTTTGGAATGGTATCGCACGGGTGTTGACGAGCGCACATTGATGGACGAAGTGCAGGAACTCGTTTGTCTTTGCCTTGGTGAACGTTCTCGGAAAGACCATAGCTATCGAAGCTTGTTCATCGAGCATTTAGGGTTGGATCCTTTTACTGTCGAAGATGCGTCGCTAGAAAATGCGGTTAAAGCACGATTGGATGTGGGCGACATGTCGGGTGATCGAAACCTGTGGCTCGACCTGCTAATGACACATCTGATTGAGCCAACACTGGACTCTCCCGGTATTAGTTTCATTTATGATTATCCGGAAACTCAAGCAGCTCTCGCACAGGTACATGAAGTGGGCGGTTACAGGGTCGCGCGTCGTTTTGAATGCTATGTCGATGGCCTAGAGCTCGCCAACGGTTATCTGGAACTTGAAGACGCGCAAGAGCAGCGTTTGCGTTTCGACGCTGACAATTTACGGCGCGAACGTTACGGGCAGACACAGCAGCCCCTGGATGAACGTTTTTTGGCAGCGTTAGAGTATGGTCTGCCTGCCTGTAGTGGCGTCGCCCTGGGTTTAGATCGCCTACTGATGTTGGTACTGGGTTGCGACGATATCCGCCGGGTGATGGCCTTTGACTGGGTCCGAGCCTGAGTCAACAGTGAGAGTTGATCAACAGCGCTACCGAATGCTTTGAAAAAAGGCGCGAGTGCTTTCATCTAAGGGATAAAATGCTTCGATGCGTAGTTCGTCAGTGGTAATGTCCTGGGGCGTACCGAAGGTCGATATCACTGAAAAGAGCTTTAGCTGCAGGCCGTCTATATCTAGCTCTAGAGGTAGTATCGGCAACAGCGGTGCTGTGCTTGGCTCACCTGGAGCGCCCTGCCCGGCAATCTCGATATAGCGGTTCAGTTCCCGATGCAGAATCGGGTCTGCCGTGGACATCGCCTCACTTCTCAAGCGGCTGACGAACGCGGGAGCGGCTTGCTCCCAGTTGACAATAAAGCGCCTTAAACCGCCTGGGTGTAGAGTCATAAGCGCTAGATTGGTGTCGGGCGTGTGACCATCAATTTCCTGCATCTTATCTGCCACTCCTGCTGCGCTAAACATCAGATGAGCTGCTCTGTTTTGTTTTTTTACATTCCACAGGCGATCCACGGCGAAGGCAGGGAGCGGCTCATGGTGCTCGAGAATGTGGTTTAGCGCCTCTAAAACAGGCGCCATAGCCGGTTCATCTAGGGATGATTCACTGTAGAGTGCGGCAAAGCCAGCAGATTGAAAAAGGGCATTGCGTTCGCGTAAGGGAATATCCATCGCTTCCGACAGCCGCACCACCATGTCTCGACTGGGTTGGCTGCGGCCGGTTTCCAGCCAGCTCAAGTGTCGCTGTGATACGTTAGCTGCTAGCGCCAGTTCTAATTGAGACAGTTTCCTGAATCGCCGCCAACGACGACACAGCGTATTGAACTGTTGCGGCGTGACCGTATTGCTTTCGGACATGTTGGGTCTCCTCTGTCAACGCATTGTCTCCATGGCTGAAAAGTGTATTCAATAACCTCCGAGGTAATTGCAGTGATTCACCCACGCGACGAGTATAGGCTTAAATCAATCGAGGGGAGATCAAGGTGAATATGCGCGCACTGGCGATTGTTCTGTTAATTCCATTCACGATACTGACCGCGTACACGGTATTGCAGGTCGGCTACGTTGGTATCTTTGACTATCAGCGGCATAGCTCTGCCGGCTGGCAGGTCTTTGCCGATCTTGTCATCGCACTGCTATTGGTGCTTACCTGGCTGATTGCTGACGCCAGGCGCAACGGCCGCAATCCA
>JBCDFM010000438.1:0-2107 GCA_039178015.1 Pseudomonadota bacterium
TGCTCCAGGAGTTGTGCTCGCTGTTCCGGAGTCTCTTGCGTACTTTTAAACACGTGACTGGGGTGTTGTTCTCTATCTAACCAGAACTTGCCACTCACCTTACCAGCCTCTGTCGCAACGGCCAGCCAGACAGCAGTATCTGCTCCTTCCTCAGGCGATCTGAGCAAGCGCTTGGTGATCTTGTAGAAGGTTGTCAGCGAGTCCTCAATACCAGGGGTGTCCGCCCAACCAGGATGCATGGCATTAACAACGATGCCATCATCAGCCCAGCGCTGCGCCCACTCTTCCGTCAAAATCATCAGGCCGCGCTTTGCGCGTGCATAGGCCACCGAACCCGAGTAATTACCGTGCTCGTTCTGAAGATCAGTGGGATGGATTCCCTGGGTGTACATACCGCCGGACGAAATGTTCACGACGCGAGCCCCATCCGCCTGCGCAAGCAGAGGATGCAGGCGTTCCGTCAGTACGAAAGGTGACAATAACAGCAGAGCGAAGCTTTTCTCGAACCCCTCCTCTGTTTCCTGTCTTGGATTGAATAGTGCACCCGCATTGTTGATAAGGATATCGATGGCCGTGCCTTTCGCTAAAAGCCGATCGGCAAGAGCATGCACCTCGGACATCAGGCTCAGATCGGCGATTTCAACCGCGACCTTGTTGTTGCCGGTGGACGCCCGTATAGACTCGGCGGTCGCTTCTGCTTTTTTCGTATCGCGAGCAACCAGCGTGAGGGTGGCGCCGAAGCCCGCCAGTGCCATCGCAGCTGCCTCGCCAATACCCGAGGTAGCCCCGGTGACAATTGCATGTTTCCCCTCGAGGTAGGCGGAAACCGGCTTCCAAGATTTTCTCGCTCGCTTGTAACCGAGGCGAGTGAAGCGCCAGAGACCGGGGAAAATACAGCGATCTTGTCTGGCAATAGACTCCGATGCCTGGGGCGCATCGAAATTATCTTCCAGCGCGGCCTTCATTCCATCCATGGTGCTTTTTGCCACTTTCGCCATCATCGCCGGGTAAATCCTGTTGGCGGCAGCAAGCGCCGTATTGAACTGAAATTTGGCAATGTAACGCACGCTGGTGCCAGCGTCTGTTTCATCAAACAGGATTTCCTCCAGTGCTGTAAAAACACTGGAATCCACCGTCATTAGCATGCGCTTGTTGGTTTCGAATTCAACGATCGTATATTTGAGCGAAAATCCAGCTTTCATATCAATCTGGAATTCACTGCCTACGGCCGGCGCTCCGTCCGTAATGCGGGTGCCTTTGGCGACGCCAGGGTCCCATTCATCGATGCGATTGAAGTGCGAGATATAGGCAAAAACCTGCGTCAGCGGCCGGTCTACAGTGATCGTTTCATCTAGCGTGACCGTTCTACTCATTGGGCTTGTCCTCCATATTGAGCATACGAGTGCCACAGCCATCCGGTTCAGGGAGGGTCGGCAGACTTATTATCGCGCCAGGTATTAGTCAAGAGTATGTCTTCAACAGGTTTGCGTTTTAGCCTGGTTAGCTGCTTAACCGGCTTCCCAAGTGGCACCAACGAGGCGACCGCCCAGTGAGAGGGAATATGCAACAAATCCTGTATTTGTGGCTCACAGGCGACGCCCCAGGTCGTCATGGTCCCACCGAAGCCCTCATTGCGTGCCGCAAGTAGTATATTCCACACCAGCGGATAGATAGATCCACCACCCACCAGGCCCACCCGCTCAAGATCTTTATCCATGCTGGCGACCAGGCTGAGATCGACACAGACCACCAACAGCGTGGGCGCAGTTTGAATATGCTTCACCAGCCAAAGAGGTGACTCGGCAGCCGCCACGTCCTGATCGCTAACGCTACTGGGATGAACGGTATTGAACGGCCCCTCACCTGCGTGAAGCTCCAACAAATAGCGAGTTGCCGCTGGCAGTGACAGCGCAGTTAGCTCGTCCCGTACCCTCGGGTCAATAATGTTTATGATGCGCCAGCCCTGCCGATTGCCGCCGCTAGGGGCAAAACGCGCGTTCTCAATAATCCTGTTCAGTACCGTGTCGGGAACGGGATCGGAGGTAAACTCGCGACAAGCAAAGGTTGTACGCATAACGTCGTACAATTCCATTTGTCGATCTCAACA
>JBCDFM010000439.1:0-1994 GCA_039178015.1 Pseudomonadota bacterium
ACGCATTGACCGACGTGGGCGACACGTTGAATTCATCGACAAACACGCCGATTGTGCTCGCCACACCCCTTTGGGCGGAGATACCACGAATACTGATACTCGAACGTTTGCGGCCGCCCGCGCTGGTCACGCTCAGATTGGGTATAAAACCCGCGTAGTCGTTGAGGTCCTGTGATCCTAGTGCTTGCAATTCCTCCTCGGACATCGCTGTCATGCTGATTGGGACCTCGTAGATCGTTTGATCACGCTTCATGGCCCGCACGATGACTTCTTCCAACACGCGCCCGCTATCTAATGACGGCTGGATATCCTCCAAACTCTGCGCCACTGCCTGACCGCTGACGATAAAGCTCACCGCGAAAGGCAGAATTGGTTTTATCTGCCACGTTCTGCTAATTCGATTCACTATTGAACCCTCCCCGGTTTGGTTTGCCTGCGGGCTACACCTTTTTGACAACCATCCTTGGGATCAGCTCTCATGAGCGCATTAACTTATTATCTTTATATCGTACTACTTTAAGGAATGTAATCTGAAAACTCAATAGCCAGAACGTTTCTCGTGCCAGATATACATTACACCTTCATGGCCTTGTTGTTCGTTGCCGTGTGCAACCGCTTGTCATATCCTAAATCATCAAAAAATATGTAATCAATGTACTGGCCTAAAAAGCGCCTTCCAATTATATCTCTATATCAATATACTCTATATAAAGTATTTATTCAGAGGTTGAACGATGTCAGGTTCGATGGCTGCCAGAGTCAATCAGTTTGTGATCGCACTGCTATTATTGAGCTGGAGTCAGCTCAGTATGAGTCAGAATAACGAGAGACAAATAGACCCTGTCAGGCTTGAGGCCTTCGTTAATGCTGTGGTCCAAACGTTGATGGAGAACCCGAGGATTCCCGGCGCCACTGTCGCCGTCACCGATAGATACGGTCCTGTGCTGATTAAGGGCTATGGATTTGCCAATACCGACACGCGAGAAGAAGTCGTGGCTGACCACCACTTGTTCCGCATTGCATCGATCACCAAAACATTCACCGCAACAGCTATCATGCAGCTCATGCAGGAGGGCAAGCTGTCGCTGGACGACAACATACGGAAGCACCTCGGAGACCTTCAGATAGACGATCATCTGGGTGTCATTACGATCTCCCACCTTCTTACCCATACACCGGGCTTTGAAGATCGCGTTCTGGGCTATTTCGGAGCGCCGAACCCACGCGATGGCGACACGACCAAGGCGCAGCTTGAGGCCATCGGTGCCCATCAGGTGCGCCCGCCGGGTGAGGCTATCTCTTACTCTAACTATGGCTATGCACTGTTAGGGGAGATCATTGCCCAGGTGTCCGGAGAGAGCTACGCAGACTATATTCGAAATCACATCCTGCTACCGCTGGATATGAACTCTTCAGATGTGCGAGTGAAAACAGTGACCGATGAAAATGAATACCTGCCATGGCTGCCGGACCTCCGAGCGCGCGAAGCGAAAGCCCATACATGGAGCAACGGCTGGTGGGAACCGCTTACGTGGCCACTGGCTCGCAATACAACACATGCAGAGGGCTCCATGTCGTCGACGGCTGCCGATATGGCGACTTATATGCGCATGCACCTGAATCGAGGCACACTAGACGGAGCGACCATTCTTGAGGAGTCGACCTGGGAGACCATGAGCGAGCCCCTGTTCTGGCACGGCGATCAGACACGAGCCAATGCTCACGGTTTCTGGACGAACAGTTTTAACGGGTACGAGGTGCTTGAGCACGGTGGTTCGATAAACGGATTCAAATCCATCATGTCGCTGGTACCTGAACTTAACCTCGGCATCTTTGTATCGACCAATTCTGCCAGTGGCAGCGCCCTAAGGACGCTACCACGTCGGATCGTTCAGGAGTTTTTCCCGCAAGCTGTAGCGCCACTACCGGCGCCGCCGGCGGACTTTGCCGAGCGCGCGCAGCGCTATACCGGGGAATTTCTGGACACACGTCGC
>JBCDFM010000440.1:0-1766 GCA_039178015.1 Pseudomonadota bacterium
CCTGCGCAAGGGCGAAAGTGACGACTATCATGGTCAGGTTAGCCCACTCGATTACCTCTGGTATCTCAGAGCCCTCTGAGGTCAGATACGAATGCAGGCCTCGCGACGGTACTGGGCTGGCGTCTTGCCGGTTGCTTTTTTGAAGGCGGCGTAGAACGTAGACGTCGAGTTAAAGCCCACCGCCAATGCCACGTCCAACACCGATGGGTTAAACCGATCGGGCTGCACCAGGATATCTGTCGCTTCCTGAATGCGATAGCGATTGATGTAGTCGAAAAAGCTGACGCCATGGCCATCGTTAATTGCCTGAGACAGATGGTTGATGGAACATCCCAGGCGACCGGCCAATTCGGGCAGTGATAGCTCTGGGTCAAGAAATGCTTTGTCCTGCTCCATGACTGTTATCAGGCTATTGAGCACTGCTTGCTGCGCATCCGGGCTGAGACCTGACTTTGCATAGCGTGCCCGACCGGGAGACTCGCTACGCCGCCTGGAGGACAGTGCGGGGTCACGATAATAGTCCTCTATCAAGCCAGCGCCAGCGCCATCCATCGTAATGAATTCAGCGCCCATCCAGCCACCCTCGCTGTCTCTACCGCCGGGGCAGGCGCGGTACTGGAAGGCGATAGTGCTCTCTCCAGCCAGCACCTCACCGACAAGGTGATAGAAGTTAGTATCCTTACTGAAGTAGCTTTCCAGGTGCTTGATCAATTCGATACGATTGAGATGACGCTGCTCAGGTATATCGCTGTAGGTACCGTTTTTGGACAGGTGATCAGCGACGCCGGCTGGATCTTGTTGGTTCCAAGCGTCCAGATAACTCGTGACAAACTCTGCACTTAGCATGACAACAACCCTGCGTATTACGCTCTTTTAGCGCGATTTTATGCACAAACCGTGCCGATTGTCACGCGGTCGAATTGTTGACAGCTAACGCGTCCCAGTCTGACCAGGGGGCATGGAAGTGGTAAATCCGAGTTCACAGGCAGGCGGATTCATGCATACGATACATGTAAGCGGATGATATTGGTCGCTAATCGGGAAAGATTAGGATGATGTTGTCTCAATACGCGCCAAAGGGGTGCGGTGCGCACTGAAAAGGTGCCCGCTGATGTGGCTCCCGCACTTGCGGGCGAACCCATTCTCATCAACAGTGTTGATGAGAATGGGTCAAGAACAGCGTTGATAAAAGGAGATGTCCTGCGAGCTCCTAGCAATCCGGTGGCGGCGTTTGACGAGCTCTGTCGGGTACCCAAAACGGCTTATCTTTCACGGTTGCACGTTCAACCTTGTGACAGTGTCGCAACTCTTTTTCGTAGTACACCTCCGCCCAAATCGGTCCGCCTACGGCTTTCGTCTGCACCATTGCTAGGGCGATATTGGCCTTTGCCGCCGGCGACCACATAGCCGAGGTGACGTAGCCAATTTCACGCGTGCATCGTTTATTACTGTACAGGTGCGAGCCCTCTGCGGGTTTATTACCGTCGATGTCCAGCTTGGTCAGTATGTACTCGGGACCACCGCGTTTTTGTTCCTCCAGCAAAGCCGCACGCCCATTAAAATGCGGCTTCTTGAAATCCACCAGCCAGCCGAGGTTTAGTTCGAAGGGCGTTTGGTCATGTTGAAAATGAATAGTTTTCAGCGCTTCATTGAACTCCATGTCGGGCATGATGAAACCTGCCTCCAGGCGTGCCATGTTGGTAGCAGATTCGCCATAGGGGTGAATACCGTAGTCCGCCCCTGCCGCATACAGTTCATCCCACATA
>JBCDFM010000441.1:0-1676 GCA_039178015.1 Pseudomonadota bacterium
ACGAAATTGATTGGGGTAGATCTCAGGATAGACGAGTCTATCAGGAACCACCGGCAAGCAGCCTCGCATTACGGCTTGCAAGACTGCCAGACCTTGAAACTCGTGATCTGCTGTCGAAAGAATGACATCACTCGCCCGCTGCAGCGCGTGCAATGTCTCTTCGTCGTTAACGAAGCCAAAATGTACCAGTCGGTGATCGAATTCAGATTCAACATGGTTGAAAACGGCGGGCGCTTGTCGAAACTGCTGGCCGGTGAGCGCAAGTTCGTAATCAAGATCAAGAGCCTCCAGTGCACGCAGCAGAAGATGCAGTGACTGTCCCCCCTTATCGTGCTCAAACCGACCGCTCCACAATAGCCGAAGCGGTCGCTCGGCCAGTTCTCCCGGCGTACCGGGCCAGCTCGACCGGGCAGTGGAATTGTCGTTCACCGGTACGGGTAGCACCTTGGCCTTCTCGAGCAACCGATCTGAAATTCCAGTCGGTACCCTATCCGGAAGCCTTCGCAAAAGCTCCACCACGCCGTGAATAAACGAGTCTCGATTGTAGCGGGAATTGAAAGCCAGGGACGTCGCCGCCAACGCTGAGTACAGACTAACCATCTGCACATCTACTGAACTGTGGGCGTAGGAGCTTCTCGGATAAGCAAACTGATTCTCGTGAAAGTACAGGAGGCTAGGAACACCAGCGAGATTCGGTACAAGCCCGCGCAAAGTCGCGAGATCCACCATTGAGGTGGCTACCACGGCGTCATAGTCTTGCGCGAGCGTTGCCGCCTCATCAAACGCCCAAGACAGTGGATTACCGCGCATACGCCATGCAAAATGCCGGGCAGGCAGAGATAACACTAGCCAGTCCCAATGTGGAAACATCGCCATCAGAGTGCGCTGCCAATAGCGATGACTGACAGCATCATAAGCAGAGAGTAGGAGTACCCTCATAGTGCTAGGTTGCGGTTAATTCGCCTCGATGATTAAAAAAGCGTTTCAACACCCGGCTGAGATCACAGGCATCACGCACGCCTGCCATTTCTCTGGCAGAGTGCATACCCAGTGTCGGCACACCTACATCGAGCGTTCGAATACCTGTGCCAGCGGCCGAAATGGGCCCGATGGTGCTGCCGCAGCGCATATCGCTGCGCACCACAAAAGACTGTACGGGTACTTCCTCAGCCGCCGCAAGTATGCGGAAGAAACCGGCCGTTTCACTATTTGAAGCATAACGCTGGCTGGCGTTAACTTTGATAACGGGTCCTGCATTCATCAATGGACCGTGGTTGTCGTCGTGCTTTGATGTGAAGTTAGGGTGCACCGCGTGCGCATTATCCGTAGATATCATTAGCGAGCGATCCGCCATTTTTGCATAGTCTGGTTCACTGCCTGCGATACGCCTCAGCAAAGATAAAAGCATTGGCCCCTGGGCACCCACGGCAGACTGGCTACCGACCTCTTCATGATCGTTGCAAACGACAAGCGAGCTTACGCTGCCATCGCAGGCCAGCAAAGCCTGTATGGCAACGTAGCAGCTGAGCAGGTTATCGAGACGCGCTGAGGCTATAAACTCGCGCTGCATACCAACGACGGCGGGGCGCTGGGTATCATAGAACGCAAGTTCAAAGTCCAGTACCCGCTCTACGTCGCACTGAGGATGCTCCTGTAGCAGGCGTTCTTTCAATAGC
>JBCDFM010000442.1:0-1592 GCA_039178015.1 Pseudomonadota bacterium
GGACAGACCATGGAAATGAGTTATATGGTCGCCCCCAAATTTAATGACAGCCTGCTGGCGCGTGCGTTCCAGTTATTCCCATCCTCCGCTAAAGCGCGTGGTCAGGAGCAGGAGAAGCCACCCAGCGGGGAAACGGTCGCTCTGGCCTATATGCTGCGAGGCGCGCATCTGTAGAGCTAACGAGCACCGGTGCTGTGAAGGCGCCGGTACTCGCCGTAATCTCATATTACAGAGGCTGACTGATTCGCGGCTGTGAGGATATCTAGGTCACCATGCACTCGCATTGGGGGCTGTGACTTCGAGGAAACGTGTGGCCCGCGGGTGTGGACCAAGCACACATGCCCAATGGGTCCTCGGCTGTGAGCCGAAACCGGAATTTCCATGACGATTACTGCGTTTATGTCGGTCAATGACGAAACAGATTCACTGAACTAGTAACCGCCATTGCCAGCTTTCAAGGCGTCAGCGAATCCTTCATCTAAGGGTTCGTAGCGCTTGGAGCCAGGTTTCATAACAAATAGATCGTCGTCAACCTGTTCAAGATCGTAGGCTTGCTTTCGCAATTCACCCTTGACCAGCTTGAACGTGCCTGTGGTGTCAAGCTCTCGCTGGATACGCAGGAACACGGGGCGTGCATAGGCGGGCAGGTGCGAATTAACGTACTCTGAGAAGTTATCTAGATCCAGCTCCTCCACACCGTCCGCTAGTGCCAAAGCAGCCATGCCTGCGCGACCATCGGCTTTTGGGATTTCTACGCCGTAAACGTTGCAAAAGGCAATCTGAGGATCCCCATTTATGATTTCTCCCACCTCGTTGGTGGACACATTTTCCGACTTCCAGCGGAAGGTGTCACCTACGCGGTCGACGAACTGATAGTGCTTGAGACCTAGTGAAAAGCCGACGTCGATAGTCTTCATGAGATCGCCAGTGTTGAACCATGAATCGTCTTTTTGGAATACATCCCGCAGAATTTTGCTCTCGGTGGCATCCTTACTGGTATAACCCTCAAACTCCGTTTGAGGAGTAATCTTGCCGAGAAGAAGGCCAGGTTCGCCTTCTGCAACTTTGACGCAAAACCCTTGGGAGTCACGTACGATATCGTCATTGTCAACGTCGTACTTAACCAGCGCGACGGGCATGGTTGTTGCACCTACCGTGCAGTCTTTGTTCAGCAGGTTGAGGAAACCGATGTTGCCCTCACTTGAGCCATAGAATTCTGACACACGTTTTATGCCAAAACGTTGTTTAAATTCGTGCCATACATCCGGTCGAAGACCATTGCCCATCATTGTCACCAGAGGCGAGTTGGCATCATCGGGCTGCTCTGGTGTATTCAGCAGGTAGCGACAAAGCTCGCCGATATAGATAAAACAAGTCGCTCCATTCTCGCGCACTTCTCTGAGAAAATTACTTCCTGAAAATTTCCGCCGTATAAACAGCGTTGCGCCGGTGGTAAAGGCAGCGATAACACCAAGAAACAGTCCAGTACCATGGTAAATGGGTAGACACAAATAGATGCAATCATCGACTGTACAGCGCAGGCCAACTTTGTATGACGCTGCTGAGCTCGCCAGGAGCCTGCGATTGGATAC